>RHKY01000100.1 GCA_008363385.1 Acidobacteriota bacterium | reverse complement strand
TTCGTCTTGCGCCGGGACGCGGCGCGCAGGACCGATCGGGCCCCGTGCGTCAGGAGCATTCGAACGTACGTGTCCCCGCGCTTCGTGATGGATCCCAGTCGCCGCCGCTCCCCGCTGGAGTGCTCACGCGGCACCAGCCCCAGGAACGAAGCCAGCTTCCGTCCGGAGCGGAATCGGCCGGGTTCCCCGACCGACCCGATCAACGCTGTAGCGGTCAGCAACCCGATCCCCGGAACCGTCTGCAGCCGCTCGGCCGCGCCCAGCTCCGCGGCCATCCTCTTCAGCGTCTCCTCGGCCTCCGCCGTTCGCGCCTCCAGCTCCCGGACCTCCGCCGCGGCCGACAACAGCATCCCCTCGAGCGTGCCCGGAACTCGGCCCGCCGCCATCGCTTCCCTCAACGCCGGCAGCACTCTCGTCGCCCCCACCGGCACCGCTATCCCGAACTCCCTCAACAGCCCCCGAATCGCGTTCAGCCGCGCCGTCCGCGTCGCCTTCCATCCCGACCGCATCCGATGCACCGCCACCAGCGCCTGCTGTCCCTCCGTCTTCACCGGCACCGGCACGATCTCCTCGTTCCGGTCCGCTTCCAGCAGCCCTTTCGTGTCCGTCCGGTCCGTCTTGTTCCGCAGCACGTACCGTCTCACCTGCCCCGGCGGCAGCAGCACTGCCTCGTGCCCGTAGCCCTGCAGCTCCCGCCCCAGCGCGTGCGCCGTCCCGCACGCCTCCATCACCACCCTCGACGGGCTCCGGCTCGCCAGGAACCTCCGCATCTGCCCTCGCGAAAGCCTCCGACGCTCCTTCACTCGCCCCGGCCCCTCCGACACCGCCACCTCGTACACGTTCTTGGCGATGTCCACCGCGATCGTCGTATGCTTCTTCACGGACTCCTCCTTTCCGCTTGTCCCTCCAGGACATCGGACGCCTTGGTACCTCGATGCCGATCAGGCGCCCCGGAGGAGTCCATTTCATCATTGCAGCGGACTCGCGCCGCTCGCCGCTGAACGCCGTTCCGTTAGACGGCACCTGCAACCACGCGCTCTGGGTCTCCGAGGGCCGGTTCGCGCGTCAAGCCAGCTGCGAGTCGCTTCGGCATGGGCGCTCCATCGCCGGCCAGCTCGCAGATCGCTTTACGCGCTTGGCTAACGGGCAGCAGTCTCCCGAGCATCGCGCTGTCGCTCTCGCCGCTCGCGCGCCCCGACGCACTCGGGCCCAGTCGCGTAGCGGTGCTTTCCAATCCGGCATCTTGATCGCCGGCAACGTCAGAGTGATGATTCGCCTATGGCTTCGAAGCGAGGAACCGATTGGGTCGCCCCAGGTGCTGGAGTCGGTCTCGATGTACTCTTTCGTGCCTATGGACTCCCGGTCGAGGATGGTGATCCTCGCAGGCGAACCAACGTTGTCCTCACCGGTGCGCCCATAGTCCAGGCGGATCGCGACGCACTCCGCTACGTGCGCGTCGGATTGCTACCCGGCGAGCTTGCATTGCCGGCTACCGTCGGCCAGCGCTTAAGGTCGTTCGTTCCACCTGACCCCCCCGGCTTCCTCAGACGAGTCCTTCCCTTCCTGGACAAGTACCCTCGCCTGCGCAGACAACTGTCTATCCAACCCGACTTCTTCGAGCAGGTCATCGAAGCCAAAGGTGCCGGCAACGAGCCGAAGACGAGGCTCAGGTGGTATGACCTCCCGTTCGTGATCTGGCTTCTTCTTTGCTTTGCCTGGCAGATTCCCGAGCTTGAGCTGAGTGCCGCAAAGCGGTGGGAACTTGCGGGGCTTGGTGGAGCAATCTGGTTCCTCCTTCGAGTTCCGTTTCGACGCGCACGTCGCTGAACATCACAGCGGGCAGACGGCGGCGTGCGGACGAGAACGAGAACCAGATCAGCCTGCCTCCCTGCGGAGCGATCGCCGAGAATGGCCGCCGGCCCAGGCTTGGTACGACGACATCACGACTGCTCTCGATCCCGAAGCCGGCTTTTGTCTCGTACTACCTCGCCGTCTTACCTGGAGGCGCCCGGCAGCGAATCCGACGAAGCGTACCTCCGGCCCGACTCGCCCGGTGAATACGGCTCTGCTAAGCCCTGCAAGTGGGCCCGCTGCGCTGCGCTCGGCACTGAAGGCAGAGGGTAGCTCGCGCTACCCGTCGTAAACAGGAGACTCCAATGGACTGGCAGCCTCTTCTGGGTCGCTACACTGTCACTCTCGAGGGGATCCTCTTCCACGGCGAGGTCGTGCCGTTTCGCGAGGCACCCGGTCCCGCCCTCGGGAACCTGATCTCAAGTCAACGGCTGTCTGCTGGCACAGTGTCCGCGCGCGTGCGTTTCGAAAGCGTTTCGGACTACAGCGCGTGCGACATCCTCCTCGCGTATCAGCCGGACCATCCGAGCGGCCCGGCCTTCCTCACTGCAGGCCTCGGCGCCGGCGGGCTATTCTCAGTCCGAGGCTTCATCGGTTCCTGGCAGCACCTTGCGTCAGCCGGTGATCGTAGCAATCTCAAGTCGGGCCTGGACTATACAGTTTCTGTCTCGCTCGCCGGTTCGCACTTAGCTCTCACAGTGGACAACGTCGAGGTGATCCGAACGACCCTGCCTATTGTTCCCCCGGAGGGGCAGGTGGGTGTCTGGTGCTCGGACGTCTCGCCGATCCACATTGCCGGGTTCAATGTGTCTCCCCGACGCCCAAGGGCCTTCGTCGTAATGCAATACTCGAAGCCGTACAACGAGCTCTTCAGCGAGGTCCTCAGCCCGGTCTGCGAGTCGGAGGGTGTAGACGCTGAGCGAGCCGACGACGTGGCGGGGCCGGGAATGATTCTCACGGATATTGCCCGGCAAATCTCCGATGCCCATTTCGTCGTTGCTGAGATCACACCCACGAATCCCAACGTCTACTACGAGGTGGGCTACGCACACGCCCTGAACAAGCCCACCATCCTCGTCGCCGAGCACGGCACCCAGTTGCCATTCGATGTCTCGCCCTTTCGCACGCTGTTTTACGAGAACACCATCGAAGGGAAGCGGCGCATCGAAGAGAGCTTTCGCCGATTCGTGCGTGCCATCCTTCGCAACCCCCGCGTCTAACCCGGCATGCAGCTGACTCGCTTCGCTCGCAGCTGATGCGTCGGTTAGACCCCTGCGTCTCAGCTCTTGCGTGGTGTGTACGCCCGTGCATATACTCGTGCCGTGGAGTACGAATGGGACCCCGCGAAGGCCGCGGTCAACCTCAGGAAACACGGGGTCGACTTTGCCGACGCGGCATCTGTTCTTTCCGACCCGCTCGCAGCAACCCGCGATGACGATCATCCGTTCGAGGCGCGTCGCCTCACCCTAGGCGTGGACGCAGTCGGTCGGCTCCTCGTCGTCTGTTACGTCCGCCGCGGCACGAAGATCCGCATCATCTCGGCTCGCAAGGCCACGCCTCACGAGAGGCGCCAGTACGAGGATCAGCCATGAAGCGTGAGTATGATTTCAGCAAGGCTAAGCGAGGCGCCGTCGATCCCCTTCCCCCCGGCAAGACCCGCATCACTATCCGCCTCGATGACTCCATTCTCGAGTGGTTCAAGGCGCAGGTTCATGCGGCTGGCGGCGGCAACTATCAGACGCTCATCAACGCGGCCCTCGCCGAGCACATCCGGCGTCGCAAGGAGCCCCTTGAGGAGATCCTGCGCCGCGTCATTCGCGAAGAGCTTCCGAGAGCCAGCGCCAAGACTCGCCCAGCCGCCTCTCACGCGGGCGGGGTCTAACCCGGCGTGCAGCGGACTTTGCTGCGCTCGCTCGCCGCTGACGCCCACGGTTAGGCTGGCTCGCCCATCCGCTGGACTTACGTCGTGTACCAGTGGGACCCGCGGAAGGCCGCCCCAAATCTCCGGAAGCACGGAGTCAGCTCTCAGGAGGCTGCCACTGTCTTCCACGCCCCACTCGCTTTGACCTACCCCGACCCTGACCACTCAACGCTCGAGCAGCGCTTCCTCACGTTCGGCATGTCCGCCCGCGGTCGCGTCCTCGCCATCGCGCACGCAGATGTCCGCTCCGAGGTTCGCATCATCAGTGCCCGTCGGGCCACGAAACGAGAAGCACATGGCTACACAGAAGGCCCGTAAGCGTTCCCCCGACGACCTCCGTGCCGAGTACGACCTCTCGAAGCTCAAGGGCGGCGTCCGCGGCAAGTACCTTCAGCGCGCGCGGGCCAGCGCCAGCATCGTGCTCTGGTCCCGCCGCTCGGAAAGTAGTAGGGACCGGAAGAAGGATGCTGAGGATGGATCGCGTACATGTTATCCGGCACAAGGTCCTGGTGGAGGGCCAGAGCGCCCGCCGAGTCGCCCGGGAGCTCGGGATCGCCCGGAAGACGGTGGCCAAGTACCTGAAGGAGTCGGAGCCGAGGCGGGTGGAGAGGGCCCCGCGGGCGCGGCCGGTGAGCGATCGGGTGGGGCCGGCGATCGAGGCGGTGCTGGAGTCCTGGGCGGGGCGGACGACGCAGAAGCAGCGGGTGACGGCCAGTCGCGTGCACCGGGAGCTGCTCGAGCAGGGGTACGTCGTGGGGGCGACGACGGTGAAGGCGTACCTGGCCGAGCGGCGTCGCCAGGCGGCGGAGGTGTACGTCCCGCTGGTGTACCGGCCGGGCGAGCTTGCGGAGGTGGACTTCTTCGAGGTGACGGTGGAGGTGGGGGGCGAGCGGAAGAAGGCGTGGAAGTTCCTGATGCGGCTGATGGCGTCGGGGAAGGACTTCGCGTACGTGTACGAGCGGTGCGACCAGGTGTCGTTCCTGGACGCTCACGTGCGGGCCTTCGAGGCGTTCGGCGGGGTGCCCAGGCGGATCGCCTACGACAACCTGACCGCCGCGGTGAAGCGGCGGGTGGGGGGCTTGCGGGTGCTGGCGGACCGGTTCCTGGCCCTGGTGAGCCACTACGCCTACGAGGCGAGCTTCGCGCGGGTGGGCGAAGGACACGACAAGGGGGGCGTGGAGGGACGGGGCCGGGGGATCCGGCTGCAGCACTTCGTGCCGGTTCCCCGGGGGGAGAGCTTGGCGGCGATCTCGGCGGGACTGCGAGAAGACCTGGATCGGCAGGCCGAGCGGCGGTTGGGAGCCGAGCCGAGCGTGGCCGAGCGATTCGAGAGGGAGCGGGTCTGTCTGAGCCCTCTTCCCGGGACGGCCTTCGAGGCGAGGCAGAAGCGGTTCGTGGAGGCCAGCAGCCGGGCGCTGGTGAAGGTGGACGGGGCCGAGTACTCGGTCCCCGAGGAGTGGGCCCGGTCCACCGTCCTGGCCCTGGTGGGTCCCTCGGAGGTGACGATCGCCCGGCACGGGGAGGAGACGGTCCATCCCCGGCGTCGAAGGGGCCGGCAGGTGTGTTACGTCCACTACCTCCGGCAGCTCTCCAAGAAGCCGCAGGCCCTGCGGCAGGTGGCTCCCGAGCTCCTGGCCGAGCTGGGCGAGCCTTTCGGTCTTCTGTGGCGGCGTCTCCTGGGCGATCGCGACGAGCTGGATGCGGCGCGGGTCCTCTCCGTCGTCCTCGGGGCCATCCGGGACCGGGGTCTGGAGACTGTCCGGGGCGCCGTGGCCGTGGCCGTCGCCCGTGAGCCGCTAGACCTGCTCGGCCTCGGGGTGGGCGCGCCCGTCCCCGACGCCCCAGCCGTCGTCGTGCCGGCCGCCCTGGCCGGCGTCCAGGTCGAGAGCGGCCTGGCGGCCGCCTACGACCGCCTCCTGGGCCAGGGGTGGCTCCAGTGACCGCCACCCCTCACCAGGCCGTCCTGCAGCAGTACGGCCGGCTCCTGAAGCTCCCGGCCGTCGTCAGGGAGTACCCGGCCCTCTGCCGTCAGGCCGAGAAGGACGGCTGGCCGTACCAGGACTTCCTCAAGGAGCTCCTCGAGGCCGAGGTCCGCTCCCGTGGCGAGAAGGCCATCGCCCACCGCCTCAAGGACGCCCGCTTCCCCGACCTGAAGACCCTCGAGCAGATCGACTGGGAGGCCCTGCAGGGCGTCTCCAGGCCGAAGGTCCTGGAACTGTCCCGCGGCGAGTGGATCGAGCGCCACGAGGACCTCTGCCTGGCCGGCCCGATCGGGACCGGCAAGACTCACCTGGCCATCGCCCTGGGCGTGGAGGCCGCCCGGAGGCGCTTCCGCGTCGCCTTCACCCGCGCCGCCGACCTCGTCCGC
>RHKY01000055.1 GCA_008363385.1 Acidobacteriota bacterium | reverse complement strand
TCGATCCCCGACGAGGAGTAGACCTGGTTCGCCTTGAACCCCGGCAGCATCTCGTCGGGTCGGTCCAGGATCTGCGCGGTGGCAGCGAACGGGGCGAGGGAGAGAAGCAGGGAGACGAGGGTTCTGGACGCGGATCTGAGCGAGGGCATCGGATCTTTCACCTCAGACGGTTGATCTCGGGGCGCGGTTCTAGCCCTATCCGGGCGCAGCGTCCATGAATCAAACGGTTCATGTCTTGCTCCGACGGCTCACGCAGGATCCTGGCGAGCAGCCCGTGCGCAGCCTGAGGCCGTGCCGCCGCGCGGCGCACGCGCTGAATCCCCGGGATCGCGTCGTCGAGCCGCGCGGGCCGGCGCTTCGACCCCGCCTCTCACCCAGGCTGGCCGCGGTCCCTGGCCAGGGCGAGGAAGTCGGCCACGAGGGCGTCGAGCCGGGCCTGGCCTCGATCGCGCGCCGTCGCGAGCGGCTCGCCCTCGGCGGGCGCCTCGACCGCCTCGAAGTAGTACTTGATCTTCGGCTCGGTGCCGGAGGGACGGAGCGTCACGCGCGAGCCGTCCGCCAGCTCGAAGGCCAGGACGTCGGAGGAGGGGAGGCCGAGCGGCGTCTCCTTTCCGCCCGAGCGCAGGACGCCGGCCTCGTAGTCGCGGGTGGCGGCCACGTCCGAGCCGCCGAGGGCGCGCGGCGGCCGCGAGCGGAAGGCTGCCATCACTCCGCGGATCGCGGCCGCCCCCTCGGAGCCGGGGAGGACGACGCTCTTCTGCGCCGAGAGGAAGAGGCCGTGACGGCGCTGGACCTCCTCCAGCCGGTCCCAGACCGTCTGTCCCTCGGCACGGCAGCGGGCCGCGAGGTCGGCGAAGGCGAGCGCGGCCGACAGGCCGTCCTTGTCGCGGACGACGTCGCCCACGCAGTAGCCGAGCGCCTCCTCGCAGGCGAAGACGCACGCGAGCCCCTCTTCGGCCTCGAGCGCGAGCGCCCGGTTCATGATCCACTTGAAGCCGGTCAGCGTCTCGGCGTACCGGGCGCCGAGGTCGCGGGCGACCTTCCCCAGCTGGGACGAGGAGACGATCGTCGTCAGGACGAGCGGGGGCCTGCTTCCGCGCGGACCCGAGACGAGGCGGTCGTGCCCGAGGAGGACGCCGACCTCGTTGCCGGAGAAGAGCCGCATCCTGCCGTCGCGGTCGCGGGCCCCGGCGGCGAGGCGATCGGCGTCGGGGTCGTTGGCGAGGAGGAGGTCGGCGCCCTTCTCCTCGGCGAGCGCGAGCGCCAGGTCGAGGGCCCCCGGCTCCTCGGGGTTCGGGAAGCGGACCGTCGGGAAGCGCCCGTCCGGCTCCTGCTGGCCCGGGACGGGGAACACGCGCGAGAAGCCCGCGGCCGAGAGGGCCGAGAGGGCCCACTCCCCGCCCACGCCGTGCATCGCGGTGTAGACGATCCCGAGGTCGCGCCCCTTCCCGTCCCCGAGGACGAGGGAGCCGATCGCGTCGAGGTACGACCTCCCCACGTCCTCGCCCAGGTCCCGCCAGAGGCCCTTCGCCCGGGCCTCCTCCTCGGGGAGGAAGGGGAGGGACGCGGCGGGGCCGGCCGCCTCGATCGCCGCGGCGATCCCGGCGTCGGTGGGGGGGACGATCTGCGCGCCGTTGCCCCAGTAGACCTTGTAGCCGTTGTACTCGGGCGGGTTGTGGCTGGCCGTCACGACGACGGCGGCCGCGGCCCCCCGACGGACGCAGGCGAACGCCCCGAGCGGGGTCGGGGCCCGGTCGGGGAAGACGAGGGCCGGGATGCCGTGCCCGGCCAGGACCGAGGCGACGTCGCGGGCGAAGACGTCGCTCCCCCTGCGGGCGTCGCGGGCGACGACGACGCCCCGCTCCCGGGCGGACGGGACGGTGGCCAGCAGGTGGCGGGCGACGCCGGCCGTGGCCTGGCGGACGACGGCCCGGTTCATCCGGTTCGGCCCGGCGCCCAGGAGGCCGCGCAGGCCGGCGGTCCCGAACTGGAGCCGCGCGTCGAGGCGGTCCCTCAGGGCGGCCTCGTCCGAAGAGGCCAGGAGGGCCTCCATCTCGGAGGCGGTCGCGGGGTCGGGGTCGGCGGAGATCCAGGAGAGGGCGCGGGCCCTCAGGTTCTCGTCCATCGGGCGGGGATGGTAGCGCCCCGGCCCGCCGCCCGCTGCCGGCCACCTGCCGCCCGCGGCTCCGGTTCCGCTCCGGTAACATCGCCCCCCGCCCGGGAGCGCCGCGCCCCGGGCCCCAGGAGACCCCACGAAGTGACCGAGCCCCTCGTCCGCATCACCTCGCGCTCGACGTTCAGCGCCGCCCACCGCCTGCACAACGACGCCCGGGACGCCGGCTGGAACCGCGACGTCTTCGGGAAGTGCAACAACCCGCACGGGCACGGCCACACCTACGAGCTGGAGGTGACCGTCGAGGGGCCGCTCGAGCCCGAGACGGGCTGGATCCTGGACTTCAAGGACCTGAAGCGGATCGTCTCCGAGCGGGTCGTGAAGCGCTGCGACTGCCGCAACCTGAACACCGACGTGCCGTTCCTCTCCGGCGTCATCCCGACGGCCGAGAACCTGGCGGTGAAGTTCTGGGAGGAGATCGCCCCTGAGGTCTCGCCGGCGCGCCTCGTCCGCCTCGTCCTCCACGAGACGGAGCGGAACAAGGTCGTCTACGACGGCCCCTCCGCCGGGAGGAGGCCGTGAGGGCCCTGATCTCCAACGACGACGGCATCTTCGCCCCGGGCCTGGCGGCGCTGGAGCGGGCCGCGGCCGAGGCAGGCTTCGAGACCTACGTCGTGGCCCCCGACCGGGAGCAGAGCGCCTCGTCCCACTCGCTGACGATGCACCGGCCGCTGCGGATCTCGCCGGCAGGGGAGCGGCGCTTCACCGTGGACGGGACGCCGACCGACTGCGTGAACCTCGCCCTGAAGAGCATCCTGGCGAAGACCCCTCCGGACTTCGTCTTCTCCGGGATCAACGCCGGCCCGAACCTCGGGGACGACGTCACGTACTCGGGGACCGTCGCCGCGGCGTTCGAGGGGACCCTCCTCGGCGTGAGGTCGATCGCCTTCTCGCTCGACTACCGCCGCGACGACTCGGGCGCCGTCCCGGACTTCACCGAGGCCGAGAGGATCGCCGGGCGGGTGATGCGGATCGCGATGGAGCACCCGCTCCCGGCGGAGACCCTCTGGAACGTCAACGTCCCGCCCGGGAATCCGAAGGGGATCCGCCCGACGCGGCTGGGGAAGAGGCGGTACGAGGACAGCGTCGTCCAGAAGCTCGACCCGCGGGGCCGGCCCTACTACTGGATCGGCGGATATCACATCGACACTCCCGCCGACGGGACCGACCTCGAGGCCGTGGCCGACGGCTGGGTCTCGCTGACGCCGCTCCACCTCGACATGACCGACCACCGGGCGCTGCAGCGCCTCGAGGAGATCCGGGAGCGGCTCGAGAGGGGCTGACGGCGCGCCGGTACAATCGTCCGGTGAAGCCCGTCGACGCCGAGACGGCCCGCGCGGCGAGGGCGGGCGCCGAGGAGCGGCGCGCCATGGTCCGGCGGCTGGCCGAGGCCGGCCTCCTGGAGGACCCGGCGCTCCGGACGGCGTTCGAGACGGTCCCGCGGCACCTCTTCGTCCCCGCCACGTTCGCCGGGGCGGCCTACGGCGACCACGCGCTCCCGATCGGCCTGGGCCAGACCGCCACGCAGCCGGCGAACGTGGCCCGGGCCGCCTCGCTCCTGGCCCTCCGGGAAGGCTCGCGCGTCCTGGAGGTGGGGACCGGCTCGGGCTACCAGACCGCGATCCTGGCCTCCGTCTGCCGGCACGTCTTCTCGGTGGAGCGGATCGCCGAGCTCTCGGCCTCGGCGCAGCGAACGCTCGCCTCGCTCGGGGTCCGCAACGTCACGCTCCACGTCTTCGACGGCACGTACGGCTGGCGCGAGCACGCGCCGTACGACGGGATCGTCGTCTCGGCGGCGGCGCCCGAGGTGCCCGAGCCGCTCCTGGCCCAGCTGTCGCCCACCGGGCGCCTCGTCGTCCCCGTCGGACCGCCCGAGGCGCAGCGCCTCCTCCTCGTCAAGCGCCTCCCGAACGGGCGGACGCGGACCGAGGACGCCGGGGAGGTGGCCTTCGTCCCGCTCGTCGGGAAGTTCGGCTTCGCGGGCGCCCCCCGCGCGGGGGCGAAAGGATGAGCAGCGGCTGGGAGCCCTCTGGCCGGCGGTTCCTCGTCACGGGGCGGGTGCAGGGGGTGGGCTACCGGGTCTTCGCGGCCCGGGCGGCCCGGAGCCTCGGCCTGTCGGGCGGGGCCTCGAACCTCCTCGACGGCGGCGTCGTGGTCGAGGCTCGCGGGCCGCTCCACGCCCTGGAGCGCCTCGAGGCGTTCCTGTGGGAGGGGCCGAGGCTGTCGCGGGTGGAGAAGGTCGTCGTCGAGGAGCTGGCGGCCGACGCGCCGGCGGACTCCGACGCCGACGTGACGTTCTGAGGAGGGCAAGGGTGGCGGAGCGGACGGTCCTGGTCATCGACGACGACGAGGAGATCCTCCTCGTGGTGAAGGCCCTCCTGGAGGGGGCGGGGTACGCCGTCCTCTCGGCCACCTCCGGCAACGAGGGCCTGAAGCTGGCGACCGGCCGGCACCCGTCGCTGATCCTGCTCGACGTCATGATGCCGCAGCTCTCGGGCTGGGAGGTCTGCTCGACGCTCAAGAACCTCCCGGAGACCTCCGCGATCCCGGTCGTCATGCTCACCGTCAAGTCCGAGATCAAGGACCTCATCACCGGAATGCAGGCCGGGGCCGACGACTTCGTCACGAAGCCGTTCACCAGGGCCAACCTCCTGGCGACGGTCGGCCGGCTGGTCGAGGGGCCGCCCCCGCCGCGCGGCGCCCTCTTCCCGGAGTCGGCCAGCGAGGTCAGGAGCCGCAACGTCCTCTTCGACGCCGTCACCGAGCTGCCGACGCTCCCGCTCGTCGTCGACGCGCTCCGCGACCGCCTCCTCGTCGACCAGCAGGTCGGCGTCCTGTACGTCGACGTCGAGAAGTACTCGCACGTCGAGGACACGTACGGCTGGGAGGTCTTCGACGAGGTCCTCCACGAGTCCGCCCGCGCGCTGAAGAGGATGCTCGGGACGCTCCTGTCCACCGAGGACCTCCTGGCGATCGGGCGCCCCTCGGGGGCGGAGCTGTACGTCTTCCTCTCCCTCCCCGGCGGGCTCGGAGCCGAGGAGGTCCTCGACCGGCTGCGGCGCAAGGCGATGCAGCTCGAGGAGACGCTCCGCGAGCAGCTCTCCGAGCGCTTCCGCGACCGGATCCACCGCCCCGTCGGGTCGCACGTCGGCCACGCCCGCATCCGCTACCACCCGCAGGTGCGGCTCGAGCGGCTCGTCTACCGGGCGCTTCGCGAGGCCCTCCTCGTCGTCTCGACGAAGGAGGAGGAGCGGGGCGCCCTCCTGAAGGAGCAGTTCGAGGAGGTCATCTCCCGGCGCCGGATCGACACGCTCTTCCAGCCGATCGTCGACCTGAAGACGGGGAAGGTCGTCGCGCACGAAGCCCTCTCGCGCGGCCCCGTGGGGAGCGCCTTCGAGAGCCCGGACTTCCTCTTCGACTACGCCCTGCACGCCGACGCCGCCTGGGCGCTCGAGCGGATCTGCATCGCCTCCTCGGCGCGCCGCTTCGCCGCCAAGGGCAAGGGGATGCTCTTCGTGAACGTGGAGGCGGGCGTCGTCCACGAGCTGAAGGTGCGCGGGCACGAGATCCTCGCCCCGCTCGTCGACCTGGGGTCCCCGGTGGTCCTGGAGATCACCGAGCGGGCCGCCATCCGCGACTTCGAGCTCTTCCGCGAGAGCGTCTCCGTCCTGCGGGGGCTCGGCTTCCGGATCGCCATCGACGACGCCGGGTCGGGCTACGCCTCGCTCCAGTCGATCGCCGAGCTGCGCCCCGCGTTCCTGAAGATCGCCAACACCCTCGTGTCGGGCCTGGACCAGGACCCGATCAAGCGGGACGTCGTCGAGATGCTCGTCGGCCTGGCGCGGCGGACGGACGCCAAGACCGTCGCCGAGGGGATCGAGCGCGAGGAGGAGCTGGCGGAGCTGAAGCGCCTCGGCGTCGACCTCGGCCAGGGCTTCCTGCTGGGACGGCCCGCGGGGGACTGACGCGCGTCGCGCCGGGAGGCGCGCGGGCGAGGGTAGTATCCCGCTCCGATGCCTGCGGTCGTTCCCGGAGCCGTACTTCCGAGCCCGGGCAGCCGGCGCCCGAGCCTGCCCCTCCTCGCGGTCGGGCTCGCCGGGTCCGTCGGCGCTCTGGCCGTGCTGCGCCACGAGTGGTGGCGCGACGAGGCCTACACCTGGCTCCTCGTCGGGGCGAGCCCTTCCGTGGGACGGCTCCTCGACGAGATCGGCTCGAGCGGCCATCCGGCGCTCTACTACCTGCTCGCTTACGCGCTCCGCCAGCTCGGCTCCTCACCGCTCCTCCTGTCGCTGACGAACCTGGGGTTCTCGCTGGCGGCCGTCGCGCTCTTCGCCCGGTCGGCCCCGGTCCCCGCGTGGCAGAGGCTCCTCTTCTCGGTCGGGTTCTTCCCGCTGTTCCAGTACGGCGTCGTCGCGAGGAACTACTCGCTCCTCCTCTTCCTCGTCTGCCTGTACGCCGACCTCGCCGTCGCGCGCCCGCAGCGGCGCGCCGCGCGGCTCCTCGTCCTCGCGGCTCTCGCGCAGGTGCACGTCGTGGCGATGGCCGTGGCCTCGGTCCTGCTCGTCCGGGAGCTGGTGGAGGCGGGCGTGCGGGACGCGAAGAGCCGTGCCGCCGCGGGAGCGGTCGTCCTCAGCTTGCTCCTCGGGGCGTGGCAGGTCGTTCCCGGCAGCACCGGTGCGGCAGGACTGCGGGCCTCGAGCGCGCGGGAAGTGTTGCAGGGCTTCGCGAACGGCTTCGTGCCCAACTTCGGGCTCTTCGGCCAGACGGCCTGGCAGCTGCCGCTCGGCCTCGCCATCTTCGCCGCCAGCTGGCTGGTCCTGCTCCGTGTGCGGCGCGAGCTGGCGACGTACGCTCTCCTCGTCGCCGTGGTAGCGGCCGTCTGCGCGCTCTTCTACGTCGGCCACCGATGGCACCACGGGTTGTACCTGGTCTCCTTCCTCCTCTGCGTCTGGCTCGCTCCGGCGCTCCCGGGGTGGCGCTCCACGTTCGTCGGGGGAGTGCTGGCCCTCCAGGCTCTCGTCGGCGCCTACGCGGTCTGGGAGGACCTGCGCCTTCCCTACTCGAACGGTCCCGCCGTGGCTCGGCGCATACAGGACGAGCGCCTCGACCCGTACCCGATCGTCGGCCTGAACGTGGTCGCGGGCGAGGGGGGGACGCAGCTCTACACGTGGGACATCGACGCGGTGCAGCCGGTGCTCCTCCACCTTCCCGAGGGACGGGCCTTCGACCCCCGGACGGGGAGCCTGGACCGTTACTGGAGGCACTACGGTGAGCCGACCTACTTCCCGCTGCTCGACCAGAGGGGGATGCTCGGCTGGACGGCGGCCATGTCGCGGCACGTCGGGAAGCCGCTCGTCTTCGTCGCGGTCCTCCCCCCGAACGCGCCGGTCCCGCCGCTCCCTCCCCCCTTCCGGCTCGTGGCGAGCTTCCCGCCGAGCCTCGACTACGGCGAGCACCTCGGGCTGCTGCTCTATCCGCCGGAGCCCGCCCCGGCCGGTCCCTAGCGGGGTGCCCGAGGGACGAGAGGACGCGGAAGGTCGCTCCAATCCTCGTCCGGCGCGGCGCCGTAGAGGCGACGGTCCGGCCGTCCAGGAGTCCGCGGGCGAGGGGAGAGAGCCCGGCGCAGTCCAGACCGACCGGGTTTCCGCCGTCGCCTGCTGGATTTCCTCGCTCAAGGGCTTTCCTTTTTGGAGCTTTCGAGATAGATTAGACACGGTCTAAGGTACGATCCAGATGGCCTTCGCGGCCAATACAAGGAGAAAGACATGCCCGTCATCAACAGCCAGATCCCCGAGTTCAAGGTGCAGGCCTACCACAACGGGAAGTTCACCGAGGTCTCGAACAAGGACCTCGCCGGCAAGTGGTCGGTCTTCTTCTTCTACCCGGCGGACTTCACGTTCGTCTGCCCGACCGAGCTCGGCGACCTCGCCGACACCTACGCCGAGTTCAAGAAGATCGGCGTGGAGATCTACTCCGTCTCGACCGACACCCACTTCGTCCACAAGGCGTGGCACGACGCCTCCGAGACGATCAAGAAGATCAAGTACCCGATGCTGGCCGACCCGACGCACGTCCTCTCGAAGGGCTTCGGCGTCCACATCGACGAGGCCGGCCTCTCCCTGCGCGGCACGTTCGTCGTGAACCCGGAGGGGAAGGTCAAGGTCGCCGAGATCCACGACCTCGGGATCGGCCGCGACGCCAAGGAGCTCCTCCGCAAGGTGCAGGCGGCCCAGTACGTCGCCGGCCACGACGGCGAGGTCTGCCCCGCCAAGTGGACCCCGGGCGCCGAGACCCTCAAGCCGAGCCTCGACCTCGTCGGCAAGATCTGACCCCCGGCCCGCGCGGACGACGGGGCCCGGGCCGCGAGGCCCGGCCCCTCGTCCCGCACCCGCCACGGAACCGTCCCGGAAGAGCACGGAAGAGCGAGGACGCGAATGCTCGACCCCTCCCTGTCCGCCCAGCTGCAGCAGGTCTACCGCGACCTCCCCGTCACGGTCGTCCTCCGCCAGCGCCCCTCCGACCACCCGAAGCAGGCCGAGCTGACGACGATGCTCGAAGACCTGGCGACGACGAACCCCCAGCGGATCGTCTGCCGCGTCGAGGGCGAGGCGTGCGCGGTGCCCGCGTTCGAGGTCGGCGTCGAGGGGAAGGCCGCCACGGTCCTCTTCAAGGGGATCCCGGGAGGCCACGAGTACACGTCGCTCGTCCTCGCGGTCCTTAACACCGCGGGCCAGGGGAAGAGGCCCGACGAGGGGATCCAGGCGCGGATCCGGGGCCTGAAGGGGCCGATCCGCCTCCGGACGTTCGTCTCCCTCTCGTGCCACAACTGCCCCGAGGTGGTGCAGGCGCTCAACCAGATGGCGCTGATCCACCCCGACTTCGTCCACGAGATGGTGGACGGCGGCCTCGCCGAGGGCGAGGTCGAGAAGCTCGGCATCCAGGGCGTGCCGACGGTGATCTCGCCGGTCCACGAGAACGCCCAGGTCTCGGTGGGCCGCGCGGGCCTCGCCGAGCTCCTCGACGCGCTCGAGGAGCGCTACGGCTCCGAGCCGTCCGAAGCGGCGGCGAACGCCCCGGCGCGCGACCCCTACGACGTCGTCGTCGTGGGCGGCGGCCCGGCGGGCGCCTCGGCGGCCATCTACTCGGCGCGAAAGGGGCTCCGCACCGCGCTCGTCGCCAAGGAGATGGGCGGGCAGCTCACGCAGACGGTCGGCATCGAGAACCTCATCGGGACGGTCCGCACCGAGGGGAAGAGGCTCGCCGCGGACCTCCTCGCGCACGTCAGGAGCTACCCGGTCGAGGTGCTCGACAACCGCCGCGTCGAGACGATCGAGAACGGGGAGACGAAGACCGTCCGCCTCGCCGGCGGGGAGACGCTCCAGACGAAGGCGCTCGTCGTCGCGACGGGCGCGCAGTGGCGCGAGCTGAACGTGCCGGGCGAGAAGACGTACATCGGCCGCGGCGTCGCCTTCTGCCCGCACTGCGACGGCCCCTTCTACAAGGACCGGAACGTCGTCGTCATCGGGGGCGGGAACTCCGGTGTCGAGGCGGCGATCGACCTCGCGGGGATCTGCGCCCACGTCACCGTCATCGAGTTCCTGGCCGAGCTGAAGGCCGACAAGGTCCTCGTCGACAACCTGAAGAAGCTTCCGAACACCGACGTGGTCGTGAACCACCGGACGGCGGAGATCCTCGGCGACGGCGCGAAGGTGACCGGGATCAAGGTCGTCGACCGCGCGACCGACGCGGAGAGGACGATCCCGATCGACGGCGTCTTCATCCAGATCGGCCTCGCCCCGAACTCGGGGATCGTGCGCGGACTCGTGGACGTGAACCGCTTCGGCGAGATCGTCGTCGACGAGAAGTGCCGGACCTCGACGAAGGGGATCTACGCGGCGGGAGACGTGACGACGGTCCCGTGGAAGCAGATCGTCATCGCGATGGGCGAGGGCGCCAAGGCCGCGCTCGCGGCGTTCGAGGACAGGATCCACTCCGCGTCGGCGTGACCGGCCCCGTCCTCCGCGGTCGGTAGGCCTGGGCCCCCTTCGGCGAGGGGGCCGGCGGCGTTTCTGCGGCAAGCGTCTTGCGATGGCGGTCCGCCCAGGGTCCGCTTCGCGGGCAACCCGCACTTCTTGTCGTCGGGAGGGTCGATGAACGTGAAGAGTGTCGTCAGCGCAGCTCGTACGTGTGTCGTTCTGGCAGCCGGGCTGTTCCTGCCGGCTACAGCTGCCGCCGCCTCGCCGCCCGACGTGAAGGCGCGCCTCGTCGCGCCCGAGCGCCTCGCGGCGGGCACGAAGGCGACGGTGAAGGTCGAGCTGACGTTCGGCGCCGGTTGGCACGCCAACTCCCACACCCCGTCCGAGGAGTTCCTCGTCCCGACGGACGTCGCGCTCCAGGCGACCGGGGCGGAGGTCTCCGAGGTCCGGTACCCGAAGGACGTCACGAAGAGGTTCTCGTTCTCCGAGAAGCCGCTCCGCGTCTACGACGGCACGGTGGCGTTCGAGGCGGACCTCGCGGTCCCGGCCTCGGCCCGCGGGAAGGTGGAGGTCCGCGGGACCGTGTCGTACCAGGCGTGCAACGACACGCAGTGCTTCGCTCCCGCGAGCCTCCCGGTGACCGCGACGGTCGCCGTCGCCGCGGCCGGGGGCGGGCGATGAGCGGGCGCCGCTCGCCCGGTGCGCAACGGTCGGCCGCGCCGCTCGGGGCCCTCGTCCTCGTGGCTCTGGGCGCCCTCGCCCTCCCCGCCCGGGCGGCCGACGTCTCCGCCATCCGTGCCGAGACCCTCCAGGGCGCGCCGTTCCGGCTCGACTCCCTCCGGGGGAAGGTCGTCGTCCTCGACTTCTGGGCGCCGTGGTGCCTCCCGTGCCGGAAGAGCTTCCCGTTCCTGGACGCGCTCGACGCGCGCTACCGCGACCGTGGCCTCGCGGTCGTGGGCCTCACGCTGGAGGAGCGGCGGGAGGCGGTCGACCGGTTCCTCGACGACGTGAAGGTCGGTTTTCGGATCCTGCGGGACCCGACGGGCCGGGCCGGCGAGGCGCTCGGCGTCGCCGCCATGCCGACGACGTTCCTCCTCGACCGGGAGGGGAGGGTCGCCGCCCGCTTCGAGGGGGGCGACGAACGGGTCCACGAGCGGCTGGAGGAGGCGGTGAAGGCGCTCCTCGACGGCAAGGCGGTTCCGCCCGGCTCGGACGTCCTGGCCGCGGCGGGGACGCGGGCGACCGGGGGCGTGAAGGCCTGGAGCCGCGGGTATCTCGCGGACCCGATGATGGAGCTGGCCGGGGACCGCCTGACGCGAGTCATCAAGGAGCACGTCCACGCCAGCAAGGAGGCCGCGGCCGGAGACGGCGGCGCCTCGGGAGGCGGCTGTGGCTGCAACTGAGCGCCCGTCGGGGAGCCCGCCCGCCGCTCCCTCTCCGCGCCGCTCCTCGCGCCGGAAGCCCCGCCGCCGGGGGGCTGGCGCCCTCGGGAAGCTCCCGGTCCTGGCCGCGGGGCTCGGCGCGCTGGCGGCCCGGAAGGCCCAGGGCCAGTCCTCGATCGACGCCCGCTTCCTCTTCTACAAGGAGAGCGACGGCCGGACGCAGGTGATGAACCCGTGGCTCGGGATCCACCAGGAGCTCGGGCCCACGCTCGGCAACCTCGACCTCCTCCTCGCCTACGACAGCATCTCGGGCGCCTCGCCCACGGGCGCCTTCCCGTCGCTCGACGTCACCACGTCGGCATCGGGGAACGTCGTGGCCAGCGGGAGCTTCCCGACGGCGGAGTACTCGGACAAGCGGACGTTCGCGTCGCTGGCCTGGAGCAAGAAGCTCGGGGCGCACCTGCCGTCGGTCGACCTCTCTTACGGCAAGGAGAACGACTACGAGGCCCGGAGCTTCGGCCTATCGGACTCCTGGACCCTCCTGGGAGGCCGGGGGACGCTCCACGCCGGCTTCTCCTACTCGAGCGACCTCGTCGAGCCCGTCACGAACGACCTCTCCCTCTCGAAGAGGTCCGCCGGCTACGCCCTGGGCTGGACCTGGGTGCTCGGCGAGCGCGACCTCCTCGACGTCTCCGGCTCGTGGACGAGCCTCTCGGGATACCTCGACGACCCGTACAAGGTCGTCCCCGTGGGCCCCGACGGCTCGACCCAGACGCTCCCGGACCGCCGCCCCGACAGCCGGTCGCGCCTGGCGCTCGTCGCCCGGTACGGGCACTCGTTCGGCTCGCGCTCGGCGCTCAAGCTGACGTACCGGTACTACCGGGACGACTGGCAGGTCTCGGCCCACACGCTGGAGGCGGCGTACGACCAGCGCCTCTTCGGGAAGTGGGTCGTCACGCCCGAGGTGCGGCTCTACACGCAGTCGGCCGCGTCGTTCTACGGCGCGCGGTTCCCCGTGGAGCAGCCGTACATGTCCTCCGACTACCGCCTCTCCTCCCTCTGGAACGCGCTCGGGGGGCTCACCGTCGGCCGGGAGATCGACGACCGGTTCGGGATCCGCCTCGGCGGGACGTACCAGTACCAGAAGGGCCGCGACCGGATCACGCTGAGCGGCACCGGCGAGGCGGGCGAGGAGGGGACGGCGGCCGTCTCGGCGGCCGACATGAAGGTCTTCACCGTCACGCTCGGGTTCACGTTCAAGTACTGACGTGGGGGAGGAGGCGGAAGGGCCCGCCCTCTACACGACCCGCTTCCGGCTCATGGGCGGCTGGGGGCAGGTCCGCTTCGTCGACGCGGGCGGGCGCGCCCGGGCCGAGGGGATCGCCCGCGCGGCCGAGGACGAGGCGCGGCGGGTCGAGCGGAAGTTCTCGCGCTACCTGGAGTCGAGCGTCGTCTCGCGGGTCAACCGCGACGCGGGCCGGACCCCCGTCGCCGTGGACGAGGAGACCGACCGCCTCGTCGGCGAGGCGCTCGCCCTCAGGGAGCTGACGGGAGGCCGCTTCGACCCGACGGTCGGCGTCCTCCGCCGGGCATGGCGGTTCGAGGAGAGGCGCGTCCCGGCGGACGAGGAGATCGCCGCGCTCCTGCCCCTCGTCGACGGCGGCTCGGTCGGCCGCCGCGACGGGACGGTCTTCCTCCGGAAGCCCGGGATGGAGATCGACCTCGGCGGCGTCGGGAAGGAGTACGCCGTCGACCGCGTCACCGACCTCCTGGCGGCCGCGGGGGTGACGTCGGCGATCGTCGACTTCGCCGGGGACGTGCGGACGCTCGGCCGCCGCGGCGACGGGAGGAGGTGGCGCGTCGGCATCCGGGACCCGCGCGAGCCGAGGCGTTGCCTCCTCGCCCTCACGATCGAAGGCGGCGCCGGGATCGCGACCTCCGGCGACGCGGAGCGGTCGTTCGTCGCCGACGGCGTCCGCTACCACCACCTCCTGGACGCCAGGACGGGCCGTCCCGCCCGCGGCCTCGCCTCGGCCACCGTCGTCGCGCCGACGGCCTTCCGCGCCGGGTGCCTCGCCACGGCCTCCTTCCTCCTCGGCCCAGGCGAGGGCCTCGACCTCCTGGAGAGGACCCCGGGCGTCGAGGGCCTCCTCGTCACCGAGGACGGCGCCTTCCGCGCCACGACGGGCATGTCGCGCCTGGCGACCCTCCCGGCCGAGGCGTACCCGGTCCTCCGCGCCCTCCGGCGGGGGAGGGCCTCGGCGGCGTGAGCCGTTGGTGTCAATTTCTGCTACCATCATCCTCGAGGTGACACGGTGCCCGAGGCTCACTCGCTGACCATCCGGCTCCCGGAGCCCGTCTACCGCGCGGCGCGTCGCATGGCCGAGCGGGAAGGGGTGAGCCTCAACCGTCTCGTCGCCGAGGCGCTCGAGGAGAGGGCGAAGCGGTCGATCGCCCGCCGCCTGAGGGCGGCCTACGACGAGCTGGGACGGGACGCGGCCGAGGCCGACGTGGAGCGCTTCGTCGGCCTGCAGGCCGAGGCGCTCCTCGATGGCTGAGGCGCGTTCCCCTCGCCGCGGCGAGATCTGGTACGTCGACTTCGACCCCGCGCGCGGCTCGGAGCAGGCGGGACGGCGCCCGGCCCTCGTCATCCAGAACGACGCCGGCAACGCGAGCCACGTCTACCCGAACACCATCGTCCTGGCCATGAGCACCGCCCGGAGGAATGGCCCTTTGAACGTCCGCGTCGAGGCGCACCGGGCGACGGGACTGAGGGAGACGACCTGGGTGAAGTGCGAGCAGGTCCTGACGATCTCCAAGTTTCGCCTTCTCGGCCGGGGACCGCTCGGCCGCCTCGACGACGAGACGCTCCGGAAGGTCGAGGTCGCGCTCCTGCTGTCCGTCGGGATCGGGCTGCCCCGCGACGACGGGGGGTGAACGAGGATTGTTCTCGCGCGGTACCCTACGACGAGCCCTTCGCGGGTCCGGCCTCGATGCGCGCGAGCGCTTCCTTCCCGTTCCGGTTCTCCGGGTTGATCTGCACGGACTTCTCGTAGGCGCTCTTCGCCCCGGCCACGTCGCCGGAGGCGAGGAGGCCCTCGCCGAGGCTGTCCCAGACGTTCCAGGAGCCGGGGAAGAGCTCGGCGTTGAGCCGGAAGAGCCTCACCGCCTCGGGGACGCGCTTCTGCTGCAGGAGGAAGAAGTAGCCGCGGGCGTTCATCTCCCGCTCGAGGAAGTAGTACTTCGGCGTCCTCGAGCCGCGGTCGGCGACGACCGCCCGGACCTCCTCCTCCGGCGCCCCCGCGTCGACGAGGTTGAAGAGCTCCGTCGACCCGTTGCGGAGCCCCGTGGTCGTCGCCCAGATCTCGGAGACGGTGGACGCGTGGTTGCGGGCGTTGAATCCCGGGCTCTTCGCCAGGTCCGGGAACCGGGTGTCGAGCGGGAACGCCGCGAGCGCCTCTTCCAGGGGCCGGCCGTCCTTCGCCAGCTTGCCGACCCCTTCCCAGAGCGCCTCGACGTACTTCAGGCGCGCCTCGAAGCCGGCGAGGGAGAGCTCGCCGTTCCAGTGCCCGGGGAGGATCGTCCGGATCTCGGCCTTCCGTGCCAGGAGACGGCGCCCGTTCTCGAGCAGGAGGGGGAAGTCGTGGGGGACTCCTTCGCGCGCGGCGAACGAGGCGAGGCAGCCGGGCGTGTCGGTGAGCCAGCGGTCGGCCATCGTGTCGCCCGTCATCAGGATGCCCCGCTCGGGTACGAAGACGGCGATGTCGCTGGCCGAGTGCATCCCGCCGACGAACGAGAGCTCGAAGGTCGTGTCGCCCATGTCGAGCGTCAGGCGGTCGGTGAACGTCCTCGTCGGGAGGACCGGCTCGGCGTTCGCCTCCCAGACCTCGCGGCTCAGGCGCTCGAACGTGAGCTGCTCGGCGGCCTTCTTCGCCTCGACGCTCCCGGCCGGGTGCTTCGCAGCCTGGGCTTCGAGCTCGGCGACGTGCTGGGCCTGCCACGCCAGGACCCTCTCCCGGTCGGCCGGGTCGCGGCGCATGCCGGCAGCGCAGCGCTCGTGCGCCACGATGACGGCGTCGGCGTAGACGGAGTTGCCGCCGGTGTGGTCGCCGTGCTCGTGCGTGTCGATCAGCGTCGTGAAGTCGGAGCGGCCCAGCTCGCGCGAGATCACGCGGCGCAGCTCGCGGTCGACCTTCGGGACGCCGGTCGTGTCGACGACGACGATCCCCTTCGCCGTCGCGAAGGCGACGACGTTCGTCGTCGAGACGTAGTCCCCGACCCAGACCCGGACCGTCCTGGCGTCGAGGCGCTGGACGTGGAGCGGCAGTCCCGCGACCTCTTCCGAGGCGAGGGCGGGTAGGGCGAGGGGGGCCGAGAGGGCGAAGAGGGCGAGGATCACGGACGCCACCGGCCAGAAGCTGCGAACAGCTCTCATCGAAAGGCACCTCCTGCGGGCGCTGGAGTCGGTCGTGTACGGACGGGACCGGGGGAAGCCCCGGCCCCCGGCGGATGGGAATCGTCTTCCCCTTGCTACGCGCCCGGGAGGAAGCGGTTTCCTGGCGGGTCGGCCCTCGCGCCTACGGCGCCCCTGCCCCGGGTGTGGCAGCGGGCCTCGGCGCGAGCCGGTCCGCCGCGTACGAGAAGTGGCCCTGGACGTAGAGCCACGTCCCGTCGCGCCTCTCGAGGACGCCCGTCCACCGGACGTCCTTCCAGCCGTCGGGCCGGCCCGCGATCTCGCACCAGTCGTCGACGACGGCCGAGAACCAGGCGACCGTCCCCTCCGGCGAGAGGTGGATCCTCAGGTCGCGGACGTCGTACCCCTTCGCGACGAAGTCGTCGCTCAGCCACAGCTTCCGGGCCCGCTCGCGGAACGCCTCGAAGCCGACGACGGGGACGGAGGAGCTCGGCCCGTAGACGAAGAGGTCCGCGCCCTGGGACCGCGTGCCGAAGAGGAGCGCGGTGTCCTTCGTCCTCGCCCAGGAGAAGCCGGCGCGGATCACCCGCTCGACCTCGGGGTGAGCGCCCGAAGGGGCGAGCGAGTCCCCCGCGGCCGCCGCGCGGGCGCGCGCCTCCTCCGGCGGGATCGCGGAGCGCGCGGGATCGGCCGTGAACGAGATGTGGCCGTGGACCATGACCCAGGCGCCGCCGCGCTTCTCGAGGACGCCCGTCCAGCGAGCCCCTTTCCAGCACCCTTCCTTCCCGGAGGAGAGGGCGCAGTCGTCGAGGAGGGCCGAGAACCAGGCGACCGGCTCCAGGCGGGCGCGGTGGATCCTCAGGTCCCTCACCTCGTGGCGGAGGTAGGCGACGGAGGGGTCGCGGAAGACCTCGGCGAACTTCCGGAACTCCTCGCCGCTCCGGACGGTGTCGGTCGACGCCGGCTGGTAGAGGAACAGCTCCGGACCCGCCGAGTGGACGCGGAAGAGGAGGCCGAAGTCCTTGTTCCGGAACCAGCCGATGCTGTCGTCCACCGCCTTCGCGATGGCGGCGTCCTCGCCCGCCCCGGGCGGGCTTTCACCGGCCGCGGGCGGGGCGGCGAGCGCGAGCGGGACGAGGAGGCAGAGCGAAGCGGCCGCGCGCACGGGCCTCATGAGAGTGGGTACGGCACGGCGGGGGACCGGGTTTCCCGGCCGCGCGTGCCGTGCAGGTGAATGGGATCGGTCTCCTTCCCCGCGCAGGAACGCGCCTGTGCACGTCCTCTTCGAAGCCGCCTCCTACTTCGCCGCAGCGGCCGGGGCCGCCGCCTCCGCCGGCGGCTCGTCTTCCAGATCCTTGGCGGCCTGCTGGAACGTCGCCGTGTCCTTGACGGCGTCGGCGGGCGGGTCAGGCGGCAGCTGGAAGCCCTCGGCCTCGGCGATCGACTTGCAGATGCCGTTGACCGCCTTGTACGACTCCACCTGGCTCGGCGCGCTCTTGCCGATCTCGACGAACGTCGCCAGGTAGCCCTTCAGCTGCGTGACCTTGCCCGCCCCGGCGAGGGGGTTCTTCGTGAGGTCGGAGATGGCTCCTTGCAGGCTCAGGATCGTCTCCGGGATCCTGAGGACCCCCTGCGCGTCGGCCAGGAGCATCAGCCCCAGGCGCTTCTTGGCGAGCCCGACCTCCTTCTCGCTGTCCTTCCTGTACCCGTGCCAGTCGTCCTTCAGCTTCGCCAGCTCGGTTCCGATCTGCGTCGCCACGCCGAACTGCGAGGCGTCCACGTTCCCGCCCGTCCGCTTCGTCGTCATCTCGCCGTACTGGGCGGCGAGGGTCCGGATCGCCTCCATCCTCTCCGGCGGGTAGATGCCCGCCAGGCCCACGGCCGCCTTCACGCCGAGGTCGCTCGCGAGCGTCAGGTACTGGAGCAGGTCCCCGGACGACGTCAGGATGTCTCCGGCGCCCGGGTCCTTCTTCGCGTCCGTCTCGGCCGGCTTCTTCTTCAGGAGCCCGCCCAGCTGCGCCGCCGAGGGCGACGCCAGGCCGAGCGAGAGCCCGAACGCGAGCAGCGCGACGATTCCGTTCCACTTCCTCATGGTCTCCTCCTTCATCGGGCCTCTGCGGGCCCGTCCGCGAGCGATTCCCGGAGCCCCTTCTCGAGCCCCTTCTCCCCGAGCGCGCGGAGCGCGTCGGTCACGTAGCGCAATCCCCAGCCGGTGACGTCGGGCGGGGCGAGGGGCTCCCGCCCCGGCGGCGGCCCGCCGGTCGAGTCGAGCTGGAGCCCGAACTTCGCGAGCGGAGCGCCCTCGCCACCCCCGGATGCGAGGACGCGCCCCCGCCACTGGCCCGTGAACGCGGCCCCACGCGCCGCCGGGCTCATCCCGAGCGCCGAGACCGCGACGCGGAGCGACCGTTCGAGGCCGGCGGGAGACGGGGCGGAGGCGTCCACCGGGACGAGCGAGGCGGCGCCGCCCTGCCCGAGCGCGTCGGCCGCGAGCCTCAGCAGCCAGGCGGGCTCCGGGACCCATGCCCGACGGCTCGCGGCCTCGACCTCCAGCGTCAGCGCGGCCGTGGGCCGGCTCGACCCCTCGCCCCGGAAGGCGACGACGTCCCCCTCGGCGAGAGGTTCCGAGGGGAGGTTGGAAGGGGTCAGGTAGCCCGCCGAGGGCGGGACCTCGAGAAGGAGCGTCCCGAGGCTCTCCTTCCCGTCGGCCGCGCGCACCTCGCCCGCCGGCCGGAGGAGCGCGAGCGGCGTGTGCCGGCCCGGCGGCGGACCGCCCCAGTCGACCCGGCCCCTGACCACGCGGGCCTCGCGGCGGCTCCCCGAGGCCGCGAGGAGACGCGAGACCTCTTCCCGGAGCGAGGACCCGAGCCGGACCATCCCGTTCCGGCAGACCGTGAACCACGCGTCCCCGGGCGAGACCTCTCGCACGCCGGCCATCTCGGCCAGCGCCAGCTCCTCGGGGTGGAGGACGAGCCTGCCGAGCGGGTAGACGGCGGACTCGCCCTCGCCCTGCCTCGCCGAGACGGTCGCTGCGAATGTCGCCCGGTAGAGACGCTCCTTCCGGCCGCCTCCCGTCTCGCGCGTCCCGCGGTACGTCTCCAGGCAGCCGACCTCCACGCGCACGTCCGGGCTCTCCCGGGCCGCCTCGAGCAGGCTCTCGCGGTGGAGCGTGATCCCGCCGGAGGCGACGAGGTTCGTGAAGCGAGACACCTCCCCTGAGAGGGCCGCGAGCGTCGGGTCGGACGAGGACGCCCCCGAGGTCGCGGGCAGGACCCGGAAGCCGCCCCCCTTCCCGAGGTAGCTCCGGAGGAAGCTCAGGAGGCCGGCCGTGGGGACTTCGCCCGTGCCCTCGCCGCCGGGCGTCGAGGGGCCGCGGCCCACCCACGTCACGGCGACCGCGGGCTCCGGGCGCTCGGACGGACGGTCGACGACGACGGCCGAGTAGCTCTCGCCGGGCGGGACCAGCCGCGCCGGGTCGGCCGCGTCACGCAGGAGCGAGAAGCGGCGGAAGGACGCCGTCACCCTCGCGTACCGGCCGGCGCCGGCCGCGAAGACGAGGCCCTCGCGCACGCCGTGCGCCGTCCCCCTCGGCCAGACGCCGCCGCCCCTCTTCCTCCCTCCCTTCGGCATCTCCACCGTCGCGGCCTCGACGAGGAAGGGCTCGAGCCCCGTCCGGAGCTGATCGAGGCAGGCCTCGAGCCACCTCGCGCCCGCCTCGGCGAAGGCCTTCCGGAGCTCGGCGTCGAGCGAGCCGAGCTGGCTCTCGCCGAGCCGGAGGGTCCCCTCGGCCATCCGGGTGCCCGCCTGCAGGACGGCGTTCGTCCACGGGTCGACGACCCAGACGGCGCCCGCGACGATCGCCGTGAAGTCGTGGATCGACCCCGCCTTCACCTCGTGCGCGGTCCGCACGGCCGTCACGGCCGGCATCGCCAGCAGGACCCGCTCGTCGGCCGAGAGCATCCGCTCGGCGCCGAGCTCGACGACGGCCCCCGGGAAAGCCGCCGAGAACCGCTCGCGGAAGCGCGCGGCGAGGGCCTGCGGCTCGAACCGGGGATCGGCGGCCGGGTCGCCGACGAGGACGCGCGAGGGGAGGACGAACCGCACGGCCGGCCCCTCGCCCCGCGCCGGACCGGCGAGGAGAGCGAGGACCCCGAGGAGGGGAGAGAGGCGGGCCACTCAGCGCGCCTTCAGGACGGTCGACCGCTCGTCCATCAGGACGACGTCGAAGCTGCCGAGGAGCGGCTCGAGGACGGACGTGACGTCGGCCCCGGTCCTGCCGTTCAGCGTGACGGTCAGCGCCTCGGAGCGGGCCTCTCCCCGGAACTGCGAGCTGACGCCGAACCCCGCGCTGCGGAGCGCCTGCTTGAGCGCCGACGTCGCGGCGGGCGAGGAGACGTTGTCGACCCGGATCGGGTAGGAGACCCGGGCCGCTTCGCTCTCCCGGGCCCCGCTCCGCTCCAGCTGGCGGAGCGCCCGGGAGACCTCGCCCGGTAGCACCGAAGCGGCCTTCCTGACCGCGAGCTCGACCGCGACGGTGCGGGCCATGTCGTCCGTCGACTGCTCCCCGGAGTCGCCCGCGACGAGCTTGTCGGGGAGGAGGATCTCCCCGTCGCCCACCCGCAGGATCCGGTACGTCACCTGGGCCGAGAAGCGGGGGGCGGCCGCCCGCGCCGGCGTGAACCGGTTGAGGGCGACGGCGACGTAGTCCTCGCGCTTCACGTCGGGCGCGGCGCGGACCGCGGTCACGATCTCGTGGTACAGGGCGTCCTCGTTGCCGAACTCGCGCCCCGCGAGCGGCAGGTCGAAGAACGCCGTGACGAAGCCCGCCCCCTTCAGCAGCTCGCCGAGCTTGGCGCGGATCTCGTTGGAGGAGCCGGCGCCCTTCTTCGTGGTGTCGGCGTAGACGACGAGCTTGCGGTACTTCGTGCTCGTGTCCGAGTAGGACGACTCGGCTCCCCGCGAGCGCTCGTACGACGAGCTGTCCGACCGTGCGCGCGCGTCGACCGCCCCGCTCGCCCCCAGCGCCGCGCCGCCCCCGGCGGCGACCGCCGTGGACGAGCCCTTGACCGACGCCGACTCCTTGCGCGTCCCGCTCTCCGTCCGCTCCGAGGCGCTGGAGGAGGAGTGGACGTCCGTCCGGTCGTCGACGATCTCCTCGCGCAGGACCGGTGGGGCCGAGCGGTCGGGGTCCTCTCCCTCGACGGTGTACGAGAGGACGAAGACCCGGAAGCGGCCCTCGGCCTCGCGCGCGAGAGACAGGCCGAGCGAGCCTTCCAGGTACTCGCGGAGGAGCCCGCCGTCCACCTTCAGGACGAGCTCCACGATCGCCCGGTCCCCGCGGACCTCGGCCCGGCTCACCTGCCGGTCCACGACCATGGCGGCCGAGTGGTCGGCGACCTGCCGGTGGACCCGCGCGGCGTCGGCCCCGAGCCGCGCCTCGTCGCCGTAGACCTGCGACACCGCCTGCGCGACGGCGTCGCGGACGGCCTCCTCCTCGGCGGCGGCGAGCGCCGCGCGGTTCGCCTCGGCGGCTTTCTTCTTCGGCGCCGGCTGGACGACGGCCTCCCCGTGCCCCGCCACGGAGAGGACCTCGGCGGCCCCCGGCCGCCCGCACAGAAGCACGCCGCCGGCCAGGACGAGCACGAGAGGAACGCGTGAGCCGTTCATCACTCCCTCCGCGGGCAACCGTGGCCCCGGCACCCGGTCAGTTGATGTCCGAGAATCGGGACGGTCGTGCAGGGGCGGGGGAGCCCTCGGGGACGGACGCTGCAGCGACGTCGCGCCTCACGGCTGTCTTCGCGAAGTGCTCGTCCAGGACCGTCTCTCCATGAAGAGACGATTCCGGTCGAAATCGTCTCAGTTAGGAGAGACGAACACCCGCGCCGGACTTCGCGGAACGGACACCAACTGTCCCGACCGGTCCCGAGAATCCCCGGAGGGAGGGGGTGCCATGACGAGGCGAGGGCCGGTTTCGCAACCCGCGAAGGGGATCGGCGCAAGGGCCGCGCGTGCCCTGCCCCTTCTCTGCACGCCACGATCGAGGGAGCCGCTCGACAGCACAGACCGGGAGGCGGCCCGGGTTCGGAGCGTGACGACCTACGTCGCCGCCCAGGAGCTTGCCTCGCGCCTGCCCGAAAGGACGGCGGCGGAACGGGAAGAGGCCGAGACTCGGATGCTCCGGTTCGTGACGTCGGTCCGGTGGCAGTTCGCCAGGACGATGCCCCACATCCCGCACGAGTACACGGTCCTGAAGGGGAGGCCCGAGCTGAAGGAGGAGTTCGTCTGGTTCGCGACGTACGTCCTCCACCACGGGAAGGTCGAGGCCTGGGGCCCGTACCGCCACTCCTACTACTACCTCGGCGGCCACAAGTACTGGACCATGGACGACCTCGTCGGGGACACCGACCTGATCAACAGGGAAAGCACCACCGGGACCCCGTGCCGCCCTGGCGTCGAGTGCGAACCCTGATTCCGGAGCAACCTCCGCGGGACGTCCGCTGGAGCGGGCCGACCGGCGGGTGAGCGCCGGGCAGGAGCGCTGGCACGGGGAGCGTCCGGTCGCTTGGCGTCTCGGATCGCCAGCGAGGGCATTGCCAAGCTCACGGGCCTCGTCGGCACCGGCGTGAGCGTCAGGCCGGAGATCCCATGAACGAGGCCGAATCGCTGAACGGGGCGTTCCGGGAGGTGGCGAGGAAGAGTCACCTGGGCGCGCCCCCCTCGTGCGCGACGAGGCCCGCTGGACTCCTCAGCGCGCTCGCTTCGCGGCCCTGTAGCGGACGCCGGGCAGCCCCTCGAAGCGGGCGTCCTGCGTCCAGATCGTCGCGCCGTGCGCGCGAGCCGTGGCCAGGATCACCGCGTCCGCCAGCGACAGCTTCCGCTCGACGCCGAGGTCGGCGGCGTCGAGCGCGATCGCCGCGTCGAGGTCGACGACGGTTCCCTGCTGCATGAGGGCCGCGACGTCCAGCGCCGCCTCTTCTCCCCGCTGCTGGAGCGTCCGCTTGAAGACCTCGAGGAGACAGATCGTCGGGACGAGGAGCTTCCCCGCGTCCGCGAGGGGCCGCGCGAAGAAACCGGCGTTCGGCCCGTCGGAGAGGAACTCGAGCCACCCGCACGAGTCGACGAGGTTCATACGCGGTCGGGCTCCCGCTTGACGGTGGTGTCGATCCCCTTCAGGAACCCGCGCATCGAGGCGATTCCCCGGACCGGGACGAGCTCGAGGCGATTGCGGAACCGGAAGACCTGGACCTTGTCCCCGGCCTTCAGCTTCATCTCCTCCCGGACCTCGCGCGGGATCACGACCTGGAACTTCGGGGAGACCGTCACCGTGGACATGGTCACCTCCATCGACCGGCATATCGTACAACGAGGGTCGGATCGATAGGACGGAGCCGGCGGCGCGGGACAGTAGCCCCGCACCTCCCGGTGTCGGGAGTTCGAGTCCGTCCGCTCGGCAGGGGAAGTGGTGGGCCCGGGGAGACTCGAACTCCCGACACGCGGTTTAGGAAACCGCTGCTCTATCCACCTGAGCTACGGGCCCTTGGGGGCGTCCCCGCGGGGCGGGGAGGGGGATTGTAGGGGATCCGCCGCGCTCGGGGGCGGGGTGCGCTTTCCGCGGGTCAGTTGTCGCGGAGGCTCGTGCAGTGGACGTGGTCGATCCTCACGACGCGGTCGGCGCGGACGGCTCCGGTCGTCCCCAGGGGGAGGAAGTCGTCCTCCTGGCGCGCGACGTACTTCGCGAAGGCGTCGACGACCTCGGCGACGTCCCCGGACGCGTGGTACATCTCGAACTCGACCGGCTCGGGAAGCCCGTCGACCGTCAGACGAAACGTGTGGACGAAGTTGTGCTCCATCGGTTCGGGCTCCTGCCGGATTCTCGCCCCTCCGGGCCCGGAGGCCAACGGAGCCTCCTCGCCGCCGCCGGCCGGACGGCTACACTCCGCGCGCGTGACGGCCGGACCGCCCGGGCGCCCCTCCCTGAGGATCCCCCTCGCCCTCGCCGCGGCGGCGGCGGCCGTCTACCTCGCCGCGGCCTCGTCGCGGGACTTCTGGGCTCCCGACGAGCCCGACTTCGCGCAGGCCGTGAGGGAGATGCTGGAGCGGGGGAGCCTCCTCCTGCCGTACCAGAACGGCGTCCCGTACTCCGAGAAGCCGGCCCTCTACTACTGGGCGATGGCGGCGACGACGCCGTTCACCGGGTTCGACGTCCACCCGGCGGCGCTCCGGCTGCCGTCGGTCCTCGCCTGCGCGGCGCTCGTCCTCGGGGCCGCGTGGCTCGCCGGTCGTCGAGGCGGTCCGCGGGAGGCCCTCGTCGCGGGGGCGGCGACGGCGACGGCGCCGCTCGTCTTCTGGCAGGGGCAGTTCGTCCAGATCGACGCCTTCTTCACGGCGCTCCTCTTCTGGGCGTTCGTCTCCCAGCTGATGGTCGAGGAGGATCCCGGACGCGCCTCGCGCTGGGTCTGGGCCTTCCACCTCCTCCTGCCTCTGGCGGTCCTGACGAAGGGGCCGCTGGCGGTCGTCCTGACGGGGCTGGTGGCTCTCGTCCGGGTGGCGCTCCTGCGGTCGTGGAAGCCCGTCACGGGGCTGGCGCCTCTCCGCGGCGCGGCCGTCTTCGTCCTCCTCGTCGTGCCGTGGTACGTCGCGGCGGCGCGGGCGGGGGGGCCGGAGTACGCCTACGACCTGGTCGTGAACCAGAACTGGAACCGGTTCTTCCACGCCTTCGACCACATCCAGCCGTGGTGGTTCTACCTGGAGAAGGTGTGGGGGGACTTCTCTCCCTGGATGCTGCCGGCCCTCGCGGCCCCGTTCACGCTCGCGCAGGCGGGGCGGCTTCGCGAGCGGGGCGAGCTGCGGTTCGCTCTCACGGTCGCCCTCGCCGTCTTCCTGTTCCTCTCGGCCTCGGAGTCGAAGCAGGGGAAGTACCTGCTGGTCGCCTACCCGTTCGCGGCGGTGCTCCTCTCGGCCGGGGTGACGGAGTGGGAGCGGCGCGCGGGGAGGGGGCTCGCCTTCCTGCGCGGGTACGTGGCGTTCCTCGCGGTGGTCCTCGTCGCGGGGGCGGTCGCGCTCTTCCCGGTCGCGGGGCGGCGGTTCCCCGGCTTCGCCCACCTCGTGCCGTTCGTCGCGGCGCCGCTGGCCCTCGGGGCCGCCGGGACGCTCCTCGTCCTCTTCCGGCGGCGTCGGGAGGCGGCCCCGGCGCTCCTGGCGCTGGCCGCGACGCTCGGGGCGTCGGAGGCCGCGGCCGCTCGGGCCGTCTTCCCGGCGGTGGACGTCCTGAAGACGGGGCGGCCGTTCTACGAGCGGATCCGGCCCCTGGTCGGCGGGAGCCAGCCGCTCGCGTACTTCGGCGGGACGTACCGGAGCTACGCGATCCTGGTCCTGAGGCGGCGGACGGCCTGGTGCCGGACGGAGGAGGAGCTGGCGGCGTGGCTCGAGAAGAACCCCTCCGGGCACGTCCTGGCCGACCGGAGCGAGACGGAACGGTGGACGCACCCGGCGCTCGCGGGGCTGCGCGTCGTCGACCGCCAGCCGGTGGGCGGGGACGTGGCCCAGCTGCTCGCCCGATGAGCGCGCCGCTCGTGGACCGCCTGGAGCTCCCGGCCGGCGGTGAGCGATTCGCCGGGAGGCACGAGGTCGTCGCCGGGACGCTCCTCCTGGAGGGCGAGCGGCTTCCCGTCGTCGTGAAGAAGGTGCCGGTCGACTGGAGGCAGCGCCTCGCCGGCCGGACGAAGGCGCGGCGGTCCTTCGAGACGGCCCGGGCGCTCCTGGAGAGGGGGATCGACACTCCGGAGCCGCTCGCGGCCGAGACGGTCGGCGGGGAGGGGTGGTTCGTGGCCCGGCTCCTCCCGGAGGCCCGGCAGGTGAGGGAGTGGTTCCGGCACCGGTACGAGCCGGGGTTCCCGGAGCCGGGGCTCCCGATCCCGTTCGGGGACGTGGTGGGGGGGCTCGGCCGGCTGGCGCGCCGGATGCACGACTCGGGCGTCTTCTTCCGCGACCTGACGGACGGGAACGTCCTCGTCACGGAGGAGGCGGGACGCCCGCGCCTCTGGCTGGTGGACCTGAACCGGGCCCGGGTGGGGACGCGGCCGGTGGGCTTCTGGAACCGGCTCCGGGACCTCTCCCGGCCCGGGGTCAACGCTCTGGCGGACCGGCGGCTCCTGGTCGCGGCCTACCTCGGCCCGGGGCGGCCGGTAGGGCCGACACTCGTCCTGGTGACCCTCCTCAGGGCCCGGATCCGGGGCTGGGACGAGCTGAAGAGGGTTCTGAGGCCCTGGAGGCGCTGAGGCGGTATCCTACTCGGGACGCAAGAGCTAGGCGGTAAACCCGGTCCCGCGCGGCACGTCTAACGGGCGTGAGGGACCGTGGCAGCCTGGCCGTCGTGGCCCAGTTCCCGGAGGGGAGAAGGAGGCGTTCCTCGGACGTGACGAACGAAGAGCGGACCCCCACCCCGGAGGGCCCGGCCCCGTCGGCGGACCGGGAGCGCGAGCGGGAGATCATCGGCCGGGTCCGGGCGGGGGAGACGGACGCCTTCGAGTACTTCGTGAGGACGTACCAGCGGCGGGTCTTCCGGCTGGTCTTCACGATGGTCCGGGACGCCTCCGAGGCCGACTCGGTCACCCAGGAGGTCTTCGTGAAGGCCTTCCGGGCGCTCGGGGATTTCAAGGGCGAGGCGGCCTTCGAGACCTGGCTGACCCGGATCGCGATCAACTCGGTGAAGGACCAGGCCCGGCGGAAGAAGCCGGTCGTGGCGTTCGGCGACCTGGCCCGGCCCGAGGAGGGGGAGAGCGGCGAGATCCCGCGCCGGATCGACCCGACGGACGGGACCTCCCCCGAGCGGGAGGTTCTGTCGAGCGAGATCCGGAAGCGGATCGGGGCGGCGCTCCTGGACCTCTCCCCGCGGCAGCGGGCCGTCTTCGTGATGAAGCACTACCAGGGCCGGTCGATCGCCGAGATCGGGCAGGCGACCGGCCTGGACGACGGGACGATCAAGTCCCACCTCTTCCGGGCCGCGCGGAAGCTGCGCGAGCGGCTGGAGGACCTGCGATGAAGAGCCAGGAAGGACTCGGCAAGCACCTGACGCCCGACGAGATCGTCGCGCGCGTCTTCCCGGTCGGGGAGGGCGCGGCACCGGTGCCGCTCCACCTGGCCGTCTGCCCGGAGTGCCAGGGGCGCGTGGCGCGGCTGAGGGAGGCCTCGCTCCTGGACCGGGGGGCCGTGGACGGAGCGATGGAGGCGATCCCGGAGGAGTTCTGGGGCCGGCAGGCGGCATCGACGATGCTCCGCGTGAGGACCGAGGCCGAGAAGGCGGCCAAGGTCCGGCCGTTCCCGTTCGTGGCCCTGAAGCCGACGCTCCTGCGTCACCCGGTGGTGGCCTTCGGCAGCCTGGCCGCCGCGGTCGTCCTCGTGACGGGGCTGACGCTGATGCGGCCGGGCGCCCAGGCGCCCCCGGCCCAGGAGGCCCCCGCCGCCGAGCAGACGACGGCGATCCCCGAGGCCGACGCCCCGGACGACGAGCTGATCCGCGCCGTGGACCGGCTCCTCGCCGAGGAGACCCCGTACAGCGCGCTCGTCCCGGAGGGGGGCGTGTCGTGAGCGTCCGACGCCGTGCCGCGCGAGCGCTCGTGGCCTTCGCGGCTCTCCCGCTCCTCGCCCTCCTGGCCGGGCCCGCCCTGGCGCAGCTCCCCGAGCTGCCGCTGGGGAAGTGGTGGAAGAGGCCCCGGATCGTCGAGCAGCTGAAGCTCACGCCCGACCAGCAGCAGCGGCTGGAGGAGATCTTCGCCAAGAACCGCCGGAGCTTCGTCGACCTCCGGGCGGACCTGGAGCGCCGGCAGATCGACCTGGAGGAGCTGCTGGCGCAGAAGGACGCGGACCCGAAGAAGATCGGCGCCGCCGCCGAGGCGCTGGAGCAGGCCAAGGCCCGTGCGGGCAAGGCACGCACGATGATGGTCGTCGAGATGCGCGGCGTCCTGACCGCCGAGCAGTGGCAGAAGATCGTCGAGGCCCGCGACCAGTGGCGCCGCGAGCGCCTGGACGACCGCCGGAGGAACCTGCCGGGTGCCCGAAGGGGAGAGGGACCGCCCGTCGAGCCCGAGTAGGCTTCCCGGAGTGAGGCCAGCCGCCCGGCTCTCCTGCGCGCTCCTCCTGGCCGCCTGCGTCGCCCCCCTTCCCGCCCCGGCGGCGGCTCCGAAGGCCCGTCCCACGGTCGAGCTGACACCCTTCGCCGGCTTCCGCTTCGGCGGCGGGTTCGACGAGTCTGGTACGGAGAACCGGCTGACGCTCGACTCGGCGATGTCGTTCGGGGGGATCGTCTCGTTCCGCGTCGGCCCGACGAGCTGGCTCGAGGTGGCCTACAGCCGCCAGGACAGCGAGGTGGCCGCGCCCCCCTCGGCGGGCCCGCGGACGATCGACGTGAAGGTGGAGTACCTCTCGGGCGGGGGGCTCTACGAGTTCTCGCTCGACGACTTCCGGCCGTTCCTCGCCGCCTCGGTCGGCGCCACCCGCTTCTCGTCCGACGACCCGGGGACGTCCTCGACGACGAACCTCGCCTTCGGCCTCTCCGGCGGCTTCAAGTACGAGGTCGTCCGGAACCTCAGGCTGAGGTTCGAGGGGCGGCTCTGGTTCACGGTCACCGAGTCGGGGAGCGCCGCGCTCTGCCGGGACGGGAGCTGCGTCCTCGTCTTCGGCGCGAGCGGCTTCTGGCAGGGCGACGTCCTCGCCGGCGTCAGCCTCGCGTTCTGAGCCGGGCGACGAGGATCCAGCGGGTCGGCGTGCCGCCGGGTCTATCGCTGGCCGACGAGCCTCTCGTAGTCGTCGTGCGAGCCGATCCAGAACCAGACGATCTCGTCCCCGGCCACGACGCCCGGAGCGCGGAAGTGAAGTCCAACGCGGACGGAGTAGATCGGTCGCGTTGCGTGGACGGGCTTGAAGCGAAGGCCCGGGTGCCGGGGATTGAACCGGAACTGCACGTATGCGCGACGTGCCTGGGCGCGGACGCCTGCTGGAAGGGCCGCGAACGCGCGCCGGAACGCAGCCGTCGTGTGCGACTTCACAGCCGGTCGGGGTCGAGCGGCTCGGTCAGGGCGGCGCGATGCTCGGCGAGCGCCTCGTCGGCGAGCGCGTCGAGCGTCGGCTGCGAGTTCGCGAACGACGTCGCCCAGTGCCCTTCGTCGGTCAGCTCGGCGAGGAGCCACGCGGCCACCTCCTCCTGCTGGGGAGGGGGCAGCTTCGAGATCTCGGCGAGCGCCTTCTCGAGCAGGGCGGTCACGGCATCGGCCTCCGGCTCGAGTCTACGACTCCGGGCGAGCCGCGCGTCGATCGCCGTCCCAAGCATCCGGCGGCTTCGTGCGAGCTGCCCCCTCCGCTCGTCCCGTCAGCCTCGCGTTCCGAGCCGGGCGACGAGGATCCAGCGGGTGCCGCGGGGGACGATCGAGAGCCAGCCGGAGGCGTCGGCGAAGAGACGCGTGACGAGGCCCGCGGAGCGGAGGGCCTCGCGGACCTCCTCCTTCTCCCAGGCGATCTCGCGGTAGGCCTCGCGCACGCGCCGGTGAGTGGCGCCGGTCCGGGCGCCGCGCCCGCGGGCCGGGAGGAACCAGTCCCGCGTCAGCGTGCCGCGGCCCGTCGCCGCGTCGTACCGCCCGCTCTCGGCCGAGACCGCCCCGTCGCCGAAGAACGTCACCCGGTGGTGGTCGGCGAAGCTGGCGAGGGCCGCCGGGGTGACGAGGTCGAGGAGGGCGTGCCCTCCCGGGGCGAGCGCGCGGGCGACGGAGGCCAGCGCCGGCCCGAGGTCGGCCTTTCGCGGGAGGTGGTTGAGGACGTCGAACGTGACGAGGACGAGGTCGAAGCGCTCGGACGCTCGGAGCGGGAGGGAGGGGAGCGCCCCCTCGCGGGCCTTGACGGCCAGCCGCTCCCGCCGGGCCTTCCGGGCCAGGGCGCGGACGAAGTAGGGGACGGGGTCGACGGCGACGACGCGGCTGCCGCGGCGGGCCAGCTCCAGGGACTGCCAGCCGCTGCCGCACCCGGCGTCGAGGACGTGGTCCGTCCCGATCCCGAACCGCCGGAGGAGCTCGTCGCGGGAGGCCGAGAGGACCTCGCGCCACGGCGCGTAGGCCTCGTCGTACCGGGAGGCGAGGACGGAGTAGGCGGGCTCTCTCACGGCGCGGGGCTCCCCATCGCCTTCGGCGCGCCGCCGCGGCCGGCCGAGAGGCTCATCGCCAGGAGCGCCAGGAGCGGCGGGAGGGCGAGGAAGAGGGCGTAGGGAAGCGACGCCCCGCCCGCGGCCTGGAGGCGGTACTGGAGCGCCGTGGCGAAGCCGACGAGGAGGGCGCCCGGGACGAGCCGGAGCGGGCGCCAACGGGTGAAGACGACGACCGCGAGCGCGAGGAAGCCCCGCCCGGCGGTGACGCCCTCGACGAAGGTGTGCGAGACGGAGAGGACGAGGAGCCCGCCGCCGGCCCCGCCGAGGAGGCCCGCGGCGAGGGAGGCCGCGCTCCGGACCCTGACGACCGAGACCCCCGCGGCGCGGACCGCCTCGGGCGTCTCTCCGGCGGCGGCGAGGAGGAGGCCGGGCCGCGAGTACCGGAAGAACCCGTCGACCGCGAACGGGAGGAGGTAGGCCGCCAGGGCGGGCCACGGGAGGCCGAGGAGGAGCGGGGGGAGGGAGGGGAGCTCCAGGACCGAGCCCGTCTCCCCCGCGAGGAGCTGGTAGCCGAAGGCGGTCGCCCCGGCCGCCAGCAGGTTCCAGGCCGTCCCGACGAGGATCGGGTCGGCCCGGAGCGCGACGGCGAAGAGGGCGAAGAGGCCCCCGGCGAGGAGCCCCGCGGCCGCCGCCGCGAGGAGCCCCGCCCCGGGGCCGAGCGTCAGGCCGGCGGCGAAGGCGGCGAAGGCCCCCGCCAGCATCGTCCCCTCGATCCCGATCTGGATCGTCCCGGAGCGCTCGAGGAGGAGCTCTCCCGTGGCGGCCAGGAGGACCGGCGCCGTCAGGAGGAGGGCGATCTCGAGGAAGCCGCTCACGACGGCTCCTTGCGGGCCCGGGCGGCGAGGAGCGCCAGGACCGCGAGCGCCGTGACGACCGTGGCGATCGAGGCGGGGACCCCCGCGTCCCGCTGGACGGCCGACGAGCCCGCTCCGAGGGCCGCCAGGCCGAAGCTGGCCGCGAGCGCGCCGGCGGGGTTCATGCCGCCGAGGAGGGCCGCCGCGATCCCGGCGAAGCCGACGCCGGCCGAGAAGGGGTCGTAGAGGCGGCCCGTGACGGCGAGGACCTCCAGCCCGCCGCCGAGCCCCGCGAGCGCGCCCGAGCCGGCGAACGCGGCCAGGCGGACCCGGCCGTCCCGGATCCCCGCGGCCCGGGCCGCGAGCGGGGACTCGCCCACGGCCCGGAGGGCGAGGCCGGGGCGCGTCCGCGAGAGGAGCAGGTGGACCGCGAGCGCCAGGGTCGCCGCGACGAGGACCGCCGAGGTCACGCGCATCCCGGGGAAGAGCGGGTCGAGCCGGACGGAGTCGAGGAGCGCGCGGCTCTGCGGGTAGTCCCCGGACGGGTCGCGCAGGGGGCCGCGGACGAGCCACGTCACGGCCGAGGCGGCCACGAGGTTGAGGAGGACGGTGGAGAGGACCACGGGGACGTTCCGGCGCTCGGCGAGGAGCGCCGCGGGAAGGGTTGCCATCGCGCCGGCCAGGGCCGCGCAGGCGGCGGCCGACGCC
>RHKY01000054.1 GCA_008363385.1 Acidobacteriota bacterium | reverse complement strand
GCCCCCGGCAGCGCCTCCGGCCGCCCCCGGGGGCGCGGCCCCTGCCGCCCCGCCGCAGGGCGCCGGGGAGCCGGCCGCCGTCCCGACGCCCTCTCCCCTGCCGCTCTGGGAGCGGCTGGTCGGCTCTCCGCGCGCCGAGGCGAAGAAGGGGGCGAAGGCCCTCGAGGAGAAGAAGCCAGACGAGGCCCTGGCCCGCTTCGACCGGCAGCGGGCGCTGGCCCCCGGGGACGCCGCCGGGACGTACAACCTCGGGTCGGCCCTCCTCGCCGCCGGGCGCCTGCCGGAGGCCGTGGCCGCCTTGGACGAGGCCCGCCGCTCCGGCTCCCGCCCCCTCTCCCGAGACGCGGCCTACAACGAGGGGAAGGCCTTCTTCGCCGGGAAGAGCTACGAGAAGGCCGCGGCGGCGTTCCGCCAGGCCCTGAAGCTCTCCCCCGGCGACGCCGACGCGGCCTGGAACTACGAGCTCTCCCTCCGGCACGCCGAGGACGAGCGGAAGAAGAAGCAGCAACAGCAGCAGAAGAAGGACGGTCCCTCGCCGTCTCCCTCCCCCTCGCCCCAGAGCGAGAAGGAGCAAAAGGAGCGCGAGGACAAGGAGTTCGAGGAGAAAGCCCGGATGAGCCGCGAGAAAGCCGAGCAGCTCCTTTCGGCCATCAACAGCGCGGACCTGGACGAGCAGAAGAGGAGGCTCGCGGAGCGGCGCAAGGAGCGCCGCGTCGCGAGGGACTGGTGAGACGAGCTCGCGCCCTCGGGGCCACCGTGCTCCTGCCGCTCCTCCTGGCCGGAGCCGCCCGCGCACAGGACGGGGACGCCCCCCGCGTCGAGGTCCAGGTCGACCGCCCCCGCCCGCCCGCGAACGTCCCGGTCCACGTCTCGTTCACCTTCTCCGGCACGGGGAGCCTCGGCGACGTCCGCCCGCCGGACTCCTTCCCCCTGCGCAACCTCTCGCCCGCGGGCGGCCCCTCGTCCTCGACGAGGATCACCTTCATCAACGGCGAGCTGAGCAAGTCCGTCACGCTCACCTACCGCTTCCTCCCGAAGGGAGCCGGTCCGGCCGAGCTGGGCGAGACGACGTGGAGCGTCGGCGGGAAGACGGTCAAGGCCGCAGGCTACGTCTTCGAGGTGGGCCCGCCCGCGGCCGACCCCGGCCCCGGGCCCGGCCTGAGGGACGAGGACCCGTTCGCCGAGCCGGGCATGGGCTTTCCGCCCGGGTCGGCGGACAGGCGCGACCGCCGCGTCGGCGCCACGAGGCGCTCGGAGCCCCTCGTCCTCTACACCGTCACGCCGGACCGGACGACCGCCTACGTCGGGGAGGAGATCCTCCTCCACTACGAGCTCGTCACGCAGGCCGACGTCACGGGGCTGGAGTACGCCGAGCCGCCCAAGTTCCCCGGCTTCTGGGCGGAGGACATCGAGCGCCCGGAGCGCCCGACCGGCCGACGCGCCACGCACGAGGGGCAGACGGTCCTCCGCTTCACCCTGATGAAGAAGGCCGTCGCGGGGCTGGCGCCCGGCTCGCTCACGGTCCCGCCCTCCACCATCCGGCTCGCCGTCCGCGGCGGCGGGGACTTCTTCGACGACCCCTTCGGCTTCATGCGGCCGCGCGTCGTCGAGCGCTCCACGGCACCCCTGCTGATCAAGGTCCTGCCGATCCCGGGCCGCCCGGACTTCAAGGGGCCGGTCGGCTCCTTCGACCTGAGCGCCTCGCTGGACCACCGGCAGGTCGCCGCGGGCGAGGCCTTGACGCTGAAGGTCAAGCTCGCCGGGACCGGGAACCTCCGCACCGCCACGGAGGCCCCCCGGATCGAGATCCCGGGGGCGCGCGTCTACGCGCCGACCTCCAAGAGCGGCAGCGGCCGCGCCGCGGGCCGCCTGACGTCGACCGCCGAGTGGAGCTACGTCGTCGTCCCGCAGGCCGAGGGCGAGCTGACGGTCCCGCCCGTGGCCCTCGACGTCTTCGACCCGGAGCAGAAGAGGATCGTGACGCGGACGACGGCGCCGCTCACGGTCCGGGTGACCCCCGGGGCCCCGGAGCCCGCCCTGGCCAGCGGGGCGACTCCCCCTTCCTCCGCCCCCGCGGCCCCCGCGGAGGCCGGCGCGCCCGCGGCTCCCGCCTCGGGCGAGGCGCTGACGCTTCCGCCGTCCGAGCCGCCGGTGACGTCCGCCAAGGGAGGTGCGGCCTCCCCGACGCCCGAGCCCGGCGCCCCGACGCTCGACCTGACGCGGCGGACCGTCGCCATCCCCGTCTGGCTCCTCGTCGCCGTCCCGGTCGCCCTCGTCGCCGCCGGCGGCGCCGCCGCCCTGGCCGTCCGCTCCCGCCGGCGCAGCCGGGAGTGGGGGGCGGCGCTGGTCCCGGAGGACGGGGAGACCAAGGAGCGCGCCGCCGCGCGGGTCGACCGCGCCCTCAGGGACCGCCTCCTTCGCCGGCACGGCGTGCCGGAAGGGGCCCCGACGGGGACGATCCTGGAACGGCTCGAGGCCTCCGGGCTCCCGTCCGACCTGCGGGACGACGTGCGCGAGCTCCTCGCCGACCTCGACTTCCTCCGCTTCGCCCCGCAGCTGGGCGAGTACGCCGAGCGGATCGCCGAGACGCGCGAGAGGGCTCGCCGGGTCCTCTCGCGGCTGGGATAGGCGGCCGGCGGAGCAGGGCGGGCGGCGGGGCGGGCCCCCGCCGTTCGCGGGCCGGTCGGCCGGGCCGATATGATCGGGGCGTGACCGTCCCGGCGCGGATCCTCCCGCCCAAGGCGCTCGCCCGCTACATGGAGCGGCACCGGCTCCTGGACGAGACGAGCGGCACGTCGACCGACCGCTTCCTGACGACGCTCGTCCGACGCGCGCTCGACTTCGTCCCGTCGCGCGCGGCGGTCCTCCTCCTGGACGACCCGGCCCTGAAGGAGGAGGACCGGTCGCGGAACGAGCTGACGGCCGTCGTCGTCGCGGGGACGGCGGGGACCGAGATGCTGGGCCAGAAGGTCCGCCCCGTGGACGGGATCGCCGGGTTCGTCTACGCCCGCGGCGAGCGGACGAGCGTCAACGAGGTCGGCGGGGCACGGGTCTTCTCGCGCGAGGTGGACTCCCTCCTCGTCGAGCCGGTCGACAGCGTCCTGGCGGTGCCGGTCGTCGTGGAGAGCCACGTCTGCGGGTCGCTCGTCCTCCTCAACCGCCGCGAGCCCGGCGGCTTCGGGGCGCGGGACGACCGGCTGATGGAGCTCTTCGGCGACACGCTGTCGCTCGCCCTGCAGAACCTCCTCGACGAGCGGCGGGCGCGCGAGGTGGCCCGGCGCGACTCGCTCACGTCGCTCTACAACGACCGCTACTTCCACAAGAAGCTCCAGCAGGAGATCGACCGGCTCGCCGCCGCGCGCGAGGGGGACCTCGCCCTCCTCTTCCTCGACCTGGACCACCTGAAGTCCGTCAACGACGAGCACGGCCACCTCGCCGGGAGCCAGGTCCTCCGGGAGGTCGCCTTCGTCCTGCAGCGGTGCCTCGCGCAGACCGTCTCGCTCCCGTGCCGGTACGGCGGGGACGAGTTCACGGTGATCCTCCTCGAGACCGACCTGGCCGCCGCCGTCGCCGTCTCCGAGCGGATCCGCGAGGCGGTCGCCGCCTGGACCTTCCTCCCGATGTCGACCGGCCCGGGGGAGCCCGGCCTCTGCCTGAAGGGGGTCATCACGATCTCGATCGGCGTCGCCACCTACCGGCGCCACTGCACCCCGGGCAAGACGCCGCCCGAGCAGAAGAACGAGATCCTGAAGATGGCCGACGCCGCCCTCTACGCGGCCAAGCTGAAGGGGAAGAACTGCGTCGTCGTCGCCTCGACCCAGAGCGCCGGCAGCGCCGTCGTCCTGAAGAGCTGAGGGGGGTCGCGACGGTGGCCCGGCTCGCCCTCTTCCACCACGACCCGGGCGCCGCCGCCGGGCACGCGTCGAGGCTCCTCTCGCTCGGGCACGGCGTCGTCCTCGTCTCGCCGCGCGGGCCCGGGGAGGTCGAGCCGCTCCTGGCCGACCCGCCGGACGCCTTCCTCTTCGACCTCGGCCGCGGACCGTCCCACGGCCGCGAGCTCGCCGCGTGGCTCCGCCGCCGGAAGGGGACCCGCAACGTCCCGATCGTCTTCCTCGGCGGCACGGAGGAGGCGGTCGCCAAGGCGCGCGCCCTCCTCCCGGACGCGGCGTTCGGGTCGTGGGACGACCCCGGCCCCGTCCTCGCCGCGGCGCTGGCGGCGCCGCCGGCGAGCCCGGTCGTCCCGGGCGCCATGGACGGCTACTCGGGGACGCCTCTCCCGAGGAAGCTCGGGATCCGGCCGGGGCACCTCGTCGTCCTCTCGGGGGCGCCCGCCGGCTTCGCGCGGGCGCTCGCCCCGCTCCCGGACGGGGCCCGCGTCGTCTCGCGCCTCCGCCCGGGCGCCGACGTCCTCGTCCTGTTCGCTCCGTCGCGCCGGCGGCTCGCGGCCTCGCTCCCCCGCGCCGTCGCGGCGCTGGCGGCGGGCGGCAAGCTCTGGCTCGCCTGGCCGAAGAAGGCCTCGGGCGTCCGGTCGGACCTCTCCGAGAAGGAGGTCCGGGCCGCGGGGCTCGCCGCGGCCCTCGTCGACTACAAGATCGCCGCCCTCGACGCCACCTGGTCGGGGCTCTGCTTCGCGCGGCGGGCCGGCGGGGGCCGGCGCCCGCGGACCTGAGCGGCCGGAGGGCCGACCCGGCCTACTTCTCCCGCCCCAGGACCCGGAGGAGGAAGGCGTCGTCGAAGGCGGCCTCCTTCAACCTGTCGTACCGCCCCGACGAGCCGCCGTGCCCGCCGGCCATGTTGGTCCGGAAGAGGAGCGGGGTGGCGTTCGTCTTCAGCGTCCGGAGCCTGGCGACGTACTTGGCCGGCTCCCAGTACATCACCTGGCTGTCGTCGAACGAGGTCTTCACGAGGATCGCCGGGTAGGCCCCCTTCTTCAGGTTGTCGTACGGGCTGTACGAGAGGAGGTAGTCGAACTCCTCCCTCTTCTTCGGGTTCCCCCACTCCTCGAACTCGCCGACGGTGAGCGGGAGCGACTCGTCGAGCATCGTGTTGACGACGTCGACGAACGGGACGCGCGAGATCACCGCCGCGAAGTGGCCGGGGCTCAGGTTCGTCACGGCCCCCATGAGGAGGCCCCCCGCGCTCCCCCCCTCGATCGCCAGCCGGTCCTTCGACGTGTACCTCTGCGCGACGACCGCCTCGGCGCAGGCGACGAAGTCGGTGAACGAGTTCTTCTTCGACAGCATCCGCCCCTGGTCGTGCCACCTCTTCCCCAGCTCGCCGCCGCCGCGGACGTGCGCGATGCCGTAGACGAAGCCTCGGTCGAGGAGGACGAGCCGGTTCGAGGCGAACGTCGGGGCCATCGGCGCCCCGTACGAGCCGTACCCCATCAGGAGCATCGGCGCCGAGCCGTCCCGGGCGAGCCCCTTCCGGTAGAGGAGGGAGACCGGCACCTTCGTCCCGTCGGAGGCCGTGGCCCAGACGCGCTCCGTGACGTACCCGGCGGGGTCGTACCCGCCGAGGACCTCCTGCCGCTTCAGGAGCTTCCGCTCGCGGGTCTTCACGTCGTAGTCGTAGATCGACGGAGGCGTCACCATCGACTGGTAGCTGAACCGGAAGGTCCCCGTCGCGAACTCCGGGTTGGCGTCCCCGTACGCCACGGACAGCTCCTCGGGGAGCTCGATCCGGTGCGCGGCGCCCGTGGCCGCGTCGACCACGCGAAGGCGCGGCAGCGCGTTCTCGCGCTCGTAGACCACCTGGAAGTCCCGGAAGACGTCCACGCCGGCCGTCATCACGTCCTCGCGGCACGGGACGACCTCCTTCCACGAGGCGGGCGACGGGTCGGCCACGGGCGCGGTCACGAGCCGGAAGTTCCGGCACCCCCTGTTCGTCCGGAGGAAGAGCGTGTCGCCGCGGTGGTCGAGGTCGTACTCGTGCTCCTTCTCGCGCGGCAGGACCACCCGGAACGCCCCCTCGGGCTCGCCGGCGGGGACGAGGCGCCACTCCGAGGAGGTGTGGCTCCCGAGGGAGAGCGTCACGAAGGCGCGGCTCCGCGTCCGGCCGACGGAGGCGACGTACATCTCGTCCTTCTCCTCGTGGACGAGGGCGTCGACGCCGGGGCCGCCGGCCGACCCGACCACGTGGCGGAAGAGGCGGTAGGGCCGCTTGGCCGCGTCGTCCGTCACGTAGAACAGGGTCTTGCCGTCGGCCGCCCAGGCGACCGAGCTGACCTTCGCGACGCTCTCGGGGCCGTCCTTCCCCGTCAGGAGGTCGCGCACCTTCAGCGTGTACTCGCGGAAGCCGGTGACGTCCTTCGTGTAGGCGAGCTTCGTCCCGTCGTCGCTCACCTCGAAGTCCCCGACCGAGAGGAACCTCTCCCCCTTCGCCATCTCGTTCAGGTCGAGGAGGACCTCCTCGGGGGCGTCGAGGCTCCCCTTCCTCCGGCAGCGGATCGGGTACTGCTTTCCCTTCTCGGTCCTCGTGTAGTACCAGTAGCCACGGTCGAGGACGGGCGCCGAGAGGTCCGTCTCCTTGATGCGGGAGAGCATCTCGTCGTAGAGGCGCTTCTGGAGCTCCTCGGTCCCCTTCATGACCGCGTCGGCGTACGCGTTCTCGGCCTCGAGGTACGCCTTCACGTCGGGGTTCGCCTTCTCGCGCAGCCAGGCGTAGTCGTCGACGAGCGTCACGCCGTGGACCGTCGTCGTCTTCGGGACCTTCTTCGCCACGGGGGGGACGGGCGAGGCGGCCTCCCCGGCCGCCGGAGCCGGCCCCGCGCCGAGGATGGCGGAAAGCAGGACGAGACCGAGCCGGGCGCACTTCGGGTTCATGGGGCCCTCCTCGGAGCCGGATCTTAGGCCCGGGGCTCGCTCGTCCGCCCGCCCGGCGCGGAGTAGGATTCCGGTACATGCCGAGCCGCGACCCGGGGACGCGCCTCCTGTCGGGGAGGGCCAAGGCGGGCCCGACGCTCTCCGTCCACCTGTCCGACCGCGACGGCCCGACGCTTCCGGACAAGCTGCGGCAGGCCTACCTCTGGATCGTGAACAACGCGGTCCTCTGCCCGACCTACGACGTGGAGTTCGGCCCGGGCCCCGTCTTCTCGAACAAAGCCGGGGACTCGGTCCGCCTCCCCTCGGCGATGAGCTACAGCTCGTTCGTCCTCCTGCCGATGCTGACGCTCGTCACGGCCCGCCGCGCCCTCCTCGTCGGCGGCCCCGGACGGGGAAAGACGACCTCGGCGATCCTGATGGCCCTGATCGCCGGCATGCCGCGCGAGGCGGTCCGCCGGTCGATCCAGCGCGGGCACCCGCAGCTGACGATCGCCGACCTCGGTCTCCTGGCGGAAGTGGATCGGCGAGCGGGTGAAGATCGTCGACGAGTACAACCGGATCCCGACCAAGACCCAGTCGGCGCTCCTCTCGCTGATGGCCGAGGGGTACGCCGAGATGTTCGACCAGTACGTCCACACGGGCCGCTCGGCCTGGTTCCTCACCGCCAACGACGACGCCGGCGGCGGGACGTTCCAGGTGATCGAGGCGCTGCGGGACCGGATCGACGTCGTCGTCCGGGCGGTCCCGTTCAACTCGGGATTCCTCGAGTCGCTCCTCGCGCGGATCGAGGCCGACGTCACGCCCGAGGAGATGGTCCCGAAGGAGATCGTCTTCACGAAGGCCGAGCTCGACGCCGCGTACGCCGAGGTGCTGGCGGTGAAGGTGCCGGAGGAGGTCCTCCACCGCCTCGCCTTCTTCCTCGGTCAGCTCGACTTCTGCCGGATGGCCTCGCCGGTCTTCGAGCTGAAGACGAAGGACACGCTGAAGCTCTCGGGCAGGAGCGTCGGGGCCGTCTGCGACGAGCGCTGCCCGCTCGACAAGAGCGCCCACCTCTGCTCGCAGACGGAGGGGGGAGTCTCGGTGAGGACGTACCAGACGCTCCTCCACTACGCCAAGGCGATGGCCTTCTTCCGCGGGAACCCCGAGGTCGAGCTGGCCGACGTCGAGCAGCTCGCACCCTGGGTCCTCCACGACAAGCTCGTCCCGAACACCCGGAGCGCCTTCTTCCACGCCAAGGCGAACGAGGGGCTCCTGAACGACCGCGTCGCCTGGATCCGCCGGATGTTCTCCGACGCGATGGAGCGCTGGCCGGTCCACGAGGGGCCGCGGCGGGCCGTGAACGGGATGGCGCGGCAGCTGCAGGAGGCCGTCGAGACGCAGTACGCCGGCCTGACGCTCAAGGAGATCGAGAGGCGGATCTCCGAGACCGCCGCGCTGATCGAGCGGCGCATGCGCCGGGAGGAGCTGTCGGGGGCCGCCTACGAGGACCTCGTCCAGCTCAAGGCGATCTTCAGCCGCTACCAGAACCACGCGACGTGGCTGAAACAGACGGGGCGCTGACGCCCGACCCGCTCCTCGCCGGGCTGGCGCGGAAGGCCGCCGCGGCCGCGAAGGCCTCGCCGCGCTTCAGCGAGGCCCTGTTCGCCGAGGCCGTCGAGGGACCCTCCACCACCCTGCTCGGCAACCTGCGGGCGGCCGGGTGGCCCGAGAAGGCCCTTCGAGCCCTCGTCGGGAGCCACCTCCGGCTCTCTGCCGAGGCGGTCGTCCTCGGGCGTCCGGTCGGCTTCCCGTGGGCGGAGGGCTCGTTCCTGTCGCTGGCGCTCGCCTCCCTCGCCCCGCGCCTCCTCCCCGCGATGGAGCCCCGGCCGGCCGTCGAGGCCCTCGCCGCGCTCTTCAACCTGGGGGAGAACCTCCTGAAGGAGCCTCGCTGGCTGGAGCGGGTCTTCTGCGACGAGCTGTCCGGGCTCGGGGAGCTCTCGGACCTCGGGCGCCGCGTCGGCGAGGTGGAGGCCTCGGTCACGGGTCCCCCCGCGACGCCGCTCGGGGAGCCCTTCCGGGTCCGGTGGGCCGACACGTCGGAGGCGGACCGCCGCTTCCTCCCCGGCCCCCTCCACTTCCTCCACCCGACGGTCCTCTGCGTCCACGACCGCCTCCGCGGCCCCGTCGGCAAGCGGCCTCCCGAGACGTGCGCGATCCGCCTGTCGGACCCGCCGGTGGTGCTCGGCCACTCGGGATGCTCTGCGACGCCCGCGCTCTCGACTCACCAGGCGGTGGGGCTCGTCGCCCGCGCGGGCATCGACGACCCCCGGATCTCCGAGCGGTTCGCCACGGCCGCCAACGACTGGCGCGCGGCGGTCACGCTGAAGACCTCGCAGATGGTCGTGGTCCTCCTTCCGGAGGAGGCGCCGTGATCGACGCGGCGGCGATCGCGACGGCCTGGGAGGAGGCCCTCGCCGTCTGGGACGCGCGCGTGACGCTGAGCCCGCCCGAGCCGTGGGCGCCGGCCGCGTCCGGCCCCCGGAAGGCCAAGACCGAGGAGCCGCTCGCCTACATCGACCTGACGACGCGGCACGTCGTCGTCAACTTCGACCTCCTGTCGCGCCTCTCGGCCGAGGGGAGCCTCGCGGCGGTCCTGGCGCACGAGGTGGGGCACCACGTCGCCTTCCCGCACTCGCTCGGCCTCGCGGCCGAGCTGGAGGTCCTCCAGCAGCGGCTGATCCCGGCCTGGGGCGAGTCGCTGACGAACCTCTTCTTCGACCTCCTCGTCAACGAGGTGGTCGGGCGGACGCGGGCCAGAGAGCTCGCCGACGTCTACCGCGGGTTCCTCTCGCGTTCGGGCGGGAAGGTCTCGCCGCTGTTCGCCGCGTACCTGGCCGCCTACGAGGAGCTGTGGGGGCCGGGCGCGGGCGCGCTCCTCGCTCCGGACGTCGAGGCCGAGATGGAGCGGAGCTACCCCGGCTTCCGCGCCGAGGCGCGCGTCTTCGCGCAGACGTTCTGGGCGCTCCCCGAGGTCCACCTCCAGTTCGCCTACTTCTGCTGCCACGTCATCCGGTACCTCCCCGAGCCCGGCGTCGCGCTCGCGGGCTTCCCCTCGTGGGCCGACGTCCCGAGCCCGACCCCCGACGACTACGCGCGCGCGCTCGGCGGGAGCCCTCAGGCCGACGAGGCCGTCGAGGAGGCCAGGCGGCGCGGCTGGCTCCCGGAGGGGAGCGGGAGCGGGCAGGACCCGCTCGCCACGATCGACGCCCTCTCCCGGCGCTTCGGCGGGGAAGGGGGGCCGGCCGCCTTCAGGCGGGCGCTCGTCGCCGAGCACTACCGCGGCCTCGTCGACCGCCACCTCGTGAAGCTGCCGCAGGCGCGAGAGCTGCCTCCACCGGACCCGTCGCTGCCGACCACGCTCGAGGAGTGGCAGCCCGGGGACCCGGTCGGCTCCATCGACTGGACGGCGTCGATCCTGGCCTCGGGGCCGCTCGCCGCGGCGGCGCCGCTGAAGCGCGAGATGGAGGCCGACGTCCCGGTGGAGAAGGAGGGCGAGGTCCCGCCGCTGGCGGTCTACCTGGACACGAGCGGCTCGATGCCGCGGCCGGACACCTCGCTCAACGCGATGACGCTCGCCGCGCAGATCCTCGCGGCCTCGGCGATCCGCAAGGGGGGCCGGGTGAAGGGGGTCGTCTACTCGGCCGGGAAGCCCCTGGTCTCGGAGTGGATGCGCGACGAGCGGACCGCCCGCGAGTTCCTCCTCCAGTACGCCGCCGGCGGGAACGACCGCTGCCCGCTGCCGCAGCTGGAAGAGGTCTCCGAGGAGACGAGAGACGCCCTCCACGTCGTCGTCTCGGACTGGGACCTCCTCGGCATGAGCCTCCCGGAGTACGGAAAGGGGGCGCGGCCGCTGACGGACGCCGCCTCGCGGTCCCGCCTCGTCGTCGCCCTCCTCCACCTTCCCGGGTGGGAGCGGGGGGAGGACCCCTCCTGGTACCGCCGCGGCTCGCCGCGAGCGGCGATCGCGCCCGCGCTCGCCCACCCGAGGTTCCGCCTCGTGGCCGTCCCGGACGTCGTCCACCTGGCCGAGACCGCGGCGAAGCTGGCCCGCGCGCTCCTGGGGGACTGAACGGTGCCCTCCGGCGCGAAGCGGCATACCGGGGAAATCGCGGCGGACTGAGCCATGCCGTTCGACGTCAAGAAGGTGATGCGGGAGCTCGAGGCCGAGCCTCTCCTCTCGCCCTACCCGGACGAGCTGGCGCGGGCGGTCGTCTACGACGTCTTCCGCCACGCCGGTCAGAGGCCCCCCTCCGGCTCCCACTGGGACGGCCTGTCGACCGGGGCCGGGCTGCCCCGGATGGCCGAGCAGGCCGGGATGCTGGCGCACGCGCTCGCCTCCACCTCGCTCGGGAAGGAGACGCGGCGGGCGCTGACCGGGGACCGGTCGCCGGAGGAGGTCCTCGACCGGTTCTTCCGGTCGATCGAGCCCTTGACGGCCGAGCTGGTCCGCAACAACGCCCTCCGGCAGGAGGAGTTCGTCCGGAAGTGGATCGCGGCCGTCTCGGGGACGGTCGGGAGCGTCGCCGGCGAGACGCCCGAGGAGTCGCGCAGGCGCCTCGAGGGCCTCGACTACGGCAACACGCTGGCCGAGTACAAGAAGGCCGAGAAGGCGCGCGAGCAGGAGGCGAAGCGCCGGGCCGAGGCGCTCCGGAAGGCCGCCGAGGCGGCCGCGGCCCAGATGGGACGGGAGTGACCGGACCCGGACACGGCCCCGGACGCGAGACGGACGCCTCCGGCGCGCCGGACGTCGCCCCGCCCGTCGTGATCCAGCGCCGGACCGCCTCGCAGCGCGCCCTGCTCCCCCGGGTCGAGGAGACGGTCCGGGACCTGCTCCTCGCCGCGGAGTCCGGCGAGGACGGACGGCGGGCCCTCCTCGAGGCCCGCCTCGGCCCGCTCCGGGAGGCGCTCTTCCTCTCGCCCTTCTGGCGGGAGAAGCTCCTGTCGGCCGGCCTCTCGCCGCGGGACCTCCGGTCGCTCGACGACCTCCGCCACTTCCCGTTCCTGACGCGCGAGGAGCTGGCGGCGGCGGGCGAGGAGATCCTCGCGCTCGGCGAGGGGGACGAGGAGAGCCCGGAGGCGAGGGGCCTCGTCCGCGTCGTCAGCTCCGGGACGACCGGCGCCCCGCTGGGCACCTGGCGCGACGGATTCGAGGCGGTCAAGAAGGTCGCCGCCCTGAGGTTCTGGCTCGCGCGCCTCGGCGTGACGCTCCCGCCGCGGCCCCGTTCGGTCCTCCTCTGTACGCTGCCCGGGCGGATCGAGTACTCGGTGAGGCTCCCGCTCCTCTTCGACGGCGCCCTCCACCGGGTCTCGGCGCTGAAGGAGGGGGCAATGGCGAAGCTCCGGCGCGCCCGGCCCGACGTCCTCTTCTCGGACCCCGCGGGCCTCCACTGGCTCGCCGGGCAGGACTCTCCGCCCGTGCCGCGCCTCCTCCTCACGTCGGCCCAGTACTTCTCCCCCGCCCAGCGCCGGGCGCTCGCCTCCGCCGTCCCGGCCCCTGTCGTGAACTACTACTCGACGGCCGAGACCGGGCCGATCGCCTGGGAGTGCCCCTCGGCCCTCGGCCGGTTCCACGTCCTCGTCCCCGAGGTCCTCGTCGAGTCGGTCTCGGGCGAGCTCGTCGTCACCCGCCTGACGCGGGGCGTCGTCCCGCTCCTGCGCTACCGCCCCGGCGACCGGGGAGAGGTCGAGGCGGAGCCCTGCCCGTGCGGCTTCCGCGGCCCGTCGATCACCGGCTTCGCCGGACGCCGGGCCTGCCGCTTCACGCGAGGGGACGGCGAGACGGTCGACGCCTGGAGGCTGGAGCCGGTCTTCAAGCACCTGCCCCTCTCGGCGTTCCGGCTGACGCAGGATTCCCCGTCGGCGTTCCTGCTGGAGGTGGCGCGGCGCGAAGGCGCCGAGGACACGCCCCTCGCCGGGGTCGTGGCCGAGGCGCTCCGCCGGCTCGGCTTCCCCGACCCGGAGGTCCGGGTCGCCCCCTTCCCCGCCGGGGAGGAGCCCGTCAAGCCCGAACCGTTCCGAGCTGCCGGTGCGGCTCGAACGGGCCCGAGTTCCCCAGGCACGAACGGCACGACCTGAGCGGCTCCCCCGAGTCGAGGTGGTCGAGGATCCGGCCCGCGAGGTCCTCTCCCTCGAGCGGCACGCCGTCCAGGTCCGCTAGCGGCACCTCGATCCCGAGCTGCCGGAGGCGCGCCTCCAGGTGCGGGGGGCGCGTGCAGCGGAAGAAGCGCCCGTCGCGCAGGAGGTGGCACCGGTCCTTCATCCAGCAGGAGGCGAAGACCCGCGCGGCGTGCTCCTCGTCCCCGACCGGCCGTTCCGGCGTCATCCGCTGGAAGGCGGAGGCGTGCTTGAAGTTGAGCACGATCCCCGCCCGCTCGCACCGCGAGAGGACCCACCCGAGCGCGTCGTCGGAGATGGGCGCCGAGGGGTAGGCCGACAGGGTGATCCGGTCGACGAGCTCGAAGAGCGCCTCCGGCGCGCGGCGCAGGAGGAGGCCGTTCGTCGTGAGGGAGACCTCCCGCGCGATGCCGGACTCGCGGGCGACCCGAAGGCAGTCGCCGAGCCGCGGGTGGAGGAGAGGCTCGCCTCCCGTCAGCTTCAGGAGGGCGGGCGAGAGCGCCGTGCGGGCGAGCGCGAGGTCGCGCGCGAGGCCGGAGGGGTCGGCGAAGCGCTCCGGAAGGTGGGGCGAGAGGGTGCAGCACTCCGCGCACGAGAGGTTGCAGTGGTCGACGAGGTGGACCTCGAGCGACCAGGTCAGGACCTTCCCGTCGCGGACCTCGTAGCGCACGCGGTCCGATCTTACGGACCGGGGCCGGCTCCCGGGGCGGGACACGCCCTCCCGTCGCGCTGCTGGTAGCATCTCGGGACCGGACCGGACCCCTCCGATGGACCGCTCGTGACGTCCTCGCTCGACGCTCCGCAGCCGACCGCCTCCTGGCTCCTCTCGGCCGCCGCCGGGGAGGCTCCGGCCGTCCTGGGCGACGGGACGCAGGAGGGGGTCCCGGAGGCGCCGTACCACGAGTGGGACGAGGCGGAACGCTCCGTGGCGGTGGAGCGGGACCCCTTCGGGTCGAGGCCGGTCTACTACCGCGAGGCCGAGGGCCAGCTCCTCGTCTCGACCTCCGTCCGGACGCTGGCCCGCCGGGCCGGCCTCCCGGTCTCCGTCGACACGGACGCGGCGCGCCGGGCGCTCGGGGAGGGCCTCGCCCTCGACGAGTGCCTCTTCCACGGCTTCCGGAGGCTCCCGCCGGGACACCGGCTCGTATACGCCGGGGGGAAGGTCGAGGTCTCGCCCGGCTACGTCCTCCCCTCCTTCGTCCCGCGGCCCGAGACCGACCCGGGCCCCGGAGCGCTCCGGGACCTGAAGCAGGCCATCGTCGAGGCGCTGAGGGCCCGGCTGGCGCTCCCGGGGAGCGCCCTCCTCCTCTCCGGCGGGCTCGACTCGTCGCTCCTCGTCGCCCTGGCGCAGGAGGCCGGGCAGGAGACGCGCCGGGCCTTCAGCTTCGTCCTGGACCTCCCGGACGACTCCGTCGAGCTACGCCGGGCGCGGGCCGTGGCCCGCTCCACCGGCGCGCGGCACGCGGTCATCGCGATCCGCGAGGCCGACCTGCCGGAGGCCCTCCCCGAGGCCGTCTGGGCGCTCGAGGACCTCGTCTGGAACGCCCTGCCCATCGCCAAGCTCCTCTTCTTCCGCCGGGCCGCCGTCCACGGCGTCCGCGTGGCGGTGGGCGGGGCAGGCGCCGACGAGGTCTTCGCCGGGAACCCGACGGCGCTCGGCCCGGCGGCGGTGGACGACACGACCGGCGAGGCGATCGGCCGGGCCCAGGAGGGGCTCCTCCTCCGGATGCTCCCCGAGGTGACGCTCCCGGCCGAGTGCCGGTCCGCGACGGACGCGGGGGTGGTCGTCAGCCTTCCCTACCTCGACCCGAAGGTCGTCGCGCAGGCCGCCCGGCTCCCGTTCGACCTCCGGGTGGAGAAGACGCTCGGCAAGGTGGCGCTCCGGCTGCTGGGCGAGGGACAGGTCCCCGAGTCGGTCCGGATGCAGCCGAAGGTCCCGCGGCCCGTCCTCCCGGGCGGGACGACCCCGCAGGCGCGCCGGGGCTGGAGGGAGCGCCTGGAGGGCTGGATCCGCTCCGGCGCCCTCGTCGACGGGAAGATCGCCGACGAACGGGCCCTGACCGGCCTCCTCGGGCTCTACGAGCGCCTTCCCGTCCTCGACCCCGACCTCGCAGCCGTCGAGAGGAAGCTGATGCAGCTGGCTTCCCTCTCGGTCCTGATGGCCTCCGCCCCGCAGCCCCCCGCCGCGGGGACGGCCTGACGCGGGCCGGGGCAGCCTGGTCGTGCCCGCCCCGAGGGTCCTCCTCGCGTCGAGCCCGGAGAAGGGGCACGTCAACCCGATGGCCGGGGTCGCGCGACGCCTGCGCGGCAGAGGGGCCGTGGTCGGCTGGCTCGCGCTCCCTGAGGCCTCGGCCCAGATCCGTTCCCTCGCCGACGAGGTCGAGGAGCCGCTCGCGGGCTTCCCCCGCCCCGCGCTCCCGACCGGCGGCCAGGAGCTGGCCGGGCTCGTGAGGGACCGGGAGAGGCTGCGCGCCTGGCTGAGGACGCTCCTCGTCGAGGGCGTCGAGGAGAGGCTCGGCCCGCTCCGGGAGGCGATCCGCCGGTTCCGCCCCGACGCCGTGGCGACCGACCCGATGCAGTACGGGGTCGTCCTGGCCGCCCACCTCGAAGGGGTCCGCTTCTGCGGGATCTCCTCGTCGCTCAACCCGGTGACCCCGGAGGACCTGCCGGCCGACCACCTCGCCAACGTCCGGTCGCACGCCGCCGAGCGGGACGCCCTCTTCCAGCGGCACGGGCTCGCCCCCCGGTTCCGGGTCTGCGACTTCCTGGCGCCGACCTTCACCGCCGTCTTCGCCACCCGCGCCTACGTCGGCGACGTCGAGGTCCCGGACCGGGTCGCCCTCGTCGGCCCCTCCTCGCCCGGCGGTCGCCGCGGGGACGAGCTCCCGTTCCCGTGGGAGCGCGTCGTGGGCGGGCGCCCCCTCGTCTACGTTTCGTTCGGCAGCCAGATCTGGTACCAGCCGGAGGTCTTCCGGCGGGTCGCCGCGGCCGCCGAGCCTCTCGGGGCGACCGTCGCCCTGAACGCCGGGGAGCTGGCGTCCGACCCGTGGCCGCCGCACGTCGTCGCCGTGCCGTACGCGCCGCAGCTCGAGCTCCTCTCCCGGGCGGACCTCCTCGTCTCGCACGGAGGGGCCAACTCGGTCATGGAGGCCCTCTCCGCGGGCGTCCCCGTCCTGGCGAGCCCCGTCTGCAACGACCAGCCCCTCCAGGCCTGGTTCCTCGCTCGCAGCGGGGCGGGGCGGGTCCTGGACCTGGCGACCTCGGGCGTCGAGGAGGTCCGGGCCGCCCTGGCGGCGCTGCTGGCGCCGGACGCCCCCGAGCGCTCGCGGGCGCGGGAGGTCGCCGCGGCGTACCGCGGTCGGGACGGAGCCGCGGAAGCCGCCCGGCTCGTCCTCGCCCTGGCGGAGGGACGGGCGTGAGGAGCCGCCATCGCCGCTCGCACGGGACGGTGGTCCTGGCGCCGCACCCGGACGACGCCGCGTTCTCGTGCGGCGCGGCGATCCAAAGGGCCGGCGCCGCCGGGCGCTCCGTCCTGGTCCTGACGCTCTTCTCCGGCGGGTGGCGCGACGACGTCCGGGTCGAGGAGGAGCGGCGGGCCTCGCGGGCCCTCGGCTGCGACGTGTTCCTGGCCGGGCTCCCCGACGCCCCGTTCCGCGGGTCCTCCCACCGGTCGCTCTCGGGGATCGTCCTCGGGTGGGACGAGGCGGCGGACGGGCGCGCGCTCGCCTCGGCGACGGCCCTCCTGTCGGGCGTCCTCCTCGCCGCGCGCCCGGCGCGGCTCCTGGCGCCGCTCGGCGTCGGGCGGCACGTCGACCACCGGATCTCCTTCCTGGCCGCGCTCGCCTCCTCGACGGAGACGGGGATCCCGGTCGCCTTCTACGAGGACCGTCCCTACGCGCTCGTCCAGGGCGCGGTCGAGCACAGGCTCTCCGAGCTGGGAACGGGGCCCGGCGCCCCCGGCCCAGGCTTCCTCGAGGCGCTCCTGTCGGCCCCGTACGTCCGCCAGCACCTCTCCGGCGCGGCGGAAGCCGAGGAGCTGGCCCGCGGCTACGCGGCGATCGGGGCGGCCGGGCACGCCGGACCCCGGCTCTCCCTGGAGCCCGCGATCGTGAGGGTGCGGGAGGACTCCCTCCCCCGCCTGGAGGAGGCCGTGGCGGCGCACGCCTCGCAGCTGCCGGCCTTCCTCGGCTCGCTTCCCGAGTGGCGGGCCGCCTCCGCCTCGTACGCCGCATCCCTGGGCGCCTCAGGCAGTTACGCCGAGCGGATCTGGCGCGTGAGGACGTCCCGGCGGGCCCCGGGAACGCCCGCCGCCTGATAGAATCCGCGCCGCGGCGATCCCGGCCGGGGCGCGACCGGCCACCTCACCCGTCGCTGCCCCGGAGGACAGATGCCCGCCACGAGCCTGCCCGTCCACGTCGAGCCGAAGAACGTCCTCGACTCCCTCTCCAAGCACATCCTGGTCGACGGCTACCACGTCGTGATGGACCTGAAGCGCTCGCGGGGGAACACGATCTACGACTCCCTCCACGACGTCGAGGTGCTGGACCTCTTCTCGCACTTCGCCACCTGCCCGATCGGCTACGCCCACCCGAAGATGACCACCCCCGAGTTCCTCGAGGAGCTCGCCTGGGCGGCGGTCACCAAGCCGGCGAACAGCGACATCTACACGCAGCAGATGGCGGAGTTCGTCGAGACGTTCGCGCGGCTGGCGGTCCCCGAGACGCACAACCGGCACATGTTCTTCGTCGAGGGCGGGGCGCTGGCCAACGAGAACCAGCTGAAGGCCGCCTTCGACTGGAAGGTCAGGCGGAACTTCCGGAAGGGCTACCGGCGCGAGGTGGGGACGCAGGTGATCCACTTCGAGCAGGCCTTCCACGGCCGCTCGGGGTACACGCTCTCGCTGACGAACACCGCGGACCCGAGGAAGACGATCTACTTCCCGAAGTTCTCCTGGCCGAGGATCGTCAACCCGAAGCTGACGTTCCCCGTCGGGCCGCAGAGCCTGGAGCGGACGGTCGCGCTCGAGGAGCTGGCGCTCTCGCAGATCAAGCAGGCCCTCGTCGACAACCGCGACGACGTGGCCTGCCTGATCATCGAGCCGATCCAGGGCGAGGGGGGCGACAACCACTTCCGGCCCGAGTTCTTCGCCCGGCTGCGGCAGGTCTGCGACGAGAGCGACGTCCTGTTCCTCCTCGACGAGGTGCAGACGGGCCTCGGCCTGACCGGCCACATGTGGGGCTTCCAGGCTCTGGGCGTCACGCCGGACATGTTCTCGTTCGGCAAGAAGACGCAGGTCTGCGGCTTCGCCTCCAACGGCCGCCTCCTGGAGGAGCCGGAGAACGTCTTCACGGTCTCCTCGAGGATCAACTCGACCTGGGGCGGGAACCTCGTCGACATGGTCCGCTGCCGGAAGTACCTCGAGATCATCGAGGAGGAGAAGCTGGTCGAGAACGCGGCCACGGTCGGCGAGCACCTCCTCGGGAAGCTCTCGGAGCTGGCCGAGGAGTTCCCGGGGAAGGTCACCAACATCCGCGGGCGCGGCCTCTTCGTCGCCTTCGACCTCCCCGACGGCCCGACGCGCGGCAAGGTCCTCTCGACGTGGCTCCAGAAGCACGCCGTCATGGGCCTGGCGTCGGGCGAGCGGGCGATCCGGCTGCGCCCGCCCCTGACGCTGACGAAGGAAGAGGCCACCGTCGGGGTGCGGCGCCTGCGCGCGGCCCTGACGGAAGCCCTTGCCTGACGCCGCGAGGCGGCGCACCGTCCGGCGGGGGCTCGCGCTCGCGGCGCTGGCCGTCCTCCTCTGGGGGCTCGGCGTCTTCGTCCCGCTCCCCGCGATCCTCCTCCTCCGCTTCCGGCCGCCCCGCACGACCGCGTTCATCGAGGCCCGGAAGGCCCGCCTCGCCGCCGAGGGGAAGCCCCCGGCCGTCGACCGCCGCCCCGTCCCGCTCGAGAAGGTCTCGCCCCACCTGATCCGGGCGGTGATCGCCGCCGAGGACGCCCGGTTCTTCGAGCACCACGGCGTCGACTGGGACGCCGTGAAGGAGGCGCGGGAGCACAACCGGCGGCAGGCGGGCCGCCGCCGGCCGAGGATCCGGGGCGCCTCGACGATCACCCAGCAGCTGGCCAAGAACCTCTTCCTCTCCCCCGAGCGGAGCCTCCTCCGGAAGGGGCGCGAGGCGGCGATCGCGATGACCATGGACCTCGTCCTGCCGAAGTCGGTCGTCCTCGAGCACTACCTCTCGGCCATCGAGTGGGGGGAGCGGGTCTACGGCTGCGAGGCGGCCGCCCGGGCGACGTTCGGCGTCCCGGCGAGCCGGCTCTCCCCCTCTCAGGCGGCCACCCTGGCCGCGATGATCCCCAACCCCGTCTGGTACCGCCGCCACCCCGACCGCCTCTCGAAGAGGGCCGCCCGGATCGCCCTGCGGGTGGCCCGCGAGAGGCCCTCGCTCGAGCCCCTCGAGGACGAGGACGACGAGGAGGCCGCCTTCTTCGCGCGGTAGAATCCCCGCAGCCATGTACCCGAAAAAGACGGCCAGAGACCTCCTGCGGACCGGCCTCGGGGCGGGGCTCGCCCTCGGCGCGGGCCTCCTCCTCTCCTCGTGCGGCGCCAAGCCCGCGTCGGTCCGGATCACCCCCCCGAAGCTCGTCTTCTACGGCTTCGAGAAGACCCAGATCCTCAAGGCCGAGGTGCTCGACAAGAAGGGACGGGTCCTGGAGGGGCTCCCGGTGGCCTGGGAGTCGTCCAAGCCCGACGTCGTCTCCGTCCAGAGCACGGGCGTCGTCAAGTCCGTCGGGGCCGGCTCGTCGATGATCACCGCCAAGGTGGAGGGAGCCTCGGCCCAGGTGAAGGTGGACGTCCACGACGTCGGGTCGATCACGCTCGCCCCCGCCCGCGCGACGATCGCCGGCGCCAAGGGGGCGACGGCCGCCCTCGCTGCGCAGGTCCTGGACCGGCTGGGCCAGCCGAGCGAGCTGAAGCCGGTCTTCACGTCGTCCGACCCCAAGGTCGCCACGGTGGACGACTCCGGGACGGTGACGGGCGTGTCCGAGGGGAGGGTCGCCGTGACGGCCGCCCTCGGCGACATCGGGGCCTCGGCCGAGGTCCGGATCCTCTTCCGCGAGATCGCGTCGTTCGAGGTCTCGCCGGCGACGGTGCCGCTGAAGGCCGGCGACGCCGCCCACCTGACCGTCGTCGCCCGCGACCCCGCCGGGACCCTCATCGAGGACGTGGCGGTCGTCTGGTCCTCCTCCGACCCGAAGACGGCGGTCTGCGCCAACGGCACGGTCCGGGGGATCTCCCCCGGCGCGGCCACGATCCGCGGCACCTGCGGGCCGAAGTCGGCCGAGATCTCGGTGCTCGTGTTTTGAGGCCGACGGTCCGTCCTCCCGCGGTCGCCGGGCTCTTCTACGAGGGGGAGCCCGGCGCGCTGAGGCGGGAGGTGGTCGGCTTCCTGGCGTCCGCTCCCGCGCCCAGGCTCCCCGCGTCTCGCTGGCGGGGGCTCCTGATGCCCCACGCCGGGTACGAGTACTCGGGCCCGATCGCCGGCGCCGGGGCGGGGGCGGTGGAGTGGCCGGACGCGGCGGTCCTCCTCGGCCCGAACCACACCGGCCTCGGTGACGCCGTCGCGGTCTCGGGGGCGAGCGCCTGGAGGACGCCCCTCGGGGACGTCCCGGTCTCCTCGGAGCTCGTCGACCTCCTCCTCTCCGAGGTCCCGGAGGCGACGGTCGACGAGCGCGCCCACGCGCGGGAGCACTCGATCGAGGTGGAGCTGCCCTTCCTGCAGGTCCTCCGGCCCGGGATCGAGGTGGCGTGCGTCTGCCTCGGCGAGCGGAACCTGGAGCTGTGCCGCTCCGTCGGGCGCGGGCTCGCCGCGGCGGTCGAGCGGTACGAGGCCTCGGGCCGCCGCGTGGCCCTCGTCGTCTCCTCGGACATGAACCACTACCTCCCCCGCCCCGAGAACCGGCGGAAGGACCTGCGGGCCATCGACGCCCTCCTCGCCGGGGACCCGGCCGAGCTGTTCGACCGGGTCCTCCTGAGGGAGCGGATCTCGATGTGCGGCGTCCTCCCGGCGACCGCCCTCCTCGAGGCGCTCCGCGCCCTCGGGGGAGCCCGCCCCCGCCTCCTCTCCCACGGCGACTCCGGCGACGCTTCGGGGGACACCGACCGCGTCGTGGGGTACGCCTCCGTCCTCTGGACCGAGCCCACGGAGGAACAGTGAGAATCTCCCACCTCTCGGCCGAGTGCGTCCCGTACGCGAAGACCGGCGGCCTCGGCGACGTCGCCGGGGCGCTTCCCAAGGCCCTGGCCGAGCGCGGCCACGACGTCGACGTCTGGATCCCCTTCCACCTCGAGGCGGCGCGGTGGTTCCGGAGGCGCTTCGAGTGGCCCGCGCAGGCCCTCGACCCGTTCGACGTCTCGGTCCTCGGGACGACGTACCGGGTCGGCATCCTGACGCACACGCTCCCCGGCAGCTCGGTCCCCGTCTACTTCGTCGCGCACGACCCGCTCTTCCACCGCCCCGCGATCTACTCGCCGAACGACTGGGGGGCCGACGACGGGCTCTGGCGCTTCTCGCTCTTCGTCCGGGCCGCGGTCGAGGCCCTGAAGCGGATGGGGCGGAAGCCCCAGGTCCTCCACGCGCACGACTGGCACCCGGCGCTCGCCCCGATGCTCGGGGCCTGGATGAACTGGCGGGACCGCTGGTTCGACGACGTCGCCTCGGTCCTGACGATCCACAACGCCCGGTACCAGGGCCTCTACGACCCCGCCCTCTTCCCCGCGCTGGGCCTGCCGCCCGAGGTCTTCAGCCTCGTCGAGCTCGGGGGGGCGGTGAACCTCCTGAAGGGGGCGATCGAGGCGGCCGACGTGATCACCGCCGTCTCGCCCCGGTACGCCTGGGAGATCACGACGCCGGAGGGGGGCGCGAGCCTCGACGCGGTCCTAAGGGGCCGCTCGGACCGGCTCACCGGCATCCTGAACGGCGTCGACCTGAGCGCCTGGGACCCGGAGCACGACCCCCACCTGCGCGCCCGCTACTCCGCCCGCGACCTGCGCGGGAAGGCCGAGTGCCGGCAGGACCTCTGCCTCCTCTCCGGCTTCGAGCCGGCCGACCCGGCCCTGATCGTGGGCGCCGTCTCGCGCCTGACCGACCAGAAGGGGATCGACCTCCTCTTCGAGGCCGCCCCGGAGCTGATCCGCCGGGGCGTGAGGATCGCGATGCTCGGCTCGGGCGACGCGGCGCTGGAAGGGTCGATGCGCGTCCTCGAGGCGCACGCCCCGGGCCGCTTCAAGGCCTTCGTCGGGTACGACGAGGCCCTCTCGCACCGGGTCATCGCCGGGGCCGACGCCTTCGTGATGCCCTCGCGCTTCGAGCCGTGCGGCCTGACGCAGATGTACGCGCTGGCCTACGGGACCCCGCCGATCGTCCGCCGCACCGGCGGCCTGGCCGACTCCGTCGTCGCCTACGACGGCCACAACCTGGAGACGGCCACCGGCTTCGCCTTCGACGCCGCGACCTCGCACGAGCTGGCCGCCGAGACGCTCCGCGCCATGCACGTCTTCTTCCACAAGGACGACTGGAGGCGGATCGTCCGGAACGGCATGCTCGTCGACAACTCCTGGGACCACGCCGCCGGCCTCTACGAGGAGGCCTACAAGCGCGCCCGCACCCTCCGCGGGCTGGGCTGGTAGGAGAGAGGGCCTCAGCCCCCCAGCGCGGCCTCGGTGACGCCGATCGCGGACGTCCTCGCGAGGAGGCCCGCGTGGACGCCGGGGGTGGCGGCCAGGACGTTGCCGCGGGTGCGCCAGGCGGCGCCGCCGTCGAAGTCGGTGACGAGGCCGCCCGCCTCGGTGACGAGGAGGGCTCCCGCGGCCGTGTCCCACGGGGAGAGTCCGAACTCGAAGAAGCCGTCGAAGATCCCGGCGGCGACGTAGGCGAGGTCCAGAGCCGCGCTCCCCGTCCGCCGGATCGACTGGACGTGGAGGAAGAGGTCGCGGAAGGCCCTGAGGTACGTGTCGATCCGTTCCTGCCGGCGGAAGGGGAAGCCGGTCGAGAGAGCGGCCCCTTCGAGGCCCGGTCTTGGCGGGACGTGGAGCCGCTTCCCGTTCCGGAAGGCGCCGCCGCCCCTCCTCGCGGTGAAGAGGTCCCCCTTCACCGGGTCGAGGACGACGCCGACCTCGAGCGGGCCGTGAGCCCCTCCCGACGTCCGCGCGATCGAGACGGCCCAGTGAGGGAATCCCCGGACGAAGTTGGCCGTGCCGTCGAGCGGGTCGACGATCCAGGCGGGCGAGCCGTCTTCGCCCCCCGACGCCCCGCCCTCCTCCCCGACGAACCGGTCGGAGGGGAAGGCCTGGAGAACCGCCTCGCGGACGAGCGCCTCGCTCTCGCGGTCCGCGCGCGAGACGACGTCGTTCCTCCCCTTCTCCTCCACCTCCGAGGGGTCGAGAGAGCCGTAGTACGACAGGAGGAGGGCGCCCGCCTCCCGGGCGGAGGCGACGGCGACGTCGAGCGGGTCCTTCACGGGGGCGACGATACCGGACCGGGGGGCGGGGCGTCGCGCCGGACGAGGAGGAGGTGGACCCGGTCCGAGTGGACGGGGACGAAGTCGCGGAGGAGCGCCTCCCGCCGGGCCGGCCCGAGGGAGCGGGCCATCGACGGCTCGACGAGGACCGAGCGGCTTCGCGAGAGGACCTCGAGGAACGTCGCGTCGTCGAGCATCGGGAGGCCGCTGACCCGGAAGTACCGCATGTCGGCGGCGTGCCGGTGGAAGGTCAGCTCGCGCCGGGCGTGGAGGGCGTAGATCGGCTCGAACGTGAAGAGCGGTCCGGGCGCGCGCTCGATCGCCCGGACGGTCGCGAGGACGTCGGGCGTCGTCCGGGTCCACGGCTCTCGGAGCGCCACGATCGCGAGGAGGACCGATGCCGTCGCGAGCGCCGGGCCGGCGAGCCTCCCCGCGCGCGGGCTCCGATCGAGGACGGAGCCGAGGAGAACCGCCGAGGCGAGCGCGAGAGACGGGACGAAGGACGAGACGTAGTGGGGGTACCACGACGCCGGGACCAGGAGGACGACCGGGAGGCCGACGAGGTTCAGGACCGACAGGAGCCGCGCGCGCGAAGGGACGGCGAAGGAGCCCGCGATCCCCGCGAGGAGGAGCGGCGCGTTGAAGGGGAGCGTCTCGCCGAGGAACCGCGCGAGCCGGACCCCCTCGGGGAGCCTCGCGCGCGCCACCTGGAACCCGACGAGAGCGTCCGCCCCGCCGGGGACGATGAGGAGCGGCACGTACGCCGCCGCCAGCGTCGCCCCGAGCGCCCCGACGAGGCGCCGGGCCCCTGCGCGGTCCCCCTCCCGCCGCATCGCCCACGCCCCGCCCGCTCCCGCGAGGACCGCGAGCATCGCGTGCGGGACGAGCCCAGCGCCGAAGAGGCCGAGGAGGACGCCCGCCGTCGCCGGGCGCCTCCTCACCCAGAGGGCGTGGAGGGCGAAGGCGAGGAACGGGAGGCTCGCCTGCCGGAGGGCGAAGAACCTCGCGTCCCAGCGGAGGAGCTCCGGGCACGACAGGAAGAGGAGCGCCGCCGCGAGCGCCGGGCCTCGCCGCCCCGTCACGGCGAGGGCCGTCCGCGCGATCGGGAAGGCGGGCGAGAGGCACCAGGCGGCGTAGAGGGCGTCGAACGCGGGGAGCGACCAGCCCACCAGCGACAGGACGCCCGCGGCCGCGGCCATCGACCAGGGCGGGTGGCTGAGGAAGAAGTCGCGGTACGGGAGCTTCCCGTCGGCCATCAGCCGGGCCGCCTCGAGGTAGACCCCCTCGTCGAGACCCGGGACGACCGTCTTCCCCAGAGTGGAGAGCGCGGCGGCGAGCACGACCGAGAAGGAGACCGCCACGGCGACGAGGAGCCCCCGGTCGGGGGCGCCCGCGCCCGCCCGCGGCCCGCCCGTCACCGCTTCATCACGCTGTCGAGGATCATCAGGAACGCCTGCTGCTGCTTCGGCTCGGTCTTGTTGATGACCGCCAGGCAGCTCGACGGCGGGAAGAGCTCGTGCAGCTCGTCGGCGGAGTGGGCCGAGAGGATGACGATCCGCCGGCAGGCGATCCCCCGCTGCTCGGCCATCACGGCCAGCTTCCGCCCGTCCAGGACCGGCATCTCGAGGTCGAGGAGGAGGAGGTCCACGTCCGCGGCGAAGTGGCGGAGGGCCTCGACCGGGTCCTGGTAGGCCTCGAACGCCACGCGCTCGCCGTACCGGGAGTGGAAGACGGCCCGCCAGGCCTCCGCGTAGAGGGCGGAGTCGTCGACCAGGACGATCCGCTTCGGCCGGGACCGGGCCGCCTCCTCGGAATCACTCATCACGGGAACCGCGAGCAACGGACCCACGCGGGAAGATCTTACGCCTTCACCGCCCGCGGACGGTGGCGACCTCGGCCGGGCGGGTGGCCCCGTGCCGGTAGACCTCCCGGCCCCCGACGAAGGTCCGCTCCACGCGCCCGCGCAGCGTCCGGCCCAGCCAGGGCGAGTTCTTCGACCGGGAGAAGAACGCGTCGGCCGCCACGGCCGTGATGCGCGACGTCGAGAAGACGGTCACGTCCCCGGGCGCCCCCTCGGCGAGGGTGCCGTACGGCAGGCCGAAGACCCGCGCCGGGCCGGTCGAGAGGAGCTCGACCAGGCGGGCGAGCGGGAGGATCTTCGGCAGGACGAGGGCGTCCACGAGGACGGCGAGCGCCGTCTCGAGGCCGGTGACGCCGAACGGCGCGTCGGCGAACTCGAGCGCCTTCTCGTCGGCGTGGTGCGGGGCGTGGTCCGTGGCGATCGCGTCCACCGTACCGTCGAGGAGCGCGTCGACGAGCGCCTGCCGCTCGGCCTCGGAGCGGAGCGGCGGGTTCATCTTGAACCGCGTGTCGTAGCCCGACCGCGCCACCTCCTCGTCCGTCAGCGTCAGGTGGTGGGGCGTCACCTCGCACGTGACGTTCGCGCCCAGCGAGCGGGCCCGCCGGATGGCCGCGAGGCTCTCGGAGGTGGAGACGTGGGCGACGTGCAGGCGGGCCTTCGTCAGGAGGGCGAGCTGCACGTCGCGGGCCACCATGACCGACTCGGCCACGGGCGGCCAGCCGGCGAGGCCCAGGCGCGTCGAGGTCCACCCCTCGTTCATCACGCCGCCCAGGACGAGCGTCGGGTCCTCCTCGTGGGCGACGACGGGGAGGCCGAACATCGAGGCGTACTCGAGGGCCCGGCGCATCAGGCCGCCGTGGGAGACCGGGCGGCCGTCGTCGGAGACGGCGACGATCCCCTCGGCCTTCATCGAGCCGATCTCGGCGAGCTCCTTCCCCTCCAGCCCCTTCGAGAGGGCGCCGATCGGGTGGACTCGGACCCGGGCGGTCTCGCGGATCCTCCGGACGAGGAAGGCGACGGAGGGGGCGTCGTCGACGACCGGGTCGGTGTTCGCCATGCAGCAGACGGCGGTGAAGCCGCCCGCCGCGGCCGCGGCCGTCCCGGTGGCGACGGTCTCCTTGTGCTCCTGCCCCGGCTCGCGCAGGTGGCAGTGGAGGTCGACGAAGCCGGGGGCGACGACGAGGCCCGTGGCGTCCACCACCTCGGCGCCCCGGGGGGCGGCGATCCGCTCGTCGAGGCGGGCCACGACGCCGTCCGAGAGGAGGAGGTCCAGGACCTGGTCGACGCCGCGCGACGGGTCGACGACCCGCCCGCCCGTCAGCAGGACGGGGCTATTCATCGCCGCTCGCTCCGATCAGGAGGTGTCGAGCGCGCGGTCCGCGCGAGCGATCGGAGCGAGCCACCGCTCGTTTCACTCGTCACCGCTCGCTCCGATCAGGAGGTACAGAACCGCCATCCGGACCGCGACGCCGTTCTCGACCTGCTCGAGGATCACCGAGTCGGGGCCGTCGGCGACCTCCGAGTCGATCTCCACCCCGCGGTTCATCGGGCCGGGGTGCATGACGATCGCGTCCCTCTTCGCCAGCCGCCGCCGCGCGGGCGTCAGGCCGAAGACGTCGTAGTACTCGCGGTCGCTCGGGTAGCCGAGGCCCCCGCCGCGCTCCTTCTGGACGCGGAGCATCATGACGACGTCCGCCCCCTCCACGGCCTCCTCCACGCGCGTCACGACGCGCGCGCCGGTCCGCTCCACCTCGGCGGGCAGGAGCGTCCGCGGCCCGCAGAGCGTCACGTGCGCCCCCATCTTGGTCAGGAGCGAGACGTTCGACCGGGCGACGCGGCTGTGGAGCACGTCGCCGCAGATGGCGACCGACAGGCCCGCGAGCTTCCCCTTGGCCCGCCGGATCGTGAAGGCGTCGAGGAGGCCCTGCGTCGGGTGGGCGTGGGTGCCGTCCCCGGCGTTGATCACGGCGCACGGCAGCGCGCGCGCCAGGAGGTGCGGCGCCCCCGACCGCTGGTGCCGGATGACGATGGCGTCCGGGGCCATCGCCATCAGGTTCCGGGCCGTGTCGAGGAGCGTCTCCCCCTTCGAGGCCGAGGACGTGGCCGAGGCGAAGGCGATCGAGTCGGCCGAGAGCCTTCGCTCGGCGATCTCGAACGAGAAGCGCGTCCGGGTGGAGGCCTCGAAGAAGAGGTTCGCGACGAGCTTGCCGCGGAGGGTGGGGACCTTCTTGATCGCGCGCTGGTTGATCTCGCGCATCGACTCCGCGGTGTCCAGGACGAGGTCGACGTCCTCGCGGGTCAGCGAGTCGATGTCGAGGAGGTCTTTCTGGGAGAAGGAACGGGTCATCGTCTCCGGGGGCTCGCGGGGAAGAGGGTCTCCGTCACCGCGCCCCCCCGGGCCCTATCTCCGCTTCCGGGGCGCGGGCGTCCGGCGTCCCTTCCCGCGGCCGGCGGCCGCCTTGCGCCCGCGAGCCGGCGCCGCGGGGCGCTCCGGGCGGGGCGCCCGGGGCGCGTGCGACGCCCTCGTCTCGCGGTCGAGGAGCCAGACGTCGTCCTCGCCGTCCGTCTCCCGGAAGGTGACGGAGACGATCTCCGTCGCCGAGGTGTCGATCTTCTTGCCGACGAACTGCGCCTCGATCGGCAGCTCGCGCCGGCCGCGGTCGACGAGGACGGCCAGGAGGACCCTCCGGGGCCGCCCGAAGTCGAGGACCGCGTCGATGGCGGCCCGCACCGTCCGCCCGGTGAACAGGACGTCGTCGCAGAGGACGATCGTCCGGTCGGCCACCGGGAAGGCGATCTCGGTCCGCTTCAGGACGGGCGAGGTCGCCACCGTCGTCAGGTCGTCCCGGTAGAGCGTGATGTCCAGGAGGCCGACCGGGAGCCGGGCCTTCTCGTGCCGCCCGATCTCCTCGGCGAGGCGCTGCGCCAGCGGCACGCCGCGCGTCCGGATCCCGATCAGGGCGACGCCGTCGGTCCCGCCGACGTTCTCGACGATCTCGCGGGCCATCCGCGACATCGCCCGGGACATCCCCGCCCCGTCCATCAGGCGGAGCTTCTTGTAGGTGCCTTCGGCTTCTCCCATCGTGCCGGGGCGGGACACTACACGCGCGGCGGGAGGGCGTCAATGAGCCGTCCGCACCGCCCGAGGCTGGGAATCAGCGGGGCCAGAGCCAGCCGAAGACGCCCGCGGTGAGGAGGCCGTAGACGAGGCCGTCGACCGTCGACTTCGCCGTCGTGGTCCACGCCCGCCCGAACCAGATCGTCTGCTGCCAGAGGGCGAGCGCGTAGCCGGCGAAGGCCGTGACGCCGGCGAACCGGAAGACGGCCAGGTAGTGCGCCCCGGGGCCCAGCGCCCGGCCCGCCACGTAGGCGGCGAAGAGGCTGACGACCGCGCAGTAGACGAACCAGAGCGCCAGGCTCTTCCCCATCCCGGGGGGGCCGGGCGGAAGGAACGTCACGATCCCCGCGGGCCCCTTCTTCCACTTGTCGACGAAGGCGGGGTCCTTCATGTCGCTCATGGAGGAGGCGCACGGGAAGACGTAGTCGCCCGGCGGGATCGAGAAGCCGCGGAGCGCCTCGAGGACGCCGTCCTCGGACGGGAGCTTCCTGAGGTCGCTCTTGTGGTGCGGCAGGACCATGTGGACGACCGAGCTGGCGACGAAGACGACGGCGGCGGAGACCAGGATCGGGAGCCAGAGCGACGTCAGCTGGACCATCGCGACCTCCTTCGGTGTCTTCCCGCGGATCATCTCAGAAACGAGACGGGGTCTCCAGATCGTCCCGCCGGGCGCCCCGCCGCCGGCTCCTTGGCCTCACGGGGCGGGGCGCGTCCGCGCCCAGCTCGCCAGGTTCTGCAGGAAGCGGAGGTTCGGCGCCGTCGCGCCCTGGCCGCCGAGGACCGCGAGGTCCGACAGGACGAGCACCTCGCCGCCCGAGGGGCCCCAGGGGACGAGGACGAGGGCCGCGTCGCTCCCGGCCCGCGCCAGGACCTGCCCGCTCCCCGGCCGGATCGCCAGGCCGTTCCCCGAGGCCAGGACGAGGGAGGAGACGCCCGAGAGGAGCGCGTGCGTCCCGGTGGCCGTCGCCGCGCTCCCGGAGAGCCTCCGGTCCTCGAACGAGGCCCCGAACCGCGAGGCCACGGCGTTGGCGTCGAGGGCGTCCTCGTTGGCGCCGACGGGGGTCGAGCCGTACCTCAGCCACGAGCCGCTGTTGGCCACGACGAGGAGGCCGCCGCGCCCGGCGAACCGAACGAGCGCGTCCGCCTCGGCGTCCGTCCACGCCTCGTCGTACGTCTGAGGCGCCGCGGTGGGGTCCGCGAAGTCGACCACCGGGAGGACGACGGCGAGCGTCGCCCCGGCCAGCTCCTCGTCCGTCACCGGCACGCCGTACGGGACGACGTCGACGTCAAACCCTTCGTGCGCCAGGGCCATCCCGAGGACCGTCTGCTGGGCCGGGGTCATGTGGGCGGGCTCCGTGTGGCTGGCGACGAAGACGGCGCGGCGGTCGGGGGCGGGCGTCGGCCGGAGGTCGCCCGCCTCCCGCGGCAGGTCGAGGACGAACGTCAGCGCGACCCGGGCGAAGTCGGCGAGGTCGTCGCGGTGGAGGGCCACGAGGGGCACGTCGTCGTACGGGTCGTGGAGGTGCCCCTCGACGTGGACCTCGGTCATCGACTCGCTGGCGAAGATGGTGTCGGTCGCCGGGACGTCGAACCCGTCGAAGGAGCTGTTGTCCGAGACGATCCCGGCCGCCTCCCAGACGGCCAGGCCGACCCCCTGCCGGGCCGAGAGCGCCGCGAGCGCCTCGGGGAACGGCAGGCGCGGGTCGCCCAGGGCCCGGTGCGAGCGCGCCTCCAGGACGAGGCTCCCGCCCAGCCCGTCGAGCGGGTGCGTCAGGCAGTCGAGCTGGAGCATGGCGACGGCCCGGTCGAGGAGGTCCGATCGCGCCGCCGCGAAGGCCGACGAGCCGTAGAGCCCCCGCTCGTGGCTTCCGAAGAAGACGAGGACCGTCTCCACCGGCGGGCGCTCGCGAGACTCGTCCAGGACGCGCGCGGTCTCCAGGAGCGCCACGGAACCGCTCCCGTCGTCCAGCCCCCCGGGCGAGTTCGGCGAGTCGAGGTGGGCGCCGAGGAGGACGGCCCGGGAGGGGTCCGCCCCGGGGATCCGGAAGGCGAGGAGCTGCGACGGCGCCGCCACGTTCACGTCCTGGTCCCACGTCACGCGCGCGCTCGTCACCCGCTCCAGCCCGGCCCAGTCCGTGATCCCGGCGGGGCCGAGGTCCTCCAGCCGGGCGTAGAGCGTCGGGGCGGGCGGAGGGTCGAGGAGGGAGACCAGGGAGCTCACGTCCCCGACGAAGGATCCGTGGGCCTCGCCCCGGACGTTGGAGTACCGGGTGACGAGGACGAGGGCGGCGGGTCGGGTCAAGAGGAGGGCGGCCGCCGCCTGCGTCGCCTCGGCGGCCGAGACGACGCCCCGGTCGAGGAGGGCGTAGTCGGCGAAGAGGACCCGCCCCTGCATCGAGCCCGCCGGGAGGGCGTAGAGCGAGCTCGGGAGCTGGACGAAGTACGGGCTCCCCTCTGCGGTCACGGGGTCGGGCCGGTCGTCGCCCGCCCGTCCGTCCGAGTCGAACCTCAGGGCGCGCGACAGGTCGTCGCGGTGCCCTTGCAGGGCGTGCGCGGGGACGTCGACCCAGCTCCCCCCGACCCGGAGCGAGAGCGACGCCTCGTGGACCTCGCTGGCCAGCGGGACGCGGAACGGGACCCGCTCGACGGTGGCCCCGAGCGCGGCGAGGTGCGAGAACCCCGAGAGCCGGGAGGCGACGAGGTCGAACGCCTCGCGCTCCCCCGACGTCCCCGACGTCCGGAAGAGGGCGTCCTGGCCGATCGCGGTCAGCGCCGAGAGGTCCGCGAGCATCCGGTCGGGGGAGACGAGCGTGAAGGCGAGCCTCGCCGGCGCGGCGCCGTCCGAGGGGACGACCGGCGCGGGCACGTGCTCCACCCCGGCGGCCTCGGGCCAGACCGGCTCCGCGGCGGACGGCGAGGGGCGCTCGCTGAGAGGCGGGTCGCCCGGGGCGCCGGGTCTGCCGGCTCCACCCGTGGCGAACGACCCGGCGAGGAGGACGGCCATCCCGAGGAGGGGACCCACCCTGCGCATGCAGACCTCCTAGTCTCTTCCCACCGGGGAATGTAGCCCCGCCTCGCCCCGAGGGCGAGCCCCCGTTCGAGGCTCGGCGGGGCTGGCGTTCGCGGCCGCGGGGCCGCAAGCTCGGCGCGATGCCCCGCCTTCCCGTCCGCGCGCGCGACGCGCTCCTGGCCGCGGCCGTCGGCCTCCTCGGGCTCGCCTCTGTCCTCTGGCTCTCGCGCCTCCTGGCCGAGCGGCTCCTCCGGGAGCAGCTGGACGCGGGCTCCCGGACCGCCGCCTCGGCCACGGCCGCCCTCCTGGAGCAGGCCGACCTCGCCCTGGAGCGGATCGGCCAGGGATGGGACGGCGGGTGCGACGCGGCCGCCGCCGCGAGGCTTCGCGACGCGGCGCTCGTGGGCCTCGGCGCGACCGAGGCGCTCCTCCTCGACGCCTCGGGGACGACCGCCTGCACTCCCGCGGGCCCCGTCCGTCTGGAGCCGTCCGGCCGTGCCTCGCCCCCCGGCGAGGAGGTGGCGGCCGCCGGCTCGCCCGCACCCGGGATCCGCCTCCGCCGGCGCCTCCCGGCGGGCTGGGGTGAGGTCGCGCTCCCGCTCTCCTTCGTGACGCGCTCCCTGGGGTTCCTGGAGGGGACGCCGGGGATCCGGGTGCGCCTCGTCGGGACCGGCGGCACCGCCGTACCGCTCGGCGGGTCGCGCGAGGAGGGCGAAGCCCCCCCCGCGCGCGTCCTCGGCCGCGCCCTGCCGCGGCACGCGATCTCGGTCGAGGCCACGGCCTCGGAGGCGGCGGTCCGCGCCAGCCGGCAGCGGACCCTCCCGCTCGGCCTCCTCCTCGGCCTCCCGTTCGGCGTCGGCCTGGCCGCGCTGGTCCTCCTCGCCCGCCGCGCGAGCCTCACGCCCGAGCGCCAGCTCTTCCTCGCCCTCGAGCGCGGCGAGCTGGACGTGAGGTACCTGCCGCTGGTCGACGCCCGGACCGGTCGCTGCACGGGGGCCGAGGTCCTCCTCCGCTGGGACCACCCCTCGCTCGGGCGCCTCCGTCCCGACACCTTCGTCCCCCTCGCCGAGGAGACCGGCCTCATCCTGCCGATCACCGAGTGGCTGCTGCGTCGGGTGGCGAGCGACTTCCCGGGCGCCCTGCCCGACCCGTCCTCCTTCCACCTCTCCGTGAACCTCTCGGGCGCCCACCTCCGCTCCCCGGGGACGGTCGAGGCGATCCGGCGCGCCGTGGCGGGAACCGCCCTCTCGCCCCGGCAGCTCGTCTTCGAGGTGACGGAGCGGGACCTCGTCCAGGACGAGAGCGCCCAGCACGTCCTCGCCGGGCTGGAGGAGTGGGGGGCCTCTCTGGCCCTCGACGACTTCGGGACGGGCTTCTCGAACCTCTCCGCCCTGCAGAGGTTCCGGGTGGAGTACCTGAAGCTGGACAGGTCTCTCCTGTCGGGAATCGGACGGGGCGGCCTGGCCGACACGGTCCTGGACTCCGTCGTCGACCTCGCCTCGCGGCTGGAGATGGCCGTCGTGGCCGAGGGGGTCGAGACGCGCGACCAGCTGGAGGCGCTAGGGAAGCGCGGCGTCCACCTCTGCCAGGGCTGGTACTTCTCGCGCCCGGTCCCGTTCGACGAGCTGGCCCGGCTGGCCACACGTGGATTCGCCGGAGAGGAGACCGGTCCGGAAGGCGGGCCGGGCGCCCACCACGCCCGGCCCTGATCCCCACCGCCGCCTGCCCCGAGTTAACGCGTTCGCGTTTTGAGCTGAGACGACTCTAGGCGATTCGCGATCCGGTCTCAAGAGGAGAATCGACCCCGGGGCAAGGACCCCCCGGGCGACCCCGGACCGGGACCGCGCTATCGTCCCCGGCCGTGCGCCGCACGACCGACCACGGCCTCGCCCCGCGCGAGCTCGCCCTCCTCCGCCGGCTCTCCACGCCGGACCGCGTCCAGCGCTTCCTCGACGAGGAGGTGCGCTACGACCTGGACGACGACCCGTGCCGCTCGCCCCGCCGGGTGATCCGGGACCGGCTCGCCAAGTGCCTCGACGGCGCCCTCTTCGCCGCCGCGGCCTTGCGGCTGCAGGGCCACCCGCCTCTCCTGGTCTACATGAGCGCCGTCGAGGACTCCGACCACGTCATCGCCGTCTACCGCAGGAACGGCGGCTGGGGCTCGATCGCGCGCTCGAACTACACGGGCCTGAGGTCGCGCGAGCCGATCCACCGGAGCCTGCGCGAGCTGGTCCTGACGTACTTCGAGGGCTACTACAACCTGCGGAGGGAGAGGACTCTGCGCGCCTACTCCCGCCCCGTCGACGTCTCGCGGTTCGTCGGCCGGGGCTGGATGACGGCCGAGGAGGACCTCTGGTACGTCTCCTCCTACCTCCAGTCCGTCCCCCACGCGAGGATCCTGAGCCCGGCGGCCGAGAGGAGCCTGACGACCGTCGACCGCCGGACCTTCACGGCGGGGCTCGTCGGGCACCGCTACCCGCGCGGCAGGAAGGCGCCCCGCGGGCTCTGCCCCCTCAGAACCCGGTCGGCTTCTTCGGGATCCTCCCGCTCTTGACGCACTCGCTCCTCAGGCGCCGGCCGACGATCCGCTCCACCATCCGGCCGGTGGCGAGGACCTTGTCGACGTCGAGCCCCGTCTCGATCCCCATCTCGTCGAGCATCACGACGAGGTCCTCGGTGCAGACGAGGCCGACGTTGTTCGGGTCCTGGTAGTAGTACTTCCCCGTCCCGGCGACGGGCGATCCGTCGAAGAAGTTCGCGGGCTGCCCGCCGATCCCCCCGAGCGTGCTCTCGTACCGGACGACCCCGGCCTGCAGGGCGGCCAGGACGTTGGCCAGCCCCCACCCGCGCGTGACGTGGAAGTGCGCGACGTGCTTCGTCACGTCGGGGATCTCGTCGAGGAGCATCGCGTAGTAGTCGTAGACGCGGTTCGGCGGGGCGGAGCCGTCGTGGTCGGCGTGCTCGATGTCGTCGGCGCCGATCTCGAGGAACCGCTTCGTGAACGTCACGGCGTCCTCCAGCCTCGTCGGCCCCTCGATCGGGCAGCCCCAGATCGTGCTGACGGTGCCGTTCACCTTCAGCCCGGCGTCGTGCGCCTTCCGGATGCAGCGCTCGGCCTCGGTCCAGTAGCCCTCGTGGTCGAGCCCGGAGTTCTTCTTCATGTGGGAGGCCGACGTGGAGACCATCATCAGGATCCGGTCCGGCCCCCAGCCTTCCTTCCGCGCCTCGATCGCCCGCTCGACGGCCTTCTCGCGGATCGTGATGGCCGTCAGCTCGACGTCCTTCACCTTCCCCTCGACGCGCTTGCTCGCGCGGATCCCCTTCAGGAGCTCGTCGGCGTCGGCGAACTGCGGCATCCCCTTCGGGTTGCCCAGGTTCGTCACCTCCAGCCTCCGGTAGCCGGCCAGGATCAGCTCCTCGAGGACCCAGAGCTTGGCCGAGGTCGGGATCCACCTCTCCTCGTGCTGGAAGCCGTCCCGGACGGTGATGTCGGCGAGCTCGACGCGCTTCGGGGTGGTCGACGCCTTCATCGCGGGCCTTCCTCCCCCGGGCCCTTCGGGCCCGAGGCGTGCAGGCGCTCGCGCGCCGCCTCGACCGTGAACGCGTGGGAGTGGAGCTCGACGGCCACGCTCCCGAGGTACCCGCGCTCGAGGAACTCGATCCCGAGCGGGTGGCTCCGGGCGCACGAGATCAGGTCGTCGACGACCCGCGGGTCGGTGGGGGACGAGGCCTTCAGGGCCTCGAGGTCCGCCGGGCCGGCCGGGGCCGGACCCTGGCCGACCGACCGGAGGGCCTCCTCGGAGACCTCGCCGGCGCGGAGGGCGCCCGAGAGCGCCGTCAGGACCGCCCGCGCGGCCTCCTCGGGGACCTGAGCCCGCCGCGCGAGCTCCGAGATCAGTTCCGTCTCTCTCATCGGGCCTCCCGGGCCGGCCCTCGCCGGCGCCGGATCGCGGGCCGGGATGGTAGCAGGGCGGCGGAGGCCCGGGAGGGGTTCCGGGGCCAGTCGCGGTACGCCGGCCCGTCGAGGTCCACGACGCGCGCGCCCGAAAGACGAACCGCCCCGCGGGGCGAGCCCGCGGGGCGGCGATCCCGGCGCGATCCGGGGGGCGGCTACCGGAGCGCCGCGACGGCGGTGATCTCCCTCAGCCCCGCGGTGGCCATGGGCGCGGCCGGGGCCCGGGAGTAGACGTCGTAGCCGAAGGGCGAGTTCGCCACCAGGAACGAGCGGAGCGCGTTCGGGCGGGCCCCGTCGCCGGGCTCGTAGAGGAGCCGGCTGACGTCGCGGACGTCCTGCGCGGCGAGCTGGTGGGGCGTCACGAGGAGCGTGGCGAAGACCTCCGTCCCCTCGACGTTCGTGACGACGAGGACGTTGCGGCTCGAGACGGCGTGGACCGCGCGGACGAGGTAGATGCCCGGCTCGAGCTGGACGTTGCCGACGAGCAGCTTCTCCGCCACGTAGAAGCCGGCGGTGTCGTCGGCGCCTCCGGCCGCGAGGGCGGGGGCGCCGGCGAGCGCCACGAGGGCGAGGGCCGCGCACAGGAGCATTCCCTTCACGAGTTTCCTCATCTCAGCACCTCTCCGGAGCGGGCTCGGCGCCCGCTGCCGATCTGCCGGCCCCGGTCCGGCGTCTTCCTGGTCTCGTCGGTCCCGTCCGGCTGTACCCGGTGATTCGGACCGTTCCGGAGAAAGTTTCGGGGTCCCACGAGAATTCTTCCTCGCCGTCACGGATCTTCATCCGCACGTCGTCTTCCGCGTCCGGGTCGAGGCCGAATGCCGCATCCGCTCCACGCGTCTGGATGCCGCCGGAGGGACGTGTGGCGCCGTGCCGCACGGCCCGGGACGCGCCCCGAGGGAGTAATCTCCAAAGCGTGGGGACCGGCTCGATGCCTCGCCCGCTCCCGATCCTCGGGCTGGACGACCTGGCCCGCGCCGCGGACCGGCTCGAGGGGATCCGCCGCGGGGAGCTCGCCGCCGGGGACCGCTTCCTCGTCGCCACGCGGAACTCCGTCTACTCGCTCGAGCGGCTCGCCGACGGGGAGTTCCGCGTCGCCGGCGGGTTCTTCCTCAGGACCCGAGGCGGGCCCGTGAAGCTCGCCGTCAGCGGCTGCACCGCCGGGGGGCGGGCGCTGTTCGTCGACCTCGTCGCGGCTCCAGGCCTCTTCCTGGAGTTCGCCGACGGCACGCGGACGACCCGCATCCTGGAGGTCCGGCGCCTCCCTGGCGGCGCCGCCGCCTGACGCCCGGCGCCGGACGGCGCCGCGGGACCCGGGACCGGCAATCCGTTCCCCTCCTCCCGGTCGGAGACCTCCCTGCAGGGACACGTACGGGAAAGGAGACTCTGATGCCGAACAAGAAGCTGATCGCCGTCACCGGCGCCACGGGAGCCCAGGGGGGCGGCCTCGTCCGCGCGATCCTCTCCGACCCCGCAGGCGGCTTCGCGGTCCGCGCCCTCACCCGCAACCCGCGGAGCGAGAAGGCGGCCGCCCTGGCCGCCCTCGGCGCCGAGGTCGTCGCCGCCGACCTGGACGACGAGAAGAGCCTCGCGGCCGCCTTCCGCGGGGCGCACGGGGCCTACTGCGTGACGGCGTTCTGGGAGCACTTCTCGCCCGAGAAGGAGCTGGCCCAGGCCGGGGCCATGGCTCGCGCGGCGAAGGCCGAGGGGGTGGCCCACGTCGTCTGGTCGACGCTCGAGGACACGCGGAAGAAGGTCCCGCTGGACGACCCGCGGATGCCGACTCTCCACGGGAAGTACAAGGTCCCGCACTTCGACGCCAAGGGGGAGGCCGACGGCCTCTTCCGTGCGGCCGGCGTCCCGACCACCTTCCTCCTGACCTCGTTCTACTGGGACAACCTGGTCCACTTCGGGATGGGGCCGCGGAAGGGGGAGGACGGCCGGCTCGCGTTCGTCCTGCCGATGGCGGAGAAGAAGCTGCCCGGGATCGCGGCCGAGGACATCGGCAAGTGCGCCTACGGGGTCTTCCGCAAGGGCGAGGAGCTCGCCGGGAAGACGGTCGGGATCGCTGGCGAGCACCTGACCGGAGACGAGATGGCCGCCGGTCTCACGAAGGCTCTCGGCCAGGAGGTCGTCTACGCGTACGTCCCGCCGGAGGTCTACCGGACGCTGGGCTTCCCGGGAGCCGACGACCTGGGGAACATGTTCCAGTACAAGCGGGACTTCGAGACCGAGTTCTGCGGCGCGAGGGACCTCGCCTTCTCGCGCGAGCTGAACCCAGGCCTCCAGACCTTCGCCGCGTGGCTCGAGGCGAACAAGTCCGCGATCCCCGTCGGGTGACCTTCCCGTTGGAGCGCCGCGCGGGCCCGGGGTAGGCTCGCCCGGCGCTCCCTCCGGGGAGCGGGGAGGCCACCGTGCGCGAGCTCGTGGAGCGGATCCGCCGGGAGGGGAAGAACCTCGGCCGGGGGATCCTGAAGGTCGACGGCTTCGTCAACCACCAGGTGGACGCGGCGCTGATGGACGCCTGCGGGCGCGAGCTGGCGCGCCGCTTCGCGAACGCGGGGGCCACGAAGGTCCTCACCGCCGAGATCTCCGGAATCGCGCCGGCCGTCCTGACCGCGCTCCACCTGGGCGTGCCGGTCGTCTACGCCCGGAAGACGAAGCCGATCACGATGCCCGACCAGGTCTTCCTCACCCTCTCCCCCTCGCACACGAAGGGGGTGATGACGGAGCTCGTCGTCTCCCCCGAGTACCTCGGCGCGGGCGAGCGCGTCCTCGTCGTGGACGACTTCCTCGCCACCGGGGCGACGATCCTGGGCCTGGCGCGGCTCGCGAAGGCGGCCGGCGCGACGATCGTCGGCGTCGGCGCGCTGATCGAGAAGACGTTCGAGGGGGGGCGGGACGCCCTCGCCCCCCTCGGCGTCCCGGTCGAGGCGCTGGCCCGGATCACGGCGATGGAGGGGGACCGGATCACCTTCGCCGGGGACTGAGGGCCCCTCGCCCGGGCGCCCGCGCCCCACGAGAGGGAGGCGCGGAGGGACCACGCGTGCTCCTCGGACTCCGGGACGACCCCGGTCAGGTCGTGACGGTATAGGCTGCGGCCGGTGGTGCGTTCCGTGCCGACCGTCTACTCGGCCCCGGCGCTCCTGCTCGCCCTGGCTGCATCGCACTGCTCGGCGGACGAGGCGCTTCCCGCGCGCCGCCTTCCCGCCCTGGAGGTCGCCGTCTTCGCCTGCAGCCCGAACCCCTCCCACGTCCTCGTCGAATCGCGCGAAGGCCTGGAGAGGACGCTCGACGCCCTCGCCCCCCACTGCCCCGCCGAGACGTTCCGGGCCCGCCGCGAGGCCTTCCTGCGCAGCCTCGAGAGGAGCCCCGTCCGCTGGGAAGAGGAGGCCCTCGTCGTCGTGCAGGACTGGTACGGCACCGGGATGGCGACGGCCACCCTCGGGCTCGATTCCCCCTCACCGGGGCTCGTGCGGGCCACGGTCCGATGGGAGGTCCCGCCTCCGCCGGTCACGCCGGACACCGCCGTCCGCCGCTTCGCGTTCGCCGTCCGGAAGGGGATCGTCACCCGCGTCGAGGTCTCGGGCCACGACCCGCGGGCCGTCTCCCTCGACGTCCCCGGGGGAGACGCCGCGCCGCTCCCTTCCCCCGTGGCCCGCAACCCGAAGGGCACCTAGTGTCTCGCCCGCGAAATAGATGCAACCATAAATGGGGTAGCCTCGTATGAAGAGGCATGGGAAAGACCACCCCTCTTGCGGTGACACCCTCGCA
>RHKY01000053.1:32260-51355 GCA_008363385.1 Acidobacteriota bacterium | reverse complement strand
CCTCGAAGCAGGTCGTGCCGGTCACGTCGACGCCGCCCACCTGCGGGGTCAGGGCCGTGGCCGTGCAGTCGTCGGTGGCGGTGCCGCCGGCGAGGAACGTGGCCAGCGTCGCGCTCGTGTCGGAGTCGGCGCCGCCGAACGTGCCGCAGCAGAGCGTCTGGAAGACGACGACGGGGGCCGGCGGGGTGACGACCGGGGCCGTCGAGTCGGGGGTGACGGTCGTGGTGGTGGTGGCAGGCGCCGACGTGCAGCCGTCGACGGTGACCGTGACGCTGTAGACGCCGCTGGCGGCGGGCTGGGCGTTGGTGATGGTCGGGTTCTGGGCGGCCGAGAGGAAGCCGTCGGGGCCGGTCCAGGAGTAGGTGGCGCCGGTGACCGTCGAGGCCGTCAGGTGGATCGTCTCGCCCTGGCAGACCGTCGCCTCGCTGCCGGCCGTCGGAGCGGCCGGGATGGGGTTGACGACGACCGTCGTCGTGCCCGCGAGCGACGTGCAGGTGCCGTCGTTGACCGTGACGCTGTAGAGGCCGCCGTCGACCGCCTGGACGTTCGTCAGGACGGGGTTCTGGAGGGCCGAGGCGAAGCCGTTCGGGCCGGTCCACGCGTACGTGGCGCCCGCGACGGTGGAAGCCGTGAGGTTGACGGTGCCGCCGACGCACGCGGGCCCGTCGTTGCCGGCCGTCGGAGTCGTCGGGAGCGGGGTCACGGTCGCCGTGACCGTCGTCCGCGGGCTCTCGCAGCCGGTCGTGGTGTTGTAGACGGCGACGGCGAAGTCGGTCGTCGTCGTGATGGACGGGGTCGTGAAGGCGGCTCCGGTGGCCTGGAGCGGAGCGCCGCCGCTGATGGCGTACCAGCGGTAGTCCTCGCCCGCGCCCGCGCCGGAGGCGGAGAGGCCGACGGTGCCGGTGCCGCAGCGCGAGGCCGGGACGCCCGTCGGCGCGGCCGGGGGCGTGCAGGGGGTCTCGCAGGCCGGGGACGTCGTGGAGAACGTGAGCTCCCAGCCGCCGGAGATGCTGCCGGTGTCACCGGAAGCGTCGTCGACGACGTAGAGGTTCCAGGTGCCGTTGAGGTCGGCGGCCGTGCCCGCCAGGAAGGCCGAGGCGAACGTCGCGGAGCCCACGGTGGCCGGGGAGAGGTAAGGGGATCCCGGCGCGGGGGCGACGAACGTGTCGCCCGAGGTGTAGTCCGTCGGCCGGTAGGTCCCGGTCGCCGGCGTTCCGGAGGACGGCAGGAGCGCGGCGGCGGCGTCGTCCAGGGTGATGTCGACGTTCACGGCGTCCGTCGAGCTGTACGTGTCGGACAGGACGATCATCTTCACGCCGGTCGGGCTCACGAGGAGCATGTCGACGTCGTTCGGCCAGGTGTGGCTGAAGCCCTTCAGCTTCACGGTCACCTTGCCGGGGAGGGTCGCGATGCCCGACACCGTGATCGGCGACGGGTACGGCGACGCCGCACCCGAAGTGGGGATGGTGATCGCCGCGGCGTTCGTGAAGGTCTGGCTCGACGTGGTCGTCGCGCCGAGGGTGAACGTCCAGGCGACGGTCCCGAGGTCGGTCGCGCCGTCCTGGAGCTGGAGCGTGGCCGTGATGGTGTCGCCGCACGCGCCGGCGGCGGTGAAGGTGAAGGACCGCGTCACCGGGGTGGGGGCCGCCGCCATCGCGCCGTAGTTCTGGGTCGTCGTCACGGGGGTGACCCCGCCGGAGGACTGGAGCGTGGCGACCAGGTTCGTGGTGGCGCCGTCGCCGATGTTGACGAGCGGGAAGTCGACGGTGACGGTCTCACCCGGGTCGGGGACGCCGTTCGTGCCGCCGGCCACGACCGTGGCCGACCCGCCGGAGACGATCTGCGGGGTCCCCGGGACGCCGCAGCAGACGTACCGCTGCCGGTTGATCTCCAGCTGGACGCAGCCGACCGTCCCCTGGTCCGGATTGGTCGTGTCCGTGGCCCGCAGGTACCAGGTCCCGGTGACGGTCTGTCCGTCGAAGCCGGAGAGCGGGGACTCGGGCCGGTAGGACCCGGCGAAGGGGGGTGTGCCGGCCGAGATGGCCGTGGCCGCGGCGTCGTCGAAGACCGTCGGCGTGCCGGAGCAGTCGTTGGCACCCGTGCCGAAGTTGTCTCCGGAGCTTCCACGGCTCGTGACGAGCGGGATGACCGTGCCGGCGGGGCTGACGAGGGAGAGCTGCACGTCGCCGTCCCAGCTGTGGTCGATGCGGACCTTGACCTTGACGTCGGCCACGACGCCGGTGTCGGCCACGGCGATCGGGATGTCGACGGTGCCGGGGTCCGGGATCAGGGTCGAGATGTTCCCCGTGCCGTACGTGGCCGTGATCGGCGCTCCGAGGGCGCCCGTGGCAAAGGTGAAGACGACGGTCCCGAGGTCGGCCGCGCCGTCCTGCAGCTGGAGGGTGGCCGTGATCGTCTGGCCGCAGGTCGAGGACGCGGTGAACGTGAAGGGCATCGTGACGGAGGGGCCGCCGGCCACGAGCGCGCCGTAGCTCTGCGGGGCGCTCGGGGAGGAGACGCCGCCCGTGGCCTGGAGCGTCGCGACGAGGTCCGTCGTGTCGCCCGTGCCGACGTTCAGCAGCTCGAACTCCACGGTGACCGTCTCGCCCGGGTCGATCGCGGTGTTCGGGGGCGCGCAGTCCTCGGCGGTGAGCGTCGAGGCGCCCTTGCCGATGACGGGGATCGGCTCGGCGTCGGCGTTGGTGACGATGAGCGCGAAGTCCTGGTCGAGCGCGGTCCCGACGCCGGGGACGCCGTCGCCCGCGATGTTGGTGGCCGTGACCTTGACGACGAACGAGCCGGTCACCCCGGCCGGGACGAAGACGCTCTCGGCGTTGTTCGCCCCGTCGGCCGTGCCGCCGGTCGAGGAGAAGGCGCCCGTGAAGACGTTCCCCTTGTAGGTGTTGCCGCCGACGGTCACCTCGAGGTCCAGGTTGTTGACGTAGGCGTTCCCGGTCGTCGGGCCGGGGGCGTCGGTCCAGGCCAGCGTCACGCGGAACGGCTTGGCCGGGTTGACGACGGTTCCGGTGAAGGTCCGCGTCTGCCCGGAGGCCGTGAACATCTCGGCCCCGACCTGGTCCCGGAGGATGTAGAGCTCCGTGAAGATGTCGAAGAACGAGTCGATGTTCGCGTCGCCCATCCCCTGGTTGTTCGACCAGAGGTTGTCGTTGGCGCCGGCGCCGTTCATGTACCGGGCCGTGTTCATCAGCAGCGCCTTCGTCATCGCCGGGCTCGGCGGGGCGAGGCTCTGGTTGATGAAGTACTGGCGGATGAGCGCCCCGGCGCCCGCGACCGCCGGCGTGGAGTGGCTGGTGCCCGAGGAGGCCGAGTACCACTGCTGGGTCGTCGGGAAGAAGTTCGAGCCCGACGGCCCGCCGCAGACGCCGCTGCCGTCGAAGCAGCCGGCCGCCGCGCCGTTCCCGCTCACCGGGTTCACGAGCGTCGCCTGGAAGACGCCGCCGGAGATGTGGCTGCCTGGCGCGACGATCTCGGGCTTCTTGCGCCCGTCGTCCGTCGGACCCCGGCTCGAGAACCAGACGACGTCGTTCGCGCTGTTGGCGTCGACGTCGCCGAGCCCGCAGTTGTCGGCGCCGCCGAAGGCCTGGACGCCCTCCGTGGCCCCGACGGTGATGACGTTCTTGGCCGTGCCCGGCGACCCGATCGTGTTCGCGCCGGACCCGGCGTTGCCGGCCGAGAAGAAGATGACCATCTCCTGGTTGCCCGCCGCGGGGACGGCGGAGCCGGTCGGCTGCGCGTCACGGACGAGGGCGTCGTAGGCCTGGGAGTCGGTGGTGTAGGCGCCCCCGACGTTGGCCCCCCAGGAGTTCGTGCTCAGGCGGGAGGAGTCGCGGTAGGCCCTCGACTGGAGGTCCGGGTAGCTCGGGTCCGTGAAGGTGCCCGGGTCGAAGATGACCGACGACCCGGCCCGGACGAACGGCGCCACGCCGAGGCCGTACCGGAACCCCGACGCGTCGGCGTGAGGGGCAGCGGCGAAGATGCCTCCGGTGGGGACGTAGCCGCAGACGATGTGCGTGTTCAGGGTCCCGTGCCCGTCGCAGCCCTGGATCGTGCTGCCGCCGTTCGGCGTCCCCTCCAGCCGGGCGTAGACGACCCTCCCGGCCGCCGCCGGGTCGCCCCCGACGTGGAGCCCGAAGTGGTTCGGCGTCGTCGTGGCGTTGTCGACGCCGCTGTCCGTGACGTCCACCGCGAAGTTCGAGGCGTCGAACTGGGCCTGGGTGAAGCCCTTGCCGGTCAGGTACGCGAGGTAGTCGCCCGGTGTCGGGGCGTTCCCCGTGAGCTGGCCCGCCATGATCTGGTTCTGCCGCTCGTCCCGCTTCTTCGGCTCGACCCACTTGGCGATCGAGACGACGTCGTCCCGCTGCGCGAGGAGCTTCACCGCGTCCTCGGAGAGCCCGACCGTGAAGTTGACGTACGACAGGATCTCGTACCGCTGGCGGATGTCGCCCGTCTTCAGCGAGGCGAGGAGCGTGAACGTGTCGGCGTTGGCCTTCAGGTCCCTGACGAGCTGGACCTGGTAGCGGCCGGTGTCGGGGGGCGCGTCGTCCCCCTTCTTGCCGCCGCCGGCCATCGGATCGGGCTGGACCTTGTAGTCCGCCTCGTAGGCGCCGTCCCACTGGAAGGCCGGATTGGAGCGGGCCAGCGACTGGAGCTTGCCGAGGGCCGACGAGTCGCCCCAGACGAGGTAGGCGTTCGACGGGATCGGCTGGATCACCTGGACCCCGGTCGCAAGGAGCGACTGGTACCAGGCGGGCTTCACGGGCCCGGCGAACTGGACCAGGTGGAGACGGTTGCCGTCGAAGGCCCCGAGCGGACGCCGGAGCGCCTGCGCCTCCGGTGTCGCGGTGTCGATGGCGCCGGTGTTCAGGAGGACCTTGTTGTCGAGCGCGAGGACCTCGACCCCGGACGAGCGCCCGGCGATCGCGCCCGCCTTCTCGGCCGGGAGCTCCCAGACGGAGAAGGCGTCGTACCGGGCGACGAGCCGGGCGCCCCGCTTGGAGAGGCCCTGCTCCACCGCGGCGCTGGTGACGCGGACCTTCACGAGGTCCTCGCCCGGTGCGCCGTCGGCGCCCGCCGCGGCGAGCGGCGCGGCCCAGGAGAGGAGCGCCGCCAGGCCCAAGGCCAGCAGCGACCCGGTTGTCCGACGAAGGGAAGGCGCGACTCTCATCCGATCCTCCATATGCGGCGAGGTTCCGGCCGCGCGAAGCGCCAGCGGGCGCTCGGTCGATCGCGCAGCCGAAGGGCAGGGGGGGGAAGACGCCAGTGCGATCCGCGGAGCCTTTCGCAGACGGGGCCTTCTGTCAAGCGGAGCCCGGATGACCCGAATCGCTCGAATCGGCCACGGCTCCCGTGCCGGCCTCCGGTGCCGGCGCTCCCTCGTCCGTCCGCGACCTCGGCGGCATGACGGGGGTCATGTCGGCCGCGCCCGGCCGCTGGTATCAAGTCGAGGAGTCGACAGGAGGAGGAACCGATGTCGCCCGAGAAGACCCGTTCCCTCGTCGTAGCGATCGTGGTCGTGGCCGGAGCGTCTCTGGCGGCGAGGGCCCCCGCCGCCCCCGCCGGCCTCGCGAGGTCCGAGCCGTGCCTGACCTGCCACGAGCAGGGGAGCCCCGGGCTCGTCTCGCACTGGAAGGGGAGCGGCCACGCCAGGGCCGGCGTCGGCTGCTGGGACTGCCACCAGGCGAAGAAGGGGGAGCCGGACGCCTTCGAGCACGAGGGCGAGGTGGTGGCCACGGTCGTCACCCCGCGCGACTGCGGCCGGTGCCACGCGGCCGAGGACGGGCAGTTCCAGGGGAGCCACCACGCCAAGGCCGGGAACATCCTCGCCTCGCTCGACAACTACCTCGCCGAGATCGTCGAGGGGGCCCGGGCCCCGTTCGACCCGCACGCCGTCACCCCCGGCCGGCCGGGAGACACGAAGGTGAACGGCCTGGCCAGCGTCCAGGCCGGGTGCATGCAGTGCCACGGCTCGAAGGTGGCGCTGAAGGCGACGGACGGAGGCACGGTGACCGTCGACGACCTGAAGCCGGGCCCGGACGGGATGCCCGCCAACGCCGCCGCGGTGGCCCGGGTGGCGCGTGACGCCGAGGGCCGGCCGGTCTTCTCGACGGGGACCTGGCCGAACACGGGGATCGGGCGGCTGAACCTGGACGGGTCGCTCGGCTCCTGCGCCGCGTGCCACAGCCGGCACGACTTCTCGGCCCGGCGCGCCCGGCAGCCCGAGAACTGCGGCAAGTGCCACCTCGGCCCGGACCACCCGCAGAAGGAGGTCTACGAGGAGTCCAAGCACGGCGTCGCCTACCGCGACCTGAAGGACTCGCTCGCGCTCGGCGGGAAGACCTGGGTCCTGGGGAAGGACTACTCCGCCGCCCCGACCTGCGCGACGTGCCACATGTCGGCCACCGTCGACGGCCTCTCCGTCACGCACGACCCCGGCGAGCGGATCTCCTGGACGAACCGGCCCCCGGTCTCGCTCGTGATGGACACGGACAAGGCGCACAAGGTCGTCACCGAGACCGACCCCGAGAAGCGGAAGGCGCTCGTGGCCGACTCGGCCGAGGCCAAGCGCGGGCGGATGAAGAAGGTCTGCGGCAACTGCCACACCTCGAGCTACGTCGACTCGTTCTACAAGCAGTACGACGACCTCGTCGTCCTCTACAACGAGAAATTCGCCCGGCCCGGCAGCGCGATCATGACGGAGCTGGCCAAGCAAGGGCTCGTCACGAAGAAGCAGTTCGACGAGAAGATCGAGTGGGAGTGGTACTACCTCTGGCACCACGAGGGGCGCCGCGCCCGGCACGGGGCCTCGATGATGGCGCCGGACTACGCCCACTGGCACGGGATGTACGAGGTGGCCGAGCGCTTCTACCAGGAGCTGATCCCCGAGGCGCGCGAGATCGCCGCCCACGCCGCCTCGGAGGGGAAGACGGCCCAGGCCGCCGCCGTCAACGCCCTGATCGACTCGATCCTCTCCCGCCCCGAGCACTCCTGGGCGAAGCCGGAGGGCGGAGCCCCGGCGCCGGTCAAGGCCCACTGACCCGCACGCCCGCCAGGTGCCCGGCCCGGATCCCGTCCAGAATGGGGTCCGGGCCGGGCCGTGCCCCCGGCCCTCCAGGAGGCCCGGCATGCGTTCGTCCAGTGCGGCGGCTGTCCTCGCTCTCTTCTTCTTCTCCCAGGCCCTGACCGGTGCGCCCGCCGACCCCCCGGCGCAGGCGCCGGCAGCGGCGTCGAAGGCCGCGGCGCCTGTCCCGGAGGCCCTCCGGACGCCCGAAGGGGTCCTCACCGAGCTCTACCGGCTGGTGACGTTCCCGCCGGGGAAGGAGGCGGACTGGGACGCCGTCCGTGTCCTCTTCCTGCCGGAGGCGGTCGTGGTCCTCCGGACCAGCCGCGAGGCGACGACGGTCTTCACCCTGGAGGGCTTCGTCGCGGACTTCGTCTCCTTCGCCGCGAAACCGAAGGTGAGGGAGCTGGGGTTCGCCGAGCGGATCGTCCGGATGAAGGTGACGCCGTTCCGCGAGGTGGCGCAGGCGTGGGTCCTCTACGAGGCGAGCCTCCCGGGCTCGGAGCGCCCCCCGCAGAGGGGCGTCGACGGCTTCTCGCTCGTGAGGCGCGACGGGCGGTGGTTCATCGCCTCGATCGTCAACGACGTCGTCGAGGAGGGGTACACGCCACCGCCGGAGCTGGGGGAAACCGGCGCGCCGTCCCCCGCCGGCCGGTAGCCGCCGCGCTCCGAGGGGCGCGACGGCCACCGGGTCCGCAGGCGTTCCGGCAGGAGCTTCAGCGCCCCGGCGGGACCTCGTTGGTCTTGGGGGCCGGCTTCGTCGGCTCGGCTTCCTTCGGCTCGGCCTTCACCGGCTTGGCCTTCACCGGCCTGGCCTGCACCGGCTGGGGCTGCGCGGGCTGCGGCTGCACGGGCTGGGCCTGCACGGGCTTCGGCTGCATCGGCTGGGCCTGGACGGGCTGGGCCTGGACCGGCTTCGGCTCCGTCGTCTCGACGCGCGGGGCCGGGTCACGCCGGACGGGCCGAGGCTCCACGACGACCCGGGTCGGCGTGGGCGCCCGCCACGACTCCGGCTGCGGGGCGGGCTCCCTCGGGGCGCGCGGCTCCGGGACGTCGACCGACCGCGGGGCCGCGGTGGGGCGTGGGGAGACCTCCTGCCGCCGCGGCTCGGGCTCGGGCACCGGGACCTGCTCGTCGCGCCGCGGGACCGGGCGGTCGACGGAGTCGCCCCGCTCGATCGTGGAGGGGGCGAGCGCCCGCGGCTGCCGAGAGGAGCCGACCTCGCCCCGGGGCACCAGCTGCACCTCCTGGCGGGTGGCCGGGCGGACGGGCTGGACGCTGGGGGTCTCGCCGCGTTCCCGGAAGGCGGGACGCCGGGAGACGTCCACCTGGACCGGCGCGCCGCCCTGCTCGCGGATCACCTCGATCTTCCGCTCGAAGGTCGCGGGCGGCGGGGGCGGGGCGATCCTGGTGACGACCTCCCGCTGGCGGACCTCCTCCGGAGGCCGGACGACGTTGCGCGCGGGGCCCTCCAGCGTCACGCGGATCGAGTCGCGCGTCGGCAGGACTGGGAGCGGCCCGCGGGCGACCGGCGCCGCCGACACCTCGCGGACGATCCGGGCGTCGCGCACGAAGCCCGTGTCGACCCTCCCGCCGCGGACGAAGAGGTCGCTCTGCACGACCGTCGCCCGGGAGCGGTAGGTGTACGAGTGGTCCGAGCCCCGCGGCGACCGCCGGTCCGACCGGAGCCACCAGGGGAGGAAGGGGTCGAGAGGCCCGAGCGGGAACCAGCCGACGAACCCGCCCGAGGAGACCGTCACCGACCAGCCCGGCCCGCTCCCGACGAAGCCGACGACGGCGGGCGCCCAGCCCGGGTACCTCCCGCGCGGCCCGACGGGCACCCAGCACCAGCGGCCGCGGACGAGGGTCCAGCGGCCGTAGTGGTACGGAGCCCAGCCCCACGGCTCGGACGAGACCCACGTCCAGCCCCACGGGTCGATCCAGACCCAGCGCCCGTAACGGTACGGCTCCCACCCGGAGGAGACGCGCGGGTACCAGACCATCCCGTACTCTCCGTGGCTCTCCCAGTAGCCGTAGCCGTCCAGGTCCTCGACGCCGTAGACGTCGGGGTGGACGTACGAGGCCGAACGGACGTAGCGATAGGCCCGCGCGCGCCGCTCGACCCAGCGGTCCCACCCGTCGGTGCGCGCGAGGCCCACCAGGTCGTACTCCGGCCGGTCGTACCCGTAGACGCGCATCCGTTCCCCGCGCTCCAGGCCGACCTCGCCGCCGGCGGCGGCGGCCCAGGCCCGTCCACGCCGGACCGAGACCTGGCTGTTGCCGTAGTCGTCCACGTCGACCCGGAACTCGCCCGGCGTGTCGAACGTCACGGAGACGTTGGGCGTGGCCACCTCGAATACCTCGCCCCGCTCGAGGCGGTGGACCCGGAAGGTGGCCGTCCCGATCGCCAGAGCCAGCTGGCGGACGTCGTACGTCAGGTCGAGAGCGGCCAGCTCCGTCTCGGGGCCGAGGTAGACCGTGGCGCCCCGGAGCTGCAGCTCCACGCGGGCGTCCCGCGCGGCCCAGATCCGGTCGCCGAGCGTCATCGGGTAGTTCAGCGAGGCGAGCTGCCAGTCGTCCGGGTCGTCGCCGCGGTTGAAGGAGACGGTCCCCTCGAAGTAGGAGACGCGGGCGACGGCCTGGCGGATGTCGTCCTCGTAGTCGCCGTATCGGTCGTAGCCGTACCGGTCGTCGCCGTACCGCTCCTGCGCCGCGGCCGGCAGGACGAGGAGGAGCGAGAGGAGAAGGAGAAGCGGGGTCCGTAAGCTGGGTCTCATGTGTCCTCCCGGGGGATCATCCTGCGAAATCGATGCCGATGGGAATCCCAACGAGTCGGCCGCCCGGGCCCCTGGCGGCTCAGGGGCGAGGACGGAACGAGGCGAGGAGGTCCCGGAGGGGCGAGGGGCGACGGAGGGCCTTCACGTATCCCGCCTCGCTCGCCGCCCCCTTCGCCCGGACGAGGTCCCGGAGGAGCCGCGGCTCGACGGCGCGGGCGGAGGAACGCGCGAGCAGGAGGTCCAGGACCGGGGCGAGGCCGCGGAGGGCGGCCGAGAGCCGGTGCGGCAGACGCGTGCGGTCGAGCCCCGCCGCGCGGGCGACGCGCCGCTCGCAGGCCTCCTGGAAGCGGCGCGGCCCGAGGCGAGAGGCCTCCATCCGCCGCTGGATCGCCAGGCCGAGCGCGTCGAGGGAGAAGCGGTCCCACCGGCCCGCCTCGCCGCCCGGGAGGTCGAGGAGGAGAGGGGCCGCCGAGAGGCGCCGGAGCGTGGACGCCTGCGTCCGGTACCCGGGCCGGGAGAGGACGCGCGCCTCCTCGCGCCGGGCGAGCGCCTCCGCCGCGCCGTCCGAGGAGCGGAAGCCGAGCTTGCGGTAGAACCAGAAAGCGCCCGAGGCGATCGCCTCCTCGTTGTGCGCGCCGACCTGGTACGGGTCGACCGAGAGCGTGCGCGTCCCGAGGAATCGGTGGAAGAACGCGGCCGTCCGGGCGTAGGCGAAGGCCGACTCGCCGTCCCGGAAGGCGTAGAAGACGTTGAACGAGAGGTCGAGCCGGTCCCCGAGGGCGTAGGCGTCGCCGTAACCGAGCGGGACGCCGTTGCGGGCCAGGAGGAACCCGTAGCCGGCGCGCAGGGGGAGCCGCGAGGCGGGGAGGAGTCCGCAGCACCAGAGGCGGAGCCCGCGCCCCAGCTCCGCGACGACCGCGCCGGCCGGGTTCCCCGCGGTGAAGGCGAAGAGCTCGCGGTACCGGACGCGGACCGCCGCGCGGGCCGACTCGAGGAACGTCTCGCCCTCGCTCCGGGAGAGCCTCCGGACCGCGACGTCCCCCCGCTCGCACTCGCGCGCCACCGAGACGTCCCGCCTCGACACGAGAGGCGCGGCGTCGACGAAGGGGCGTCCCGCGGGGAGGCGGGCGAAGGTGCGCGAGGAGCGGCCGGGGCGCCACCGGACGAGGAGCCCCATCGCGTCCCACAGCTCGGCGCGCCCCGCGTCGTCGAGCGGGAGACCCTCGAACGCCTCGACGAGGAAGCGGAGCCCGCCGTCGCGCGCTCCCCGCGGGAGGGCCGCTTCCAGCCACGCGCGGAAGGGGACGCCGTTGTCGGCCAGGGCCCGCTCGGAGAGGAAGGGGAGGAAGCGGGGGAGCGTGGCGGCGAGGCGGTCGTCGGGCGGCTCGCCTTCCCACGAGAGCGATGCCTCGCTCGGGTGCCGGAGCGCCAGCCAGCGCGCGGCGCCCCAGCCGTCGTTCATCGTCAGCTCGGTCCCGCCGACCCCGGCCGCCTCGAAGGTGTCGAGGGCCGAGAGGTCGGCGCCGGAGCCGGCCAGCGTCGCGACGCGCGCCGCCACGCGGGAGAGGAGCTCCTCGGAGGCCGGGAGGTCGGCGGGCGTGCGGGGGAAGGCGCGGAGGAAGAGCGCGGCGTCGTGGACGCGCGCGAGGTCCTCGGGGTCGTCGAGCGAGCGGACGGGGGCCGAGGGGAGCCGGCGGGGGGGACGGGTCGCCCCGGGGCGGTCGCGGACCGCCTCCTCGAGCCGCGAGACGGCGTCGGTCATCGGCGCGAGGTTACGCCCGACTCCCGGGTTCCTTCAGCCGCCGATCTCGCCCAGGGCCTCGACGAACGCCTCGATCTCCTCCGGGGCGACGGGCCTCTCGCGCCGCTCCTCGTCCCCCTCCTCGCCCATCGCCTCGCGGAACCCGGCGCGAAGGCCCCGCTCGAAGGCGCCGTCGCCGGAGACGAGGTCCTCGAAGCGCCCCCACCAGGCGATCTCCGCCTCGCCGGCCAGGGCGTCGGAGCAGCGCTCCCGCGCCTCCTCGGGGAGGTCGGTCCGGGTCAGGAGGTCGAGCCGCACCATCTCCAGCTCCGCGCGGGCCTGCTCGAACTCCTCCTCGTCCAGCTCCCAGTGGACGGCCGGCTCGCACTCGACGAGCGCCTCCAGGAGGTCCTCCCGCGTCGGGAACCAGGTGAAGAGGCCGACGGCGTCCTCCTCGTCCACGTCCTGCCCGAAGTAGCCCCAGGGGTGCTCGCGCGGGTCGCGGCTGGCGGCGCGCTCGATCACGCGGGCACGGCTGTCGGCCGACTCGAGGTCCTTTCGGGTGAGCGTCACGGCGTCCTCCGCGCCCGATCATCCCTCGGCCGGGCGCCGGGGGCACCGGGTCCGGGAGTCCCCTGCGCCGGGCGTTCCGGGCCCGCCCGTCCTCCGGGTGACGGCGGTCACGGTTCCTGGGCCGGACCGGCGGAAGAATGGCTCCGAAGACCCGCGGTCGGACCGGCCTGGCGAGAAAGCCGAGCCGCCGGCCCGCCCTCGCGGGCGCGGACAGCGAGATGACGACGACGGAATCCTCCAGTACCTCCGAGGCGGCGGGCCGGACCCGCCCGCGGGCCTTCCTCCTCTGCGGGCCGTCGCTCGCGGGGAAGTCCGGCCTCGCCGCCCGTCTTTCGGCCCTGACGGGGGCCGCCGTCGTCGGGACCGGCGTCGTGGACGCCGGCCGGAGCCTGCCGTCCGGCGACGAGGGGAACGCCGTCGAGCGCCGGGCCGAAGCGTGGCAGGCCGCTCTCGGACGGCTGCGGGAGGCGCTCGCCTCCGGGCGGGACGCGGTCCTCGACGACACGCTCTGCCACCGGTCCCTGCGCGACGAGGCGCGCGCGGCCGCCGAGGCGTGCGGGGCCGAGCCGGTCCTCGTCCTCGTCGCCACCCCGCGGGACGAGATCCTCAGGCGCTGGGAGGAGGGGACCTCCGCCGGGAGGCCGCTCCTGTCGATCGTCGCCCTGATGGCCCACCTCGAGTCGTTCGAGCGCCCCGCCCGCGAGGAGGCGCCGATCGTCCTCCCGGACGGCGAGACGGCCTCCGAGTGGCTGGCGACGCTCGGCGCGGAATCCCCCGGGCCGCGGGAGTCGTAGGGCGTCCGTCGCGCCGGAGGAGGAACCATGTCGCACTTGGTCACCGTCCTGGGAGCCACCGGGCACGTCGGGGGGGAAGCCGCCCGCCGCCTCCTCGCCGGGGGACACCGCGTCCGCGCGGTCGGGAGGGACGCCGCGAGGCTGCAGCCGCTCGCGGCCCGGGGGGCCGAGACGGCGGCCGGCTCCGCGACCGACGTCGCCTTTCTGGCGGAGGCCTTCCGCGGGGCGGAGGCCGCCTTCGTCATGGTCCCGCCCGACTACGGCGCCGCCGACATCCGCGCCCACCAGCGGGCCGTGGCCGAGGCCGTGGCCAGGACCCTCGCGGGCTCCTCCGTGAGGAAGGTCGTCACGCTGAGCAGCGTCGGGGCGCACCTTCCCTCCGGCACGGGCCCGATCGCGGGCCTCCACCACATGGAGGGGATCCTCGGCACGGTCCCCGCCCTCGACGTCGTCCACCTCCGGGCCGCGTTCTTCCTCGAGAACCACCTCGGGAGCATCGGGCTGATCCGCTCGCAGGGGATCAACGGCGGGGCGATCGAGCCCGACCTCCCGATCGCCATGATCGCCACACGCGACATCGGCGCCGTCGCGGCAGACCTCCTCGCCTCGGGGGCGTTCTCGGGCGCCTCCGCGCGCGAGCTGCTCGGCGCCCGGGACGTCTCTCACGCCGAGGCGACGCGGGTCCTCGGGAAGGCCATCGGCAGGCCCGACCTGCCGTACGTCCAGTTCCCGTACGACGGCGCGCTGCAGGCGTTCCTCGGCGCGGGAATCTCCCCGAGCGTCGCGGAGAGCTTCGTCGAGATGGCCCGGGCCTTCAACGAGGGGAGGCTCCGCCCCGTCGAGGAGCGGTCGGCCGCGAACACGACGCCGACGACGATCGAGGAGTTCGCCGCGACGGTCTTCGTCCCGGCTTACGGCGCCGGCTGAGCGGCGCCCGGGGCCGCCGGTGTCCCCGCAGTCCCGCGGCCGCGGGCGGTCAGGAGGTACGTCGCGAACGACCCGAGCCAGTGGCCCCCCTCGTAGTGCGCTCCGGTGACCGAGGCGACGCCCGAGCGGGCGTGGGCGGCCGCCGCGGCTCGCAAGGAGGCCACGCGCGGGTCGGCCGGTGGGAGGCCGGCGGCGATCCCCTCCAGCATCCAGGCTCGCGAGAGGTTCAGGCCGTCCAGGTGAGCCAGCTTGCCGTCCGACGGGTCGGTGACGACCCCGACCGGGAGCCAGGCGTCGCCCCCGTCGAGCGGGATCCCCGGGAGGAAGCCGCCCAGCCACGCGGCGAAGGCCGGGGGCGGGAGGATCCGGCGGAGGAGGTCCGCCTCGGCCAGGCAGGGCGAGAGGAAGTCCTGCCCGGACGGCTCGTAGGCGATGGGGCAGCCCCGGTCCTTCGCGTAGAGCTCCCGGGTCCGGTGGACGAGGAGGTCCTCGAAGGGGTCGTCGCCGGCCACGCGCGCCCAGTCGAGCGCGAGGCCGAACGCGAAGGCGGTCTGGTCGTGCTCCCCCACGCGGATCGGGAACGTCAGCTTCGGCAGCCACGCGGCCAGGCGCGAGGCGGCCGACTTCTCGAGCGGCGCCAGCGCCCTCGCCCACGCCCTGGCGTCCGGGTCGTCCCACTCGCGCAGCTCCGCCGAAAGCTGCAGGAGCCACGCCAGGCCGTACGGCCGCTCGAACGTGGCGCGCCCCTTCCGCGACAGGTAGGCGACCTCGGCCGCGACGTGCTCCGCCGTCAGGCTCCTCGCGAGCGCCTTCCTCGCCTCGGCCGCGAACGGCTCGGCGGGGAACGTCCGGGCCAGGCGCGCTAGGAGCCAGTGTCCGTGGACGGAGGAGTGCCAGTCGAAGCAACCGTAGAAGGCGGGCGTCAGCGCGCGCGGGGGCTTCGCGTCGGCGTCGCCGTCCATGACGTGGGCGATCTTGTTCGGGTACTCCCTGTGGACGCAGTCGAGCGCCAGCCGCGCGAGGCGGGAGGCGGTCTCGGGCGTCAGGGAGGGCCTGTCAGCCGCGCCGAGGGGGAGCGGGACCGAGGAGAGGACGGCGAGCGGGAGGGCGGCGAGAAGCAGGCGGGACACGCCGGATTCTAGGCGCGGGCCGGGAGGCGTCTCCCGCCCCGGCAACCCGCAGGCGCGGAATGCCGTAAGGTCGTGGGAACAGGAGGCTCCATGCTTCGTCGCCGTGTTTCCGGTCTCGCGCTCGCGTCCGTCCTCGTCCTCGCCTCCGCCCCCGCCCCGGCGGCCGGCCCCTCCGCTCCCGCGGCCCCGGCGAAGGCGGTCGACCTCGCCAACGCCGACCCGGCGACGCCCGCGTGCGTCGACTTCTACCAGCACGCCAACGGCGGCTGGCTGAAGGCCAACCCGATCCCGGCCGACAAGTCCCGCTGGGGGGCCTTCGAGGAGCTCGCGGACCGCAACCGCGCGGTCCTGAAGGGGATCCTGGAGGAGACCGCCGCGAAGAACGACTGGCCGAAGGGGAGCCCCCGGCAGAAGGTCGGGGACTTCTACGCCTCGGGGATGGACGTGGAGGCGATCGAGAAGGCGGGGTCGATTCCGCTCGAGCCGTGGCTCGCGAAGGTGGAAGCGCTGAAGGGGACGGACGCCCTCCCGGCCCTCCTGGCCGACCTGCACGGGAGCGGCGTGAGGGCGGGCTACGGCTTCTTCGTCGGACAGGACCAGAAGGAGTCGACGCGGTACGTCCCGATGCTCTCGCAGGGAGGGCTCGGCCTTCCCGACCGCGACTACTACCTCAAGGACGACCCGAAGTCGAAGGAGATGCGCGAGAAGTACGTCGCCCACGTCGCCCGGATGCTCGGGCTCCTGGGCGAGGCGCCCGAGGCCGCCCGGAAGGGGGCCGAGACGGTGATGGCCCTCGAGACGCGGCTCGCGAAGGCCTCGCGGACGCGCGTCGAGCTGAGGGACCCGGAGAAGAACTACAACAAGCGGACGCTCGCCGCGCTCTCCGAGGAGGCGCCCGGCTACTCCTGGAAGGCCTACTTCGCCGCGCGGGGGGTTCCCGGGTCGCAGGAGCTGAACGTCCGGCAGCCGGACTTCGCGAAGGCCTTCGCCTCTCTCGCCTCCGAGGTCCCGCTCGCGGAGTGGAAGACGTACCTGCGCTGGCACGTCGTCCGCTCGGCGGCGCCGTACCTGCCGAAGCGGTTCGAGGAGGCCGACTTCGACTTCTTCGGCCGGACGTTGAACGGCGTCCCCGAGCAGGAGGAGCGCTGGAAGCGGGTCCTGGCGGCGACGGACCGGGGCCTCGGCGAGGCGCTCGGGCAGATCTACGTCGAACGCGCCTTCAGCGCGAGGTCGAAGGAGCGGATGAAGGCCCTCGTCGAGAACCTCCGGACGGCCCTGGGCGAGCGGATCGACGGGCTGGCGTGGATGGGACCCGAGACGAAGAAGCAGGCGAGGAAGAAGCTCGCGGCCTTCGGCGTCAAGATCGGCTACCCCGACAGGTGGCGGGACTACACGGCGCTCGAGGTCTCGCGCGGGTCGTACCTGGCCAACGTCGTGGCCGCCAACGTCTTCGAGGCGAAGCGGAACCTCGGCAAGCTCGGCAAGCCGATCGACCGGACCGAGTGGGGGATGACGCCGCCGACCGTCAACGCCTACTACAGCCCGACGATGAACGAGATCGTCTTCCCGGCCGGGATCCTCCAGCCGCCGTTCTTCTGGGCCGACGCCGACGACGCCGTCAACTACGGCGCGATCGGGGTCGTCATCGGGCACGAGATGACGCACGGCTTCGACGACTCCGGCAGCAAGTACGACGCCGAGGGGAACCTGAAGAACTGGTGGACCGAGGAGGACCGGAAGTCCTACGAGGCCCGGACGGACCTCGTGGTCAAGCAGTTCGACGCGTACAGGGCGCTCCCGGACCAGGCGGTGAACGGCAAGCTGACGCTGGGCGAGAACGTCTCGGACCTGGGCGGGCTGAAGGTCGCCTACGCCGCGCTGGCGAAGGCCCTCGGCAAGGACCCGCTGGAGGCGCCCGCGGTCGACGGCTTCTCCCCGGCGCAGCGCTTCTTCCTGAGCTACGCGGGGGTCTGGCGGAACAACATCCGGGAGGAGGCGCTCCGGGTCCGGCTGAACACCGACTCGCACAGCCCGGGGCGGTTCCGCGTGGTCGGCCCGCTCTCGGCCCTCCCCGAGTTCCACCGCGCCTTCGGCTGCGCCGCCGGGAACGCGATGTGGCTCCCGGAGGCGGAGCGTCCCTCGATCTGGTGAACCGGGGCCCCCCCGGGGCGGCCCGGCACGCCTAGAATGGAGCCGGGCCGCCGCACAGCGAAGGGAGGTCTCGATGACCCGCCTCCTGTCGTTCGTCTCCTTCGCGCCCGCGCTCCTCGCCCCTCTCGCCGGCGCCGTCCTCTGGGGACTGAAGGGGGGAGCCACGAAGCCGGGCGGGGTCCGCGAGCCGGCGCTCGCCGGCACCTGGTACCCCGGCCCGCGGGCGCTCGTCGTCGCCACCGCGCGCCACCTGATGCGCCTCGCCTCGGCGGCCCCGGCGCCGCCCGGCCGCCCGGTCGCCCTCGTCGCGCCCCACGCAGGTTGGACGTACTCGGGCGTCGCCGCCGGGGCCGCGTTCCGGCTCCTTTCGCCCGGTTCCTTCGCTCGCGTCGTCGTCGTGGCGCCGTCCCACTACGGCGGCTTCCGCGGTTACGCGCTCGACGACGCCGGCACGTACCGGACCCCCGCGGGCGACATCCCGGTCGACCTCGAGGCCGTCGAGAAGCTGAAGGCGGACGGCCTGGCGCGGAAGGTCCCGGGCGTCACCGAGCCCGAGCACGCGCTGGAGATCGAGCTGCCGTTCCTCCAGGCCGCGCTCGGGCCGTTCCGGCTCGTCCCCGTCCTCGTCGGGCAGACGAGCGCCGAGGACGAGAAGGCGTTCGCGGCGCGGCTGGCCCTCCTCGACGACGGGAAGACCCTCTTCGTCTTCTCGTCCGACTTCACCCACTACGGCCCGCGATTCGAGTACCAGCCGTTCGGCCGCCTGACGACCGACGTCGGCCACAAAGTGCGCCACCAGGACGGCGAGGCGGTCGGGCTCCTCGCCTCGCTCGACGCCGCCGGCTTCCGCGGGTTCCTCGACCAGACGGGGGCCACGATCTGCGGCCGGCACGGCCTGTCGACGATGGTCGAGCTCCTCTCCCGGATCGCGCCGGGCGCGCACGCCTCGGTCCTGGCCCACTACGCCTCGGCCGAGCTGCCGTTCGTCAAGGACGACGGCACCGTCGACTACGTCGCGATGGCCTTCACGCGCGAGCCGGTCCCGCCCGCCAAGGCGCTGACGCTCCCGCCTCCCGAGACGGACGTCCCGGCGGACGCGCCTCCCCTCCCCGCCGCGGTCGGGGCGCGCCTGCCGAGGCTGGCACGCGCGGCGCTCCAGACGCAGCTCATCGGGACGGACGCCCTGTCGCGCGAGATGGCCTCCCTCCCCGTGGCCCCCGAGCTCTTCCGCCGGCAGGGGGTCTTCGTGACGATCAACCGGACCGACCCCGCCGAGGTGAGCCAGACGGGGAAGCTCCGGGGCTGCATCGGGCAGGTCTTCCCGGAGCACCCCCTCGAGATGGCCGTCGTCCGCGCCGCCCTCGACGCGGCGCTCGGCGACCCGCGCTTCCCCGAGGTGGAGGCGCGCGAGCTGCCGAGGCTCGCGGTCGAGGTGACCGTCCTGTCGCCGATCCGGCCCGTCGCCTCCTGGCATGACATCGTGATCGGCAAGCACGGGATCGTCCTGGAGAAGCAGGGGCGGAGGGCCCTCTTCCTGCCGCAGGTGGCCCCGGAGTGGGGCTGGACGCTGGAGGAGACGCTCGGACACCTCTCGCAGAAGGCCGGCCTGCCGCCCGACGCCTGGAAGGAGGGGGCGCGCTTCTCGGTCTTCACCGGGCAGGTGTTCCACGAGGAGAGGAGGCCGTGACGGGGGTCGACCGCCGGCACGCGATCCGCCTCCTCGGGACGGGCCTGGCGTCGGCCTCCCCGCTCCTGCGCGCGGCGGAGGCGCTCGCGATCCCCGGCCCGCCGCCGTCGCCCGCCTCGGCGCCGTCGCGGGCCGTCGTGGCGCTGGCGCGGCGCGAGGGGCTCCTGTCGGGCGGCCGCGCGATCGACGCGGCGAAGCTCGCGGACGCCCTCGGCGCCGCCGTCGCCCGCGCGGCGG
>RHKY01000053.1:0-32254 GCA_008363385.1 Acidobacteriota bacterium | reverse complement strand
CCCGTCGACGCCTGCCGGAAGCTCTTCTCGTCGCGGGACGTCGTCGGGATCAAGGTGAACGGGATGGGCGGGAAGGGGCTCTCCTCGCGCCCGGAGGTCGCCTTCCAGCTGGCGGAGTGGATGGTTGCGGCGGGCGTCCCGGCGTCGAGGATCGTCGTGTTCGAGCGGACCGAGCGGGAGCTGAAGGCGGCCGGCTACCGGCTGAACGAGGGCTCCGGCGTCCACGTCGTCGGCGTGGACGGCGACTACGAGGAGAAGGTCCGCGAGTGGGGCCCCGCGGCCTCGCGCTTCGCCCGGATCCTCGTCGAGGAGATGACCGCCCTGGTCAACCTTCCCGTGCTGAAGGACCACGGCTTCGCCGGCATCTCGCTCGGGATGAAGAACTGGTACGGCGTCGTCCACAACCCCAACAAGCTCCACGCGGACCTCTGCCGCCCCTTCATCCCGCACCTGGCGGGCTTCCCCCTCCTCCGCGACAAGCTGAGGCTGACGGTCGTCGACGGGACGCTCGCCCAGTGCCACGCGGGCCCCGGGTACAACCCCGCCTGGACCTGGCCGTTCCAGGGCTACCTCGCCACCACCGACGCCGTGGCCGCCGACGCCGTCGGCTGGAGGATCGTCGAGGAGCGGCGGAAGGAGCTGGGGCTCCCGTCGCTCGCCGCCGACGGTCGCGCGCCGCTCCACGTCGTCACGGCCGGACGGCTCGGGATCGGCGTCTCGGACCGCGAGCGGATCGAGGTGGCGCGGGTGTGACGACCCGGCGCGAGCTCCTCCTCTCGCTCGCGGGCGCGGGCGGCGCCGCGGCCCTCTGCCGCGGCCCGTTCGCCGGGGCGCTCCTGGCGCAGGACGTCCCCTCGCGGGCGAGCGAGGTGAAGGTGGAGGAGGGAGGGCTCGCCCCGCGCCCCGCCCGCTGGTTCAGGAAGCTCCCCGAGGAGTGGGTCCAGTGCGGCCTCTGCCCGAACGAGTGCCGGATCTCCGAGGCGGAGCGCGGCACCTGCGGGGTGCGGGAGAACCGGAAGGGGAGCCTCTACACCCTCGTCCACTCGCGCCCCTGCTCGGTCGCCCTCGACCCGATCGAGAAGAAGCCGTTCTTCCACGTCCTGCCGGGCGCCTCGGCGCTCTCCCTCGCCACGCCGGGCTGCAACCTGGAGTGCAAGGGGTGCCAGAACTGGGAGATCGCGCAGGCCCGCCCGGAGCAGGTGAGGACGGCGACGCTGACGCCCGACGAGGCCGCGGAGCTCTCCCGCGCCCGCGGCGCGCCCGTGATCGCCTGCACGTACACCGAGCCCGTCGTCTTCGGCGAGTACGTCCACGACATCGCCGTCTCGGCGCGCCGGAAGGGCGTCAAGACGGTGGTCGTCTCGAACGGCTACGTGAAGGAGGAGCCGCTCCGGGACCTCGCCTCGGTCCTGGCGGCCTACAAGGTCGACCTGAAGGGGTTCCGGGCCGACTTCTACAGGAGCCACACGGGCGGCGAGCTGAAACACGTCCTCGACACGCTCCGGAGGCTCGCGAAGCTCGGCACCTGGACCGAGATCGTGAACCTCGTCATCCCGACGCTGAACGACTCCGTGGCCGAGGTCCGCGACCTGGCCCGCTTCGTCAGGGACGAGGTGGGACGCGAGGTCCCCCTCCACTTCACGCGCTTCCACCCCGCCTACCGGCTGACGAACCTTCCGTCGACGCCGGTGGCGACGCTGGAGCGGGCCCGCGACGTGGCGCTCGGCGAGGGGCTCGCCTTCGTCTACCTCGGGAACGTCCCGGGCCACCCCGGCGAGAGCACGTACTGCCCCGGCTGCCGGAAGCTCCTCCTGCGCCGCGTCGGGATGGCCACCGTCGAGAACCGCCTCGTCCGGGGCGCCTGCCCCGACTGCGGCCGGAAGGTCCCCGGGATCTGGAGCTGACCGGCGCTAACCCGCGTCAGCGGGCGACGGCGACGCGCGCCGAAGCGAGCGCGAGGAGGGCGGCGAGGAGGGCGGCGGTCGCGCCGAGGCCGAGGGCGGGGACGAGGACGACGGGGACGGCCAGGGCGGCGACGGCGGCCCCGGCGTGGTCGGCGGTCTGGAGCCGCGCGGCGGCGCGACCGGTCCCCTCGGTGGACAGGACGGCCGCCCCGAGCGGGAAGAGGGCGCCCGTGGCCGCTCCTGTCGCCAGGAGGAGCACGCCGTGGAGCGAGAGCGCGGCAAGGGCTCCCGCGCCCGAGGCCGCCGCCAGGCGCGGGAGGCAGAGCGCGGTCCCGAAGCCGAGCGCGGCCGCCAGCGCCAGCGCCGCGACGAGGTGCCGCCTCGCCCTCGGGATCGAGGCCTCGTCTCCGAGCCTTCGGGTGGCGAGCGCCCCGAGCGAGAGGCCGGCCATGAAGAGAGCCGTCAGGAGGCCGAGGCGGCCGTAGAGGGCGCCGTCGGCGGTCTGGTACGAGAGGAGGAGGAGGAGCGAGAGCCCCATCGCCGAGCCCCCGCCGGCGCCGACGGCGTGCGAGGCCGCGGCCGGGAGCGTCGCCCGCTGCCTCAGCGTCCGGGCCAGGCCGGCGAGCGCGGGGAGGATGGCGAGCCCGGCCAGGACCGGCGCCGGAAGCGCCCCGAGCCGTGCGAGCCAGCGGCCCGCCGCGCTGCCGGCGGCCTCCTGGCGGCGCGTGAGCGCGTGGAGGAACGAGACGGGGCGGTCGTCCGTCGAGACGGGCGTCGCGAGCGCGGCCCGCCGGGCCTGGGCCTCGGTCTCGGCCACGCGGTCGGGATGGAAGAGGGCGCCGAGGACCTCGGGGGCGAAGGACTCGCTCGCCACCGCACGCTCCCGCCACCGCGAGGCGAGGACCTCCGGGTCGAGCGTCGCCGACGAGGCGGAGAGCCCCGCGACGAGGAACGAGTCGGGTCCGGGGGAGACGCGGACGACCGGGAGGGCCCGGGAGAGCGCCCCGAGGACCGAGCCCGCGAGAGGGGCCGTCTCCCCGGCGAACGTCGCCGGCGCGGTCCGGATCGGGACGACGAGGACGCCGCCGGGGGCCAGGCGCGCCGCGGCAGCGCGGAAGGACCCCGCGGTCACGAGGCGCGCCTCCCGGAGCGTCACCGGGTCGGCGCGGGGGAAGAGGACGAGGTCGAACGGGGGGCCGGGACGCGCAGCGAACCGCCGCGGGTCGTCCAGGACGAGGCGGACGCGCGGGTCTTCGAGCGCGGCCCGGTCCTCCGCGGGAAGGGCCGCGCGGAGGAAGGCGAGCGCCCGGACGTCGGGCTCGACGAGGACGAGCTCGCGGACGGGGTGCCGGAGGAGGTGTCGGAGGACGCCGGTCTCGACCCCGCCGAGCGCGAGCACGCGGTCCACCCGCGGCGTCAGGCAGGAGAGCGTGTGCGCGAGCGACTCGTTCGCCCACGGGTCCGGGAAGCTGCCGGTGTAGCGCCCGCTCGCGTAGAGGTGCACGGGGCCCTCGCCCGCGAGGGCGAGGTGCTGGTAGGGCGTGTCCACCCACGCCCGGAGCGGCAGGCCCGGCGCCGTCCCGGCGAGACGGAGCCTCTCGGTCTCCCGGTCGAGCCGGGGCGAAGCGGCGGCGAGGAGGGCCAGGAGCACGGTCGCGACGGCAAGCGGTCTTCGCGGGAGGCCTCCGGATCCGGACACGAGTGCGGCCAGGAGGAGAGCGCCGCCGCCGAGGGCGAGCGCCGCGGGGAGCGGCGCGACGGCGAACCCGGCCAGCGCGGTGACCGCCGCCCCCCCGAGGAGCGACCCGGCCGACTCGAAGAGGTAGAGCCTGCGGATCGCGACGGCGGGAGCGGGACCCGCGAGGAGCGCCAGGGCCGGGAACGCCCGCCCGACGAGGAGCCCCCCCGGCCCCAGCGTCGCCAGGGCGATCGCGAGGCTCCTCCCCAGACCCGGGAGCTCGCCAGCGGGCGGGGCGAGGAGGAAGGCCAGGAGCCGGCCGGCGAGGATGCCGGCCGGCGCGACGACGAAGAGAGCCGAGAGCGCCCGCGAGGCGGCCCTCGCGGCCGCCTCCGCCCGGAGCCGCCGGGTGAGGGCCGCGCCGAGGGCGATCCCCGAGAGCCAGGCGAAGAGCCCCGTCCCGATCCCCGCCTCGTCCCCGGCGCCGTCGACGACCAGCTCGCGCAGGAGGAGGACCTGCGCCGCCGTGGCGGCCAGGCCGGCCGAGAGGAACACGGCCGGGAGGGGGCGGGCCGGCGGGCCTGGGGTCGGCGTCGCGGGCACGGTCGGGACTCCCGGGCCATCTTAGGCTCGCGCGGGAGCGGAGCGCCCAAAGGACGGGGCGCCCGCGGTGAAAAGACGAGTGACGGCGGGCTGGCCTTCGACTAGGCTCCGCCGCACGTCTTCCCCGAGGAGAGCCTTTGAGCCGAGCCCCCCGCGTCCTGTTCGGCACCGGTGCCGTCGTCTCGCTCCTGACGGGCCTCGCGCACCTGGCGGGGCACCTGTCCACGCCCCCGCCGCCCGGCAGCGCGTCCGAGGCGACGATGAGGAGCCTGATGGAAACGCTCGCGTTCGAGCTCCCCGGGGCGACGCGGACGACCATCGAGCTCTACAACGGCTTCAGCCTGGTCTTCTCGGCGTTCCTCCTCTTCGTCGCGCTCCTCGACCTCGTCCTCCTCCGGCGGGCGCGGCAGGACCCGGGGCTCCTCCTCCCCGTCGCCGTCGTCAACGCCGGGGGCTTCGCGGTCCTCCTCGGGATCAGCCTCCGCTACTTCTTCGCGATCCCCACCGCCTGCCTCGGGACGGCGTTCCTCTGCTTCGCCCTCTCTGCCGCCGCCGGCCGCCCCCGCTGAGAAAGGAGCCCCCATGCCGCGTGTCATCCACTTCGAGATCCACGCCGAGGACCCCGAGCGGGCGATCCGCTTCTACGAGGCCGTCCTCGGATGGAGCTTCACCCGCTGGACGGAGATGGAGTACTGGCTCGTGAAGACCGGCCCCGCCGAGCAGCCCGGGATCGACGGCGGGCTGATGCGGCGGCACGGGACGATCGACGGGACCGCCGTGATCGCCTACGTCTGCACGGTCGACGTCCCTGACCTCCAGGCGACCATCTCCGCCGTCGAGGGAGCGGGCGGGGCGATCGCCCTGCCGAGGATGCCGGTCCCCGGCGTCGGCTGGCTGGCCTACTTCAAGGACACCGAGGGGAACGTCTTCGGCGCCATGCAGAGCGACCCGGCCGCCAAGTAGCCCGAGCCGGCTTCGAGCCCGAGCGCCAGCGGGCTTCCCCCGGGATCGCTACCGGTGCTCGGGGCGGAGGAGGTCGAGGACGGTCTTGACCGGCGCGAAGGTCTCGACGGGGACCTCGACGAAGACGGTCAGCCAGCGGGACATCGCGCCGTTCCAGAGGCCGGGGCGCTCCAGCGCCTTCAGGGCGCGGCCGTCCTTCGACTTCCTCGAGACGAACGCCGTCGACGGGTCGACGAAGCTCGAGAGGTCGTACGCCCTCCCGTCCGCGTCGCGGAGCGCGCAGACGAGGTCGACCGGGTTGAAGTGGGTGGAGGCCGCCCAGATCGCCCTCTGCGCAGGGTCCGAGGGGCTGACCTGGGACGACTCGACGATCTGCGGCGTGAGGCGACCGTCCGCCTCGCGCGTGAAGAACGGGCCGCCCCCCGGCTCCCCCTGGTTCCGCACGACGGCGGCCACACGCAGCGGGCGGTCGAGCAGGCCGAGGAGACGTGCGTGGGCTTCCGCCCGCGGAAGGGCCAGGAGCGGCGCCGCCTCCCCGATTCCCAGCTCGGCCCCGGCGAAGACGACCGCCTCGTCCACGACCGCGCCGGCGCCCCCGTCGCCAAGCCGGGCAACGAGCGCCCGGCGCCGCTCGTCGAGCTCGACGAGGAGGCCGCCGACCAGCTTCTTCCAGAGGACGACCCCCTCCTGGCGGGACTCGGGGACGACGTTGTCGACGTTCTTGACGTAGACGAGGTCGCCTCCCGTCTCCTGGAGGTTCGAGAGGAGGGCGCCGTGCCCGCCGGGCCGGAAGAGGAGGCTCCCGTCCTCGAGCCGGAACGGCCGGTCCTCCTCGTCGACCGCCAGGGTGTCCGTGGCGGGGCTCTGGGCCGAGAACGACACGTCGAGCGCGACCCCGAGCCACGGCTCCAGGAAGCGGCGAGCCCGGGCCAGGAGCGCCTCGAAGTCCGTCTGCCTCTCCTCGGCGACCGTGAAGTGGACCCGGCAGACGCCCGCGCCGTCCCGGACCGTCCTCGCCGCCTCGACGAGGTGCTCCTCGAACGGCGTCCGGCCCCCCTCGCGCGACCGGTGGAACGGGATCAGCCCCTTCGGCTTCTCCGCGTACCCGAGCCCCTCCGGAAGGAGGAGGGCCGCGACGAGGCGGCGAGCGCGCGCCGTGGGCGCCTCACCCGGGACGTCCGGTCCCGCGGCGGCGAGGAGCTCGTCGCGGAACGCGAAGCCGTCGAGCCCCGCGACGAACCTCCGGACGTCCTCCGGAGGCTCGCCCGGGGCGTCGAGGAACGCCGCCAGCGACTGAAACATCCGGCTCGCGGCGCCCGAGGCGGGGACGAACTTCGAGAACCGCCCCGCCGTCGCCGCCCGCTCCCAGGCCGCGAGGAGGTCCGGGTGCCGCTCGGCGGGGAGGGTCCGGATGCCGTCCCCGACCCGGCAGGGGCGGACGAGGACGAGGCCGCGCGGGGGCTCGCGGAAGAGGCGGAGCTGGGCCTCGATCTCGGAGAGCGGGATCCCGCGCCTCGCGACCTGCTCCCGGTCCGCGGCGGTCAGGACGTCGTCGAGCACGGAGGGGATGATGCCAAACGGAAGCGGGCGGGTCTTCCGGACCGCCCGCCCTCGGCAGGAGCCGCCGCCCCCGGGACGGGGCCGGGGAACCCGCGTGACGGGTCCCCCGGACTCTTCAGTCGAAATAGCCGACGACGTCGGCGATGACGTGGGCCTCGCCGCTGCCGAGGCCGGCGTAGATGACGAACCCGCCCGAAAGGCCGAGCGAGAGCCGGGCGTTGTTGGCGCGCGTCTGTCCGGAGACGAAGTTGATCGTGGAGGTGAGCGGTAGGCTGCGCCCCTCGGGGTAGAGCGTCAGGAACCCGCCGCCGGTCGGCTGCGCCACCGTCACGTTCACGGCGATCGCCTTGGCGCCGACCGGGACGCCGCACTTGCCGCCCGCGGCGAACGTCCGCGACTCGCCGGCCGCGAAGGGCTGCCCGGCGAAAGGCCCGAGCGCGTCCCGCGTGTCGAAGAGCCGACACGGGGCGACCGTGTAGAAGCCCGTCGTCGGGACCGTCCAGGGCCCGAAGTCGGGCGGCAGGAAGTAGGCGACGACCGGGTCGTGGTCCGAGAGCCGCAAGGGGCTGTTGGCGTCGTTGTAGAAGAGGTTCGGCGGAAAGTCGGCGTTGGCGTGGCCGTGGGCGATCCGCGTGACGTACGGCGCGACGCCCGAGTCGACGGCGACGTGGTCGAAGTAGTGCGCGTTGCCGTCGAAGCTGTACGAGTACCGGGACGGGGCGGCGCTCGTCGTCAGGAGGACGAGGTTCGGGTCGACGAGGTCGGCGGTCGGGACGAAGACCTGGTCCGCCGGGACCGGGCTCCCGATCACGGTCCCCATCACGTCGACCCAGCCGTCGTTGAACTCGTAGGCGTTCATGTCGCCGACGGAGACGACGTTCTCGGCGTCCTGGATCGAGTCGAGGTAGGCCGCCAGCCACTCGGCCTGCTCCTTGCGCTTGGCCTGGTCGAACGGGTCGGTGTCCACGTCGCCGATCGACTTGGCGTGGTTGTTCACGATCGTCACGGGCCAGCTCTGCCCGTTCGTCGGGTGGTTCACCGTGGCACGGAGGACGAGCGGCGGGTGGTCGAAGACGTTCAGCGTCGGGTAGCCGGAGAGCTTGACGTCGAAGCTGCCCGGAGCTTGCTCCAGCGTGACGCCGGTCAGGCGCGGGGCGGGCTTGTAGAGGTAGGCGATGTTCAGCCCGCTCGGGTCGCTGCCGTTCCCGACGAGGGCGGCGGCCGCGTAGACCGTCGCCCCGGCGTCGGCGTTGACCTTGGCGGCGATGTCGGCCGCCACGCGTGCCGGGTCCGCCGCGTAGACCGTCTCGATCTCCTGGAGCGCGACGACGTCGGGCATCCTGAGGACGTTCCGGATGATCAGGGAGGCCTTCGCCAGGCGGTTGGCGTACCGCGTCGGCTGCAGGATGTTCTCGAAGGTGCTCGCGGTGACGTCGTCGCGGTTGTCGAAGAAGCGGAGGAGGTTGTACGTCGCCACCGTGAGCTCGTCGGCGGTGGCGGGGGGCACCGGCGTCGCGGCGAGGGTCCCCGAGACGACCGGGGCGGGAGTGACCGCGGGCGGGTCGACGTTGACCTCGTACGAGCGGAACCCGTACGAGAGCGGCCCGACGAGACCCGTGACGACCTGGCCGCTCCCCACGTCGATCGGCGTCGTCCCGATCAGCGTCGAGCTGAGGACGCGGATCCGCTCGGGGTTGTTGTCCCAGGCGGGCCCGTTCACGGTCGGGGGGACGTCGGGGGCCGGGACGCCCGGCTCCCGGAAGGGGCGCGCGACGCCGGGGAGGACGCCGTAGAAGATCCCCTGCGAGTTCGTGGCGCCCGAGATGTTGTCGACCGTGGACCGCGTCGGGGCGACGACGGTCAGCGAAGGCACCGAGACGCGCATCCCTTCGTAGCGCTCGAGCTGCTCGGTCCCGCCGCCCGGGGTCAGGAGCGACGTCGTGATCTCGACGGGCGAGGGCAACGGGCCGGTCCCCGTCACGACGACCGCCGGCGAGGTCAGCTCCGTCAGCGGCGGGCTGCCGGTGTCCTGCGAGGGGACGTACTCGGAGACGTACGCGGTCACCTGCACGACGTTCCCGACCGAGACCGTCGGGACGCCGTTCAGGTAGACGAGGACCCCGTCCGAGGTGGCCGGGTCGCCGTCCCCGTCGTCCTGGATGAAGAAGCCTGTCCCAGAGACTCCGGTGACGACGCCACCGGTGATGACCTGCGTCCCCTTGTACGGGGACTCGCTCCCCGCGCCCTGGACCTCGCCGACCTTGAAGGCGTCGTCGTTCGTGATCGTCCCGGTCGCCTGGCCGTCGGAGATCGTGGCGCCGACGACGTTCGTGACGTTCACGGTGAACCGCTCGGTCGCCTCTGCAGCCGTGTCGCCGTTGACCGTGACGTCGAACGTGTACGTCGTGTTCCCCTCGGCGATCGCGGCGCCGGTGACGCCGTTGGCGACGTAGTCGGTCCCCGCGACCGCCCCGGTGACGCCGGTGCCGTCCGCCGTGGCGATGTCGAACGTCACGCCCGCCGCCGCGGCCGGCTGGACCAGGCTCACGGTGAAGGTGGCCGTGACGGGTCCGGAGTCCCCTTCGGTGACGGTCGCGTCGGAGATCGTCAGGATGTTGTCGCCGGCGGGGGTCCCCGTGACGTTGATGTCGTCCACGCCGACGAACTCGTCGGTGCCGCCGGCGTTCGTCGTGATCACCCGCACCTGAACCTCGGGCTGGTTGTCGCAGGCGGCCGGGAGCGTGACGTCGACGGGCGTGACGAGCGTCGCGAGGCCGGGGCCGGTCGTGGCGTCGGCCACGTACCCGGCCGCGACGTTCGTGAAGTTGCCCGTGTTGCCGACCCGGTACTGGAGGGCCACCTGCTGGACGGCGTCGACCGCGCCGGCGTCGACGTCGCGGAGGTTGTACTGCACCCGGATCCCGACGTAGCCCGACGTGTTCAGGAAGAAGACGAGGTTCGGGGCGTCGGCGGTCCCCGACCCCTGGAACGCGACCACCGGGTTCGCGATGCCGTCGAACTCCGCCACGCCGCCGGTGTTGTAGGCGTCCGGGTCGGAGCGGTTGGCGTTCACGTCCACGGCCGTCATCGGGACGAGGACCGTCCGCGGGTCGGTGTTGGTCACCGTGCCCGCGGGGTCCCAGTCTCCGAGATAGCCGACGATCCCCGGGACGCCCGACCAGTCGTCGTTCGCCGAGATGAGGCCGGTGTTCGACCAGTCCTGCGTCAGCGGGAGAGTCACGGGCGTCTCGCTCCGCGGGGCGGGGAGGAGACCGCGCGCCGCCGGCGCGGGGGGCGGCGCCGTCCTCCTCGTGACCTGCCGCTCCGTGCTTGCGGGCGGGGCGCCGAACAGGAGCGACGGCGACGCCAGGACGAGGGAGAGGACCGGGACGAGCACGTTCTTGCCGAAGGGCCTCATCGGCTCACCTCACGTGGGGCAGGCGTCGGGAGGGCAGGGACACGAAGAAAAGCCGCCGGAAAGGACGACGACCGTGGGCCGGCTCCGTGCGGTCGAAGCGTCTCGGTCCCCCCGCGGGGGGCAGCGTAGGCGCGCCGAGGTGGGGTGTCAAACGAGAAGAGGTCCAGACTGGGCCTCTGAGATACTGCGCGCCGAGGTCTCGACGGAGAGGTGAGGACGACGTGAGACGGCGTCCCGACCGGTGGCCCGGGCGGCTCGGCCTGGCGCTCGCTGCGTGCGGGCTCGCCGCTTCGCTCCCCTCGCGGGCGGACGTCCTCAGGCTCGGCCCGCCGGCGCCGGTCCTTCACGCGGGAAGCGAGGTCTCCCTTCCGCTCCCCGGGCTCCCGCCGTGCGCCGACGAGGCCGAGGTCTACCTCTCCCTGGACGCCGGAGGGTCGTTCCCCGTCCGGGTCACGGAGGAGAGGGACCCGCGGGCGGGCTCCCTCTCGTTCCGGATGCCGAACCTCGCGTCGGGCTCGGCCTGGCTCCTGGTCCGGGCCGGCGGCAGGAGGGACGGCCGGCGGTTCGAGACGGACCTGGTCTCGTCGGGGCCCTTCCGGCTCGCCCCGGAGCCCGGCGCCGCGGCGCTCGTCCCGTGGGCCGACCGGGGGCTCCTGAGGCGGCGCGGGGACCACGCCCGGGTCGAGTGGCGCGCCGAGGAGCGGTCTCCCCTCCTGGCCCTCCCGCTCGACCCGGCTCCCCGGGGCATCGCCCCGGCTGGGCCGTCGCTGGCGGCCGGCCTCGCCGCCGAGCCGCCGCTCATCCTCGCGGGACGCACCGAGCTTCCTGTTCCGGCCCCGCTCGCAGCACCGGAGGGTCCCGGCGGGGAGCGCTCCCGGCCTCGCGGCCCCGGCTCGACCGCCGGGGTCTCACGCCGGGCGGTCCCCGGGCCGCTCCGACTCTGATCCCTCCCGGCCGGTCCCCCACCGTCTCCCGCACCGGACCGAGATCGAGGAGAGATTCATGCATCGAACCCTCCGCGGCGCCGTCGCGCCGCTGCTCTTCGTCCTCCTGGCCCTCCCGGCGCTCGCCAGGGACGTCCGATTCCGGCTCGTGGACTCCACGGGCGCACCCGTCGTCCGCGCCCGCGTCTCGGTCCTCGGCCGCACCGGCTCGGCCACGACCGGGCCCGAGGGCGAGTTCCGGCTCGACCCCGTCCCCCCTCTGCCGTTCGAGGTCGCCGTCTCGGACGAGCGTGGTGCCTGGCTCGGCCTCGTGAGGGTCGTCGAGCTGGGGGACCAGGTCTCGACGACGCTCACGCTCCCCCCGCCGACGAGGACCGAGGTCGTCGTGAGGGCCGGCCTGGCCCCCACCACGATCGCCCCGCCCGCGGCGGCCCCCTCCGTCGTCTCGCGGACCGAGATGGAGGAGAAGCGCCCCGAGCGGCTGGCCGACGCGCTGGCCGAGATCCCCGGGACCGGGAAGCTCGACGAGGGGCAGACCGCGGTGCCGTCGATCCGGGGGATGGCGCGCTCCCGCGTCCTGCTCCTCGTCGACGACGCCCGCGTCACGTCCGAGCGGCGCGCCGGGCCGTCGGCCTCGTACCTCGACCCGTTCTCGCTCGAGAACGTCGAGGTCGTCCGCGGCCCCGGGTCCGTCGCCTACGGCTCGGACGCGCTCGGCGGCATCCTCCACTCCCGGACCCCGATGCCGACGGCCGACGCGCTCGGCGGCCGCTTCGAGCTCTCGGGCGGGCTGGCCGGGTCTGCGGGCGCCACCGGAGGGGTCGAGGCCAACGTCCCCGTCGGCGAGGCCGCCCTCCTCCTGCAGGCCCACCAGCGCTTCTTCGACGACTACGAGGCCCCCTCCGGGACGATCGAGAACTCCTCCTCCCGCGATCGCGGCGTCCTCCTCCGCGGCATGGTCCCGATCGGCGCGGCGCGCGTCTTCGCGGGCGTGCAGCTGGACCAAGGGCGCGACACGGGGAAGCCCTCGCTCGACTCGAACGTCACCGAGACGACGTACCCCGAGGAGGACTCGCTCAGGGTCACGGTCGGCGCCGACCTCCCGGGGCTCCTCGGGTTCACGGCGGTCGAGGTCCGGGCCTTCTGGGGCCGGTACGACCTCCTGACCGCGCGCGACCGGCTCCAGACGGCGACGGACCCGCGCCGCCTCTCCGAGTCGGACGTGGAGGCCGACGACGCCTCCTTCCGCGCGGTCGGGAGCCGCCCGCTCGGGAGGGGGTCGCTGAGGGTCGGGCTCGACGCCAGCACCCGGTTCTCGCTCGAGGCCCTGAACACGTACACGGACTACGACATGTCGGGCGACGTCACCGGCGTGACCGGCGAGGTCGCCGTCGAGGAGGCCTCGAAGGTGGACCTCGGGGCCTTCGTCGAGACCGAGCAGCCGCTCGTCTCCGGCCTCCTCTCGGTCTCCGCCGGCCTGCGCGGGGACCAGGTCCGGAACCGGAATCGCGGGGGGTACTTCGGGGACCGCTCGACCTCGGACGGGGCCCTCTCCGGCTTCGCGGCGGCGACCGTGACGCCGCTCTCTGGCCTCTCGGTCACCGCGCAGTACGCGCGCGGGTTCCGCGACCCGCTCCTGTCGGACCGCTACTACCGCGGGATCTCGGGGCGCGGGTTCGTCACCGGCAACCCCGACCTCGTCCCCGAGACGAGCAACCAGTACGACCTGGCCGCGCGCTACTCCACCGGGCCGTTCAGCCTGGCGGCCTACGCCTACCTCTACCGGATCCAGGACCTGATCGAGCGGTACAAGCAGGGGACCGACTACTACTTCCGCAACCGGGGCGAGGAGGAGCTCACCGGAGCCGAGCTGGAGCTCTCCGCCGACGCCGGGAAGGGCTTGCAGGTGCGGCTGGCGCTCGGGACGACGCGCGGCACGATCCTGGACGACGGCTCGGCCGCGGCCGACGTGCCGCCCTCGTCGGCCGTCCTGACGCTGGACTGGGCGCCGACCGCGGAGGTCTGGGTCCGCGGGCGGCTGAGCACCTACGCCCCCGACGACCGTCCCGGCCCCACCGAGAAGCCGACGCCCGGGTACGCCGTCGTCGACCTGGCGGGGGGCTACCGGTTCCCGTTCGGGATCGAGGCGCGGCTCCTCCTCCGGAACGTCCTCGACAAGTCCTACCCCGGCTCCTCCGACGAGCTCTCGGTCGACGCCCCGGGGTTCGGGGCGAGCCTCGTCCTGGCGGGCACGTTCTGACGGTCGTCCGGGACGCCGCCGCGCTCCTCCCGCGCGGCGGCGTCAGCCCTTGCGGAGCGACAGGCCCAGCTTGAGGGCCACGAGGACCAGCGGGAAGGTGTGGAGGACGAGGTCGAACCAGTCGATCGGGCGCTTCAGCGTCCCCGAGAAGAGCATCCGCCACTTCTCGACCAGGTGCGGCTCCTTGCCGAACGGCGCGAGCGCCAGGAGGACGGCCACGACGATCAGGACGGGCCAGGAGAGGGCTTCGAGGAATCGGGTCATCGGCATCGGCTCCGTTCGGCGGCCTCAGGCGGCGTCGGGGTCCGGCAGGCGCTCCTCGGGCAGGAGGCGGGAGAGCTCCTCGGAGACCGTCCAGAAGGCCTTCCGCAGCCGCTCGTCGCGCGCCACCGGGGAGGGGCTGGCCTCCTTGTCGTTGACGAAGTAGCGCCCGGTCACCCCCTCGACCTCGGGGCTCGCCGCGAGGTAGAAGCTCGTCCGGGCCCCCGAGGAGAGGGGGGCCCCGCCCATGCCGAACCCCTCCCGGAGGAGCTTCGTCGTGATGACGCCCGGGTGGAGGACGTTGGCCGTCACGCCCCGGCCGTCCAGCCGCCGCGCCAGCTCGATCGTGAAGAGGACGTTCCCGAGCTTGGAGAGGGCGTAGGCCGAGTAGCCGTCGTACCGCTTCTCGTGCTGCAGGTCCGAGAGGACCGGGCGGGCGCTCTGGTGGGCGATCGAGCTGACGCCGACGACGCGGGAGGGGGCGCTCCTCTCGAGGAGCGGGACGAGGAGGTGCGTCAGGAGGAACGGGGCGAGGTGGTTCACCGCGAAGGTCTCCTCCAGGCCGTCCCTCGTCGCGCGCCTCTCCGTCCGGAAGACCCCCGCGTTGTTGACGAGGACGTCGAGGCGGTCCGTCCGCTCGAGGACGAGCCGTGCGAGGCGCCGGACGCCGTCGCGCGTGGCGAGGTCCGCGTCGAGCGCCTCGACGGACGCCCCCGGTGCGCGCTTCTTCACGTCCGCCGCCGCCGCGGAGGCCCGCTCGGGGCTCCGGCCGTGGACGAGGACGCGGAAGCCCGTCTCCGCGAGCTTCACCGCCGTCTCCTTGCCGATGCCGTCGGTGGATCCGGTGACGAGGACGGTCCTCGGGGCGGCGGGGCCGGAGGCGGTCGTCACGCCCGGATTGTCGCCCGCGACGCCCGATCCTGCCGCGCCCCTAGAATCCGTCGCATGGTGCGCCCGACCGCCGCCCTCCTCGCCCTCCTCGCTTCTCTCGCCTTCGCGTCCGGCTGCGCGTCGGGGGGCGGGCCCGGCGGCGCCTCCGGCGCGTCCGGCTCCGCCAAGCGGGTCGTCCTCGTCGAGGCCGACGGCGCAGCGCCCGACGTCGAGGTCTTCGTCTCGCGCCTCGGCCTGGAGTCGACGGAGGCGGGCCGGTTCGCCCTCACGGACGCCCGCCTCTCCGGCGCGAGGCTGGGCGCGCTCGCGGCCGAGCCCACGGGCGAGCGCGCCGAGGCGTTCCGGCGGCAGCACCCCGGAGACGCCTTCCTGTCGGTATCGGTCTCGCCCTGCGTCGTGGCCTCCTCGACCGTCAGCCAGTGGGACACGGACCCGGCGACGGGGATCCGGAGGGAGCGGGTCATCGTCAACTTCCGGGCCGAGTGCCCGGTCGCGCTCACGCTGGCGCGCGCCTCGGACGGGTCCTCGCTCCTGCGCGAGAGCGTCTCCGGGCAGGCGACCCTCCGCCGGGGCGAGGACGAGGAGGGGAACACGGCCGAGTCGGAAGCCGTCGCCGACGCGGCCCGGCGCGCGGCGAAGAAGATCGCCGCCGCCCTGCGGTGAGGGCTGCCGGCGACGGCGGGGAGCCGCGCCGCGTCGTCGTCACGGGCGCCTCGGGGCAGCTCGGGAGCGCCCTCGTCGCCCTCTGGCCGCGACCCGACCATGTCGTCCCGCTCGACCGGGCGCGGCTCGACGTGACGGACGGCGAGGCCGTCGCGCGCCTCCTCGACGAGCTGCGTCCCGACGCCGTCCTCAACGCCGCGGCCTTCAACGACGTCGACCGGGCCCAGAGCGAGCCCCGCGAGGCGCTTCACGTCAACGCGCTCGCCGTCGGAGCGCTCGCGGGGGCGTGCGACGCCGCCGGCGCCACGCTCGTCCACTTCTCCTCGGACTTCGTCTTCGACGGGACGAAGGAGACGCCCTACACGGAGGAGGACGAGCCGAACCCGCTCGGCGTCTACGGCGCGAGCAAGCTGCGGGGAGAGCGGCTCGCGCTCGCCTCGCCGCGCGCATTCGTCCTGCGAGTCGAGAGCCTCTTCGGCGGCCCGCACCCGAAGGGGAGCGTCGACCGGATCCTCGCCTCCCTGAAGCAGGCCCTACCGGTCCGCGTCTTCGCCGACCGGACCGTCTCGCCGACGTACGTACCGGACCTCGTGGCCCTCGTCGCGCGCCTCCTCGACGGCGCGGCCCCCCCGGGCCTCTACCACGCCGCCGGCGAGGGCGAGACGACGTGGCAAGGGCTCGCCGAGGAGGCCGCGCGCCTCCTCGGCGTCCAGCCGCGGCTCCTTCCCTTGCGCCTCGACGAGGCGGGCCTCACGGCGCCCCGCCCCCTCCGCTGCGCCCTCGACCCGGCTCGCCTGCGCGCCCTCGGCCTCGCCCCGCCCTCCTGGCGGGACGCGCTCCGCCGCGAGCTGTGCCCGGGCGAGCGAGGGTGAGCCCTACAGGGCCGCTTCCACCCTCTCGCAGAGGGTCTTCAGGATCTTGATCCGCGCGAAGTACTTGTCGTTCGACTCGACGAGGGTCCAGGGGGCGATCTCGGACGAGGTGCGGTCGACCATCTCGCAGACGGCGGCCTCGTAGGCGTCCCACTTCTCGCGGTTGCGCCAGTCCTCGGGGCCGATCTTGTACCGCTTGAAGCCGGTCTTCTCGCGCTCCTTGAAGCGGGCGAGCTGCTCGTCCTTGCCGATCGCGAGCCAGAACTTCACGAGGACGATCCCGTGCCTCACGAGCTGCTCCTCGAAGTCGTTGATCTCGCCGTAGGCCCTCCTCCAGTCGGCCTCGGCGCAGAACCCCTCGACGCGCTCGACGAGGACGCGGCCGTACCAGGTCCGGTCGAAGACGAGGAGCTGCCCGCGCGGCGGCAGCGGCCGCCAGAAGCGCCAGAGGTAGGGCTGGGCGCGCTCCTCCTCGGTCGGGGCGGCGATCGGGACGGTCCGCACCTGCCGGGCGTCGAGGGCCGAGACGACGCGGCGGATGGCGCCCCCCTTCCCCGCGGCGTCGTTCCCCTCGAAGGCGGCGACGACCGAGTGCCGCTTCTGGAACCGCGGCTCGCGGAAGAGGCGGGCGAGCCTCTCCTGGTACTTCTCCAGCTCCTTCTCGTACTTCGGCTTCGGCAGGGCCTTCTTCAGGTCGAGGGCCTTCAGCACCTGCAGGCCGTCGACGCTCGGGGCGGGCGCCGGGGCGACCGTGGGCTTCGTCGGCGTGCGCTCCAGGCGCTCCTTGATCGCGGCCAGGAGCGCGTTGCCGACGGTCAGCGATCGGTAGCGCGGGTCGACCCCCTCGACGATCGTCCACGGGGCCTCGGCGCGGCTCGTCTCGCGCAGGGCGTGCTCGGACGTCTCGCGCCAGCGCGGGTAGAGGGCGAAGCGCTTCCAGTCGTCCTTCGTGACGCGCCAGCGGGTGTCGGGGTCCTTCTCGAGCGCCTTCAGCCGCTTCCGCTGGGCCTCCTTCGACAGGTGGAGCCAGAGCTTGACGATGAGCGCTCCCTCGGCCGCGAGCATCCGCTCGAAGCGGACGATCTCCTCCAGGGCCTGGTCGAGGTCGGCGGGCTTCGTCCTCCGGTAGACGCGGTCGACGATCGGCGCGGTGTACCAGGAGCCGAAGAAGATCCCGATCTTCCCCCTCGGCGGCAGCTCCCGCCAGAAGCGCCACATCGGAGGCCGGTCGCTCTCCTCGTCGGTCGGCGGGCCCATGGCGTGCGTGGAGACGTGGCGCGGGTCGAGCCACTCGTTCAGGAGGTTGACGGTCTCGCCGCGGCCGGCCCCGTCGACGCCGCCCACGAGGACGACCACGGGGAACTCCTTCCGCGTCAGGACGTCGTACTGCGCGGCGAGGAGCGCCTCGCGGAGCTTCGGGACCTCCTTGTCCCAGGTCTTCTTGTCGACCGAGTGACCGAGCTCGGCGGACTCGAACATCGCCGTCCCTCCGCGCCGCGCCGTCCGGGAGGGAGACGGGGCCGGGGAAGACGCCCCGGCGGCGCCGGCACGGCGCCACTATAGCTCCCGGCCCGGGCAGAGGCGGCTCCTATACTGGTTCTCGATGCGCCGTTCGCTCGTGACCGGCGCCCTCTGCGCCGCCGCCCTGGCCGTGGCCTGCCGCCGGCCGGCCGCCCCGCCGTCCCTGACCGTCTCGGTCCCGTTCCAGGTCGACACGCTCGACCCGCACCTCCACGACCGGCTCGGCTACGCGACGGTCGCGGGTCACTTCTACGAGCCGCTCGTGGCGCTGGACGCCGAGATGGGGATCCGCCCGGCGCTGGCCGAGCGCTGGTCGACGCCCGACCCGCTGACCTGGGTGTTCCGCCTCCGCGCGGGCGCGCGGTTCCACGACGGGCACGAGCTGACGGCCGAGGACGTCGTCCACACGTTCGAGAGGCTCCGGAAGGACCCGGCCCTCTCGCTCGGGATCTACGCCGTCCAGGTGGAGAGCGTCCGCGCCCTTTCGGCGAGGGAGGTGGAGGTCCGGACGAGCCGCCCGGCGGCCGTCCTCCTGAACAAGCTGGCCGGGATCCCGGTCGTCGGGCGCGCGGAGCCTTCGGACCTGACGCTGCGGCCGAACGGGACGGGACCGTACCGGCTCGTCCGGTTCGAGAAGGACCGCGTCGTGATGGAGCGCCGGGGGGACCGGGACGGCTCGGAGCCGCAGGTGGCGGGGGTGACCTTCCTCCTCGGCCGGGGCGCCGAGGAGGCGGCCGAGGACGTCCTGTCCGGCCGGAGCCAGCTGGCCGTCTGCTCCTCGCGGGAGGCCGTGAGGAAGCTCGGGGGACGCCCGGGGGTGACCGTCCTGAGGCGGGCGGAGCTCTTCGTGAAGTACCTGGCCTTCGACGTGCGCGCCCACCCGACCCCGTTCGTCGCGGGCCCCAGAAACCCGTTCGCCAGCCCCGAGGTCCGCCAGGCCGTCTCGCTCCTCGTCGACCGGCGGGCGCTGGCCGCGGGGCTCCCCGCGTTCGCGGTCCCCGCGCACCAGCTCGTCCCCGCCACGATCTTCGGCCACGACCCGGCGCTCCCGGACCTGCCGCACGACCCGTCTCGCGCCCTGGCGCTCCTGCAGAAGGCGGGCTTCGGCTCCGGGTTCTCGGTCACCCTCCACACGCGGAGGCACCTGGCGGAGACGGCCCGGCGTGTCGCGGAGCAGCTGGCGCCCGCCGGGATACGCGTGGAGGTCGCCGAGCTCCCCGAGGCGGCCTTCTTCGAGCTCGCCTCGCGCGGCGGGCTCTCGCTCTTCCTGACGGGCCTCGGGTGCGCCTCGGGCGACGCCAGCGACTTCCTCGACGCCGCGCTCCACACCGTGGACGAGCGGCGCAGGCTCGGGCGGGCCAACTACGGGCGCTTCTCGGACCCCTCGCTCGACGCCGAGATCGAGGCGAGCGGCGAGGTCCTGGTCCAGGTCGCCCGCCGCGACGCCCTCCAGCGGATCCTCCGGCGCGCCCGGGACGCGTACGCCTGGCTGCCGCTCACCCGCGACGAGGTCGTCTACGCCGTCGCCGCCCCGTTCACGTTCCGGCCGCGGGCCAACAGCACGATCCTGGCCTCGGAGGTCTCGCTGGCCACGCCCTGAGCGGCGGAGGGGAGAGGGCGGGCCGGGGGTGGAAGAATGGCCCCGTGTGCCTCGTCCTCCTCGCCGTCCGGGCGCACCCGCTCTACCCGCTCGTCGTCGCGGCGAACCGGGACGAGTTCCACGCGCGCCCCTCGGCCCCGGCGAGGTTCTGGGAGGACGCCCCGGGGGTCCTGGCGGGGCGTGACCTGGAGAAGGGAGGCGCCTGGCTCGGCGTCACCCGGTCCGGGCGGGTCGCGGCGCTGACCAACTTCCGCGACCCGCGGGCCGTCCGGCACGACGCGGCCTCGCGGGGCGCGCTCGTTTCGGGGTTCCTCTCGGGGGCCGCCTCTGCGGAGGAGTGGCTCGGCGCGTCGCTGAACGAGGCGCCCCGGTACAACCCGTTCAACCTCGTGGCCGGGGTCGGCGCGCGCCTCCTCGTCCTGGAGAGCCGGACGGGACGGGTCCTCCCGCTCGGCGAGGGCGTCCACGGCATCTCCAACGCCCTCGTCGACACGCCCTGGCCGAAGGTGACGCGCGGCAAGGCCGCCCTCTCGCGCCTCCTGGCGCGCACGGGAGAGCTCGACCCGGAGGCGCTCCTCTCCCTCCTCGCCGACCGCGAGCCGGCAGAGGACGCGGAGCTGCCCGACACGGGCGTCGGCGTCGAGAAGGAGCGGCTCCTGTCGCCTCCGTTCATCGTCTCGGAGCGCTACGGGACGCGCTCCTCGACGGTCCTCCTCCTCGACGCGGCCGGGAGGGCGCTCTTCGTGGAGCGGTCGTTCGACGCCGCGGGGGGAGCGACCGGGACCGTCGCCTTCACGGTCGAGACGGGCAGGGGTTCGGCGTGAGCCCGGCCGCCCTGGCGCTCCTGGCGCTCCTGTCCCTCCTGTCCCTCCTCGGCACCGCCCCGCAGGAGGAGCCGTCGCGCAAGGGGAGCATCGCGGCCGAGGCGGAGGTCGTCCGGGTGGTCCTGGACGTCCGCGCCGTCGACCCGCAGGGCGCGGCGATCCCGGACCTGCCCCGGTCGGCCTTCCGGGTGCGGGTGGAGGGGCGCGAGGTCGCGCTGGAGGCGGCGGACTGGATCCCGGCCGGGGTCGCCCGTCCCGCCGTCCCCGGCGAGGGGCTCGCGCTCACCCCTTCCCCGGAGCGCCCCGCCCCCGCCGCGGGGACCGCGCCCGGGAACGGGGACCGCCTCTTCGTCCTCTTCTTCCAGACCGACTTCACCCGCCACCGGCTGGTCGGGCAGATGCGGGTCGCCCACGAGGCGACGCGCTTCGTCGACGGGCTGGGGCCCGACGACCTCGTCGCGGTCGTCTCGTACGACTCGCGCCTGAAGCCGCGGCTGGACTTCACGCGCGACCGCGAGGCGATCCGGAAGGCCGTCTTCGACTCGCTGAAGACCGACCTCCCCCCGCCGCTGCCGCCGGGCGAGGAGCCGACGATCGGCGGGCGGATCGACCCCGACGCCGCGGCCCGCGCGGCGACGGTGGAGCTGGGGCTCCTCGAGACGGCGCGGGCCCTCGCCGAGATCCCCGGGCCGAAGTGGATGCTCTACCTCGGCTGGGGGCTGCGCGTCGACCGGAACCCGCAGGACACGCCCCGCCTCGGCTCGGCGATCGAGGCGCTGTACAGGGCCCGCGTGCAGGTCTTCACGCTCGACGTCTCCGACGCCGACTGGCACACCCTGGAGACGGAGCTGATGGTCCTGGCCGACCTGACCGGCGGGACGTACGCCAAGACGCACCAGTTCGCCCGCGCCGCGCTCGACCGCGTCTTCCGCGGCGTGGACGGGCGATACGAGCTGGTCTTCCCGCTGCCTCCAGGCCCCCCCGGCTGGCGGGACGTCACCGTCGACCTCGTCGGCGTCGCCGGCACCGTCCACCACCGGCCGTTCCTGGCGCTCGAGTAGCGCGGCCCGCCGCGCGGGCGGCGCCGCTCAGCCCGGCTCGTGGGGGAGCGGCCGGGTCGCGATGACGAACTCGGCGACCGGCTGGCCGCCGACCAGGTGCTCCTCGACGATCCGCGCCAGGACCGGCGGGTCGCACCGCCGGTACCAGACGCCGTCGGGGTAGACGACGGCGATCGGCCCGTCGTCGCAGACGCGCAGGCACGCCACGCGCGTCCTCAGGACCCCGCCGCCGTCGGAGAGGCCGCGCCGCTTCAGCTCGTCCTTCAGGAACGTCCAGGCGGCCTCGCCCAGCGCGGCGTCGCAGCACTTGCCGCCCGCGGGGTCCGCGCAGAGGAAGACGTGCGCGCGCGCCGTCGGCACCCCCACCTTCTGGAGCTTCCTCGCGATCCGTTCCTCGACGCTCTCGATCTTCTCGTCCACGGTCCCCTGCCGCGGCGAGTGTAGGCGATGCGGGGCCCGGCTAACATCGGGACCGACATGGGACAGAGGGACCCCCGCCAGCGCCTCGCCTCGGCCCGCCGCGTCGTCGTCAAGGTCGGGACGAACGTCCTGATGCGCGACGACGGGGCGCTCGCCCTCGGGCGGGTCTACGGCCTCGTCGAGTCCGTGGCGGGGGTGATCCGTTCCGGCCGGGAGGTCCTCCTCGTCTCCTCGGGGGCCGTCGGCCTCGGCGCGCAGCGGCTCGGCCTTCCCGGCAAGCCGAAGACGCTCGTCCTCAAGCAGGCCTGCGCCGCCATCGGCCAGAGCCGGCTGATGGCCGTCTACGACGAGGGGTTCGGCAAGCTGGGCGTCACGACCGCACAGGTCCTCCTGACCGAGGGGGACTTCGCCGACCGGGCCCGGTACCTGAACCTCAAGGCCACGCTCGGGCGGCTCCTCTCGCTCGGGACGGTCCCGATCCTGAACGAGAACGACGCCGTCTCGACGCTCGAGCTCGTGACCCCCGACGCCGCGGGGAAGAGCCCCGTCTTCGGCGACAACGACAAGCTCTCGGCCCTCGTCGCGGCCAAGATGGACGCCGACCTCCTCGTCCTCCTCTCCGACGTGGACGGCCTCTACACCGGCAACCCGGCGAGGAGCCCCTCGGCCCGCCGCGTCCCGATCGTCGCCGAGGTGACCGCGGAGGTCGTCTCGTGGGCCGAGGGGGGCGGGGCCCGCGGGCGCGGCGGGATGCGGACGAAGCTGGAGGCGGCACGCATCGCCACGACCGCCGGGGCCTGCGTCGTCGTCGCCGACGGGCGGGCGCCGCAGGTCCTCGACCGGGTCCTCTCCGGCGAGGACGTCGGCACCCTCTTCCTGCCGCACGCCCCGATCGGCGGCCGGCGCCGCTGGATCGCCTGGGCCTCGGCCCCGGCGGCGACCGTCGTCGTCAACGCCGGGGCGCGCGAGGCGCTCCTCGTGAGGAAGGCCTCGCTCCTCCCGGCGGGCGTCGTCTCCGTCGAGGGCGAGTTCGCCCCGGGGGATGTCGTGGCGATCCGGGACGAGGCGGGCCAGGAGCTGGCCCGCGGGCGCGTCAACTTCGGATCGGGGGAGGCGCGGCAGCTCCTCGGGCGCCGCTCCGCCGACGCGGCGCGGAGCTCCCGGCGCGCCGCCCTCGTCGACCGCGACGACCTCGTCTTCACCTCCCTTCCCGCGCCGGGCGAGGCGCCGGAACCGCACGACGACGGATCGAGCCGATGAGCCAGAACTCCTCCGACCCCTCCCGGGTCCGCGCCGTCGCCGAGGCGGCGCGCGCGGCGTACCTCCTCCTCTCCGCCTCGCCCTCCGCCTCGCGCGAGAGGGCGCTTCACCGGGTGGCGGACCTCCTCTCGCAGAGGGCGGCGGCGATCCTCGCCGCCAACGCCGAGGACGTGGCCGAGGCGCGCCGCCTCGTCGGGGAGGGAAAGCTCGCCCGGCCCCTCCTCGACCGGCTGAAGCTCGACCCGCAGAAGCTCCTCGGGATGGCGAGGAGCCTGCGCGAGGTGGCGGCGCAGCCGGACCCCTCGGGCCGGGTCCTCGAGAAGCGGCTCCTGGACGAAGGGCTCCTCCTCGAGAAGGTGACCTGCCCGCTCGGCGTCGTGGCGGCCGTCTTCGAGTCGCGTCCCGACGCCGTCACCCAGATCGCCTCGCTGGCGATCCGCTCCGGGAACGCCGTCGTCCTCAAGGGCGGGAGCGAGGCCGTCCGGACGACCGCCGTCCTCGTCGCCCTCCTCCGCGAGGCGCTCGCCTCCGAGGGGCTCCCCGAGGACGCGGTCGCGTCGCTCGCGGGGCGCGAGGAGGTGGACGCCCTCCTCGCCCTGGACGACCTCGTCGACCTCGTCGTCCCGCGCGGCTCGAACGCGCTCGTGAGGTCCGTGAAGGAGCGGACGCGGATCCCGGTCCTCGGGCACGCCGACGGGGTCTGCCACGTCTACGTCGACGCCGCGGCCGACCCCGACATGGCGATCGCCATCTGCCTGGACGCCAAGACGACGTACCCGGCGGCCTGCAACGCCGTCGAGACGATCCTCGTCCACCGCGCGGCGGCGCCCGAGGTGCTGCGCCCGCTCGTCGGGCGGCTCGCCGAGGCGGGCGTCGAGGTGCGCGGCTGCGAGGAGACCTGCGCGATGGCGGCCGGGATGCCCCTCGTCGCTGCGACCGAGGCCGATTTCGGGACCGAGTTCTCGGCCCTCGTCGTGGCGGTGAAAGTCGTCGAGACGCTCGACGAGGCGATCGCCCACGTCAACCGGTTCGGCTCGGGGCACACCGACGCCATCGTCACGCAGGACCGCGACGCGGCGGCGAGGTTCCTCTCGCGCGTCGACTCGGCCGGCGTCTACCACAACGCCTCCACGCGCTTCGCCGACGGCTACCGGTACGGGCTGGGCGCCGAGCTGGGGATCTCGACGGGCCGCCTCCACGCCCGCGGCCCGGTCGGCCTGGAGGGCCTCGTCACCTACCGCTGGCGCCTCCACGGCATGGGCCACCTCGTCGCCACGTACACCGGCCCCGGGGCGAAGCCGTTCCTGCACCGGAAGCTGTAGCCACCCTCGGCACCCCGACGGCGGCGGAGGGGGGCCGGAAACGGCGTGCCGAACGGCGGCGGTATCGGGGGCCTCGCGGCGACTGAGGCTTCGGAGCTTCCTGCGTCCGGGCGGCGGAAGCCGCGGCCGGAGACCGGCAAGCCCCGAGCCCGGACCGGGGCCGACTGGTGGGCCGGAATCGCTCCGTTCCGGAGACCCGCGCTCCGCCGCGGCGAGAGCGGTCGCGGGAGGAGCCGCTACCCGCCCGAGAGAGCGCGTTCCAGCTCGCGCACGAGCGCCGGCAGGTCTTCCCGGACGACGGTCCAGACGATGTCGTGGTCGACGGACGCGTAGCCATGGACGGGGCGGTTCCTCATGCCGACGATCTCCCGCCAGGGGACGGCGGGGAGCGCCGCGCGGGTCGCGGCGGAAACCTTGGTGGCAGCCTCCCCGACCACCTCGATGAACCGCTCGAGCCCCGCGGCGAGGAGGTCGTCCCGGTCCAGGTCTTCCCGACTTCTCTCGTCGCTGGCGGCGAGGGCTCGCCCGGCGTGGTCCAGCATGTCCCGGAGCAGGACGTCGTCCTCAGGCGGCCTCGTAGAAGCGCGTCGCCTCCCGCAGCACCCGGTCACGGAAGTGCGGGCTGAGGAAGGCCGGCGTGGCCAGGTCGACCGGGCGTCCGAAGAGAGCCGAGAGGTCGTCCTGGACGCGGATGAAGTCGAGCCCCACGCTCGCTCCGGGCTCGAACTCGACCAGGACGTCGACGTCGCTCCCGGCGCCCTCCTCGCCGCGTAGCCGCGAGCCGAAGAGAGCCAGCGACCGGACGCGGTGCGCCCGACAGAGCCGTTCGAGAGCGGCGTCGTCGACCTCGAGACCGCCGATCCTCATGCGGATCGATCCTAGCAGGCGGCCGAAGCGTGAGGAGGGCGCCCCTTGGGGTGGCGGCGGAGGCCCTCGCGTCTCCCCCGGCCGACCGGTAGGCTCCCGCCGAAGGAGACCGCCGATGCACTACCTCCTCTTCTACGACCTGGCGGCGGACTACCTCGCCCGTCGCGGCGAGTACCGCGCCGAGCACCTCGCCCTGGCGTGGCGCTGGGCGGACCGGGGCACGCTCCTCATCGGGGGGGCGGTCGGCGACCCGGTGGAGGGCGCGATCCTGTTCTTCTCGTGCGACGGGCCCGGGACCGTCGAGGAGTTCGTCCGGCAGGACCCGTACGTGACGAACGGGCTCGTGACCGGGTGGCGCGTGAGGCCCTGGACGACGGTCGTCGGCGAGCTCGCCGCCACGCCGCTCCGCCCCTGAGAGACTCCGGGGATGCTCGACTCCCTCAGGCGGTTCTTCCAGGAGCGGGTCCTCGAGGCGGCGCCCGCGGCGGAAGGCGACCCGGGCCGCCGCCTTCGCCTCGCGGCCGCGGCGCTCCTCGTCGAGGTGATGCGCGCCGACCCCGAGGTCAAAGAGGAGGAGCGGACGGTCGCCCGCGCCGCGCTCCAGGGGACGTTCGGCCTCTCGCTCGTCGAGACCGAGGAGCTGCTCCGGCTGGCCGAGGCCGAGGCGGATGCCGCCACCTCGCTCTTCGAGTTCACGAGCCTCGTCGACAAGGGGCTTTCCCGCGAGGAGAAGAAGCGGGTCGTCGAGCTGCTGTGGCTCGTCGCCTTCGCCGACTCCGAGAAGCACCCCCTCGAGGAGCACCTGATCCGCCGCATCGCCGGACTCCTCCACGTCCCCCACCCCGACTTCATCGACGCGAAGGTCCGGGCGCGGGGCGGGAGCGGGCGGTAGGCCGGCGGAAGCGACGGGAGAAGTCAGATCCCCTGTGATCGCCGGGCACGCTTCGTCTTCGAGCCGCCGCTCGCCACGTCGACGACCCTCGCCTGGATCTCGAGCACGCGGGCCGGCGGGACGAGGAGGTGCCCGACGCGCGTCCGGAAGTACTCCTTGACGGTCTCCCAGTCCTTCGGGCCTTCGCCGGGGAGCGGCGCCTCCCGGTCCGCGTCCTGGAACCAGGTGAGAGCCCGGAGGAGGAGCGCGTCGTTCACCTCCTGCCGGAAGACGCGCCGGATCGCCGAGAGGCATTCGGCGATGCCGAGCCCGCTCGTCTGGAGCGTCGTGTAGAGGTCGAAGAAGTCGCGGCGGGTTCCCCGGTCGAGGATCGCGTGGAGCTTCGTCCCGAGGAGCCCCGTGACGGTGAGGCGCTGGTCCTCGACGAACGGGAGGAGCGTCTCGAGGACGAAGACCGAGACGTCGACACCGTCGAAACGGAGGTGCACGGTATCGGCGCCGCGCTCGAGCACTTCGACCCGGCCGCGGCGCTCCAGCTGTCGCACCAGGCCGTCCATGTCCTCCGCGCTCTTCACCCCGAAGTCCACGTCGCGGCTCGGGCGGTAGGGCAGGAAGCAGCGCATCGCCTGGCCGCCGATGACGAACCAGGTGCCCAGCCCGGACACGGCGCGGGAAACGGCCGCCGGCATGACGTCGGCCGGATGCCGGGGCGGCGTCACCGGATGCCCCGCGTCCGCGCGACCGCCTCGGCCAGCCCGCGGCTCCTCGACCTCCAGCCGGGGAGCTTCAGCGCCTGGTGGAGGGCGAGCCAGGGAAGGCCCGAGGCGTAGCTCGCCGCGGCGAGGTCGCCGTAGTTGAAGCAGCAGAAGGCGACCTGGTGGCCGGGGACCTCGCTCTCGGGCGCGAGGTTGTAGAGCGCGTCCTGCACGGTGGGCGGCAGGTCCCGGAGCCGGTACGACCGGGTCGGCAGCGTGTCGAGGAGCTTGTAGACGGTCGCCCGCGACGGAGGCCGAACGCGGGCCCGGCGGCAGCGCCTCCCGATCTCGGCGAGGGCCTCCGCCAGGACCGGTCGATCGTGAGCCGAGAGCACCGCGGCCACCGCCGAGAGGACGCGGGGGTCGAGCCGCGAGCGCCCGCGGTCGGAGCGGGGGAGTCGCGCCGGCTCTCGTGCCGACGAGCCCTCCCGCTGCTCCGCGCGCCGGACCGAGGCGGCGAGGTCGAAGGGGCCCATGCGGGAGCTAATTCTAGACGATCGACAGGTCATCGCTGGACATACTCGGACCCCGTGGCCGGATCGCCCGATGCGCCACCCACGCGGGTCGAGGAGCGCGCTGCGCGTGGGAAAGGCGTGCGCGGCACCCGCGGGTCGCGGCTCGCTACCGGAACCGGTAGCCGACGAACAGCCCGTAGACGACCGGGAAGGGTCGCCGGGCGTCACGGATCTCCTGCCAGGAGTCGGCCGGGTCGGGACGTCCGAGAGCGCTCGCCGCCAGGATCTTCGCCACGAGCGGGTGCTCGAAGTTCGGGACGACGCCCGGCCCGTCCCGCAGCTCGCGCGCGGCACGTGACGGCTCCGGACCATGGTGAGCAGGGATTCCGGTCGAAGGTGAGCAGGGATTCCGGGGCATGGTGAGCGCCGATTCCGGGATGGTGAGCACCGATTCCGGCCATGGTGAGCATGGATTCCGGGATGGTGAGCGCCGATTCCGGGGATGGTGAGCGCTGGTCGGTCGAAGGATGGGGAGTCAGGGATCCTCCGCAGAGGAGGAGTCCTTGGCGGCGAGACGACTGGCGATGAGACAACTGAGGGAGATCCTGAGGCTGAGCCTGGGCTGCGGACTGCCGCAGAGGGCGGTGGCGCGGGCGGTGAAGGCGGGGACGGGGACCGTGTCGGAGTACCTCGGGCGGGCGGCAGCGGCTGGGGTGGGCTGGCCGATCCCGGAAGAGCTGGCGACGGACGAGGCGCTGGAGGCACGGGTCTTCGGGGTGAGGGCGGCAGCCGAGAGCGGCCGGGCGGCGGTGGACGCGGCCTGGGTCCACGGGGAGCTGCGGCGAGCGGGGGTGACGCTGAGCCTGTTGTGGCAGGAGTACCTGGCGGCCCATCCCGGGGGATACCGCTACAGCCAGTTCTGCGAGCACTACCACCGCTGGCGCAAGCGGCTGTCGCCGGTGATGAGGCAGGTGCACGTGGCGGGCGAGAAGGTCTTCGTCGACTTCGCGGGCAAGAAGCCGACGATCGTCGACGGGAGGACGGGCGAGGAGCGCCGGGTGGAGCTGTTCGTCGGGGCGTTGGGGGCGAGCAGCTACATCTACGCCGAGGCCACCGAGCGGCAGGACCTGGGGAGCTGGATCCGCCTGCACGTGCGGATGGTGGAGTTCTTCGGGGGGGCGCCGTCGATCTTCGTGCCGGACAACCTGAAGGCGGCCGTGACGGGGCCATGCCGGTACGAGGCCAGCGTCAACCGGACGTACGAGGAGATGGCTTCGCACTACGGGGCGGCGGTGATCCCGGCGCGAGCCCACAAGCCGCGGGACAAGGCGAAGGTGGAGGTCTCGGTGCTGTTGGCCGAGCGGTGGATCGTGGCGTCGCTTCGCAACCGGACCTTCTTCAGTCTCGCCGAGCTGAACGTGGCGATCCGCGAGAAGGTCGAGGAGCTCAACGGGCGGGTGATGAAGCGGCTGGGGGCCTCGAGGCGGGAGCTCTTCGAGAGGTACGACAGGCCGGCGCTGCGGCCGCTGCCCCCCGTGCGGTACGAGACGGCGCTGTGGAAGGAGTGCGGCGTCAACATCGACTACCACGTCGAGTACGAGCACAACCTCTACAGCGTCCCGTACGCCCTGGTCGGCCAGCGGGTGGAGGTGAGGGCCACGCAGGGGTGCGTGGAGGTCTACCTGCGGTCCACGCGGGTGGCGTCCCACCCGCGGCTGGTCGGACGAGGGAGGGTGTCGACCCTGGCCGAGCACATGCCGGCCTCGCACCGGGCGCACGCGGCCTGGAGCCCGTCGCGGTTGATCTCGTGGGCCGAGAAGACCGGGCCGTCTACGCGGCACGTCGTCGAGGCCATCCTGCGCAGCCGGCCGCATCCGGAGCAGGGCTACCGGGCCTGCCTGGGCCTGATGCGGCTGGGTCGAAACCACGGGGCCGAGAGGCTCGAGGCAGCCTGCCAGAGGGCCCAGAGCCTCGGCGCCGAGAGCTACCGGACGGTGAAGAACATCCTGAGGAGCGGGCTGGACCGCCAGCCCCTGCCGGCCTCGGGGCCCGAGCCGGGCCTGCCCCGCCACGAGAACATCCGGGGTGCGGCCTGCTACGGCGAGACGGAGGTGCTGCCGTGCTGAGCAACGCAACCGTCGAGAAGATGCTCGCCCTCCGGCTCCCGGCCCTGGCCGAGGCCTTCCAGGACCAGCTGCGCCGGCCGGACCTGGCCGAGCTGGACTTCGCCCAGAGGGTCGGCCTGATGGTGGACGCCGAGTGGACCGCCCGCCAGCAGCGCCAGCAGCGGCGCCGCCTGAAGGCCGCCCGGCTGCGGCACCAGGCCTGCCTGGAGGACATCGACTGGACAGCGCCGCGGGGCCTGGACCGCTCCGTGATCCTCTCGCTGGGCACCTGCGCCTTCGTCGCCGACCGCCGCAACCTCCTCATCACCGGCGCCACGGGGGTCGGCAAGTCCTTCCTGGCGTGCGCCTTCGCTGAGCGAGCCTGCCGCTCGGGCTACTCGGCCTGCTACATCCGCGCCCCCCAGCTCTACCACGACCTCGCCCTGGCCCGGGCCGACGGCTCCTACGGCCGGCTCCTGTCCAAGCTCACCCGGACCGACCTGCTCGTCATCGACGACTGGGGGCTGGCGCCCCTGAAGGAGGCCGAGCGGCGCGACCTCCTCGAGGTCGTCGAGGACCGCCACCAGCGCGCCTCCACCCTCGTCACCAGCCAGCTCCCCGTCAAGACCTGGTACGACGCCATCGGCGAGCCCACCCTGGCCGACGCCATCTGCGACCGCCTCATCCCGGCCGCCTACAAGATCGAGCTCAGGGGCAAGTCCATGCGCGATCCCGCCGGCCGGACCCCCGCGGCTCGCTCGGCTCCCAGGCGCGAGTGAGCCCCACACGACGCACCCCTCGCCCCGGAATCCACAGGAACCGGTGGAATCCACAAAAAGAAAAAGAACCAAAAAGAAAAACCGCTACGACTGCGAACTCACACGAAACGAGAACGGGAACCGGGAGACACCCCGGAGCGCCCCCGTACAATCCGCACGAGAAAGGAGGACATCGCCGCCGGGCTTCCCGTCGCTTCGCTCCGATGAGCGCTCACCATGCCCGGAATCGATGCTCACCTTCCTCCGGAATCGACGCTCACCATCGCCGGAATCCGCAGCACGCACATGCGTCGGCTCGTCGTGGGTGGGGCTGTACGTCTTCCGCAGGTGGTCCGGCGAGGCCCAGGCCAGCAGCGCGAGAAGAACGCCGGCCAGCAGCGGCGCGCCCCGGCGTTGCCACCTCCGCCTCGCGCGGCTCATCCCGTGATCGTCCACCCGCCCGTCCGGAGACGAAGCTCCTGACTAGGAAAGCCTCCGACTTCGAACCCCAGCTTCATCGACCCGGAGTGTAGAGCGGGTCTGGGAGAGGCCTCACGGAAGCGGGCGGCGTTCCCGAGGCCCGTTGGTACCGGCGCGGGAAGCCCAGACGGGAACGCCGCGGGGACCAGACTGCTTCCCTTGCTACTTGTAGTACCCCACGACGTCGATGACCACGTGCATCGGTGCCGATGTCCCGGCGAAGCATGCGAGGTCCTGCCCGATCGTCGGCCCGAGCTTCACCACGGCGCCGTTGGCCACCGCGACCTCGCCGCCGCTGACGTTCAGGTTGGAGATGTTCGGCCACGCGACGCCGGCCGGCCAGATCGACAGGAAGCCCGCGCTCGGTGGCGTCACGGCCGTGAGCGTCACGCTCACCGCCACCGCCGTGCTCGGGATCCCGCAGTTGCCTCGCATCGCGAAGAGGCGGGGGTTGTTCTGGTCGTTCGACACGGGCCCTCCGCCGTTCGGCAGCGACCCGACCCGCGTGTCGACCACCCGGCACGGGATGACGGGCTCGAACGTGTAGCCGGTCTGGGCCTCCGCGGTCCCCGCCACGCCGAGGGCGGCGAGGATCGCCACCACGGTCGCCATGCGGTTCAGTCTCTCGATCATCTTCTCGTCTCCTGGTCGCTTCTCGTTACCGTGCTCGCTCGGCGCCCCGATCGGGCGTCCGGCGCAGTGCTTGGTCTAACCTTTACCCTTTAGCCCTGACCCCGCTGACCCTGACCCCCTTTTCCAGATCAGTACCAGACGATCAACTCGCCCTTCGGCGTCACACGAAGCTCTCTTGGTGCTATCGGTGTCTCAGACCTACGCTCGATCGCTCCCGATCGGAGGTTCACCCGTACCACCACCTGCTTTCGAGACTCCAACGCGAAGATGCTGATCCCAAGATCCGTCCAGTTATCGCCGGACACCCGAAAGGACGGCCTACCTTTAGCCAGCGGCTCGAACGAGCCGTTCGAGCTCACGACCCCTTTTCCATCCTGGGATATCCCGCGATCGCACCGATAGAACAGAGTCTGCTCGGCCCAGGTGGGCCCAACCAGTTCCGTCATGAGCCGATCAGAGGGGAGTACTAGCACGTACTCCCCTCGAACGCTGACGAAGTCAGCTTCACCGGTCCGGCGGAACGAACTGGCTGAAGCAAGTCCGCGTTCATAGAGCGCGCCCAGCCAGGCCGCACCCGCTGCGATAACGAGAAAAGCCGCGGCAAGAACGAACCGGTTCTTTCTCATGGCCTTCTACTTCTTGAGTTCCTTCTCGTCCGCCGGCAGCGTCGTCTTCAGTTCGAGCTTGAACTGGACCATGGCAGGGTCCGATTCATTCGTGAGCGGTTTCTCCCTCCGCTCCGTCTCTGCCGCCGTGCTCGTACCCGAACCGATGTCCAGTCCGTGGCTCGCTTCGTGGAAGATGGTCTTGGCGAGCTCGGCGGCAGTTGACGTGCCGGGCGGCTGTGGGTCCGTCGCTCGTCGGGCGTCAACGTCGATGGTCATCTCGACTTTCGGGGCGTCGAGCTTCCCTTCCTTGTTCTTCTTCGCCCAACTGGTGACGGGATAGGTGTGGCCGAAATTCGAACCTCGACTGCCGAAGAACGTGGCTGGACCCACCGTAAGCACATAGCGCGTGTTTGCATCGCCGCCCATTCTCCGGTGCTGTTCGCTACCAGAGGGGGAGAACCGCCACGCCCTGTGAGCTGCGGCGAACGCGCTGTCCGAACGGACTCGCGCTACGTACGCTGCGGAGTACTGGATCTCCTTCCCATCCGGGTCGACGTACTTGAGTGGGTTATTACGAGCGTAGGTTCTTTCGCATCGGCACGTTTCCCGGCCGAAGATCGCGAAGCCCGCCTGGCCGTGATCCGGCTCGAGAAGGCACAGCTCCTCGGCGAAACCG
>RHKY01000009.1 GCA_008363385.1 Acidobacteriota bacterium | reverse complement strand
ATGGCTGATCATTCGCACGCACACGCGCCGCGCCCGCTCGGCGGCAGCGCATTCACGCCCTTCACGCTGCTGCTCGGCGTGCTGGCGGCGATCGCCGGCGTCATCCTGGTGTATCGCTTCTTCTACGGCCTCGGCGCCGTGACCAACCTCAACGACGGTTATCCCTGGGGCATCTGGATTGCCTACGACGTGGTGGTCGGCTCGGCCTTCGCCTGCGGCGGCTATTCGATGGCGCTGCTGGTCTACATCTTCAACAAGGGGCAGTACCATCCGCTGGTGCGGCCGGCCCTGCTGGCGAGCCTGTTCGGCTATACGCTGGCCGGCGTCTCGGTCATCTTCGACCTCGGCCGCTGGTGGAACTTCTGGCATATCTTCTGGCCCGGCTACGCCCAGGTGAACTCGGTGATGTTCGAGGTGGCGGTGTGCATCTCGGCCTACATCGTGGTGATGTGGATCGAGTTCGCGCCGGCCTTCCTCGAGAAGTGGGGCATGAAGGACGCGAAGCGGAAGCTCAACAAGCTGCTGTTTTTCTTCATCGCCCTGGGCGTGCTGCTGCCCTCGATGCACCAGTCCTCGCTGGGCTCGCTGCTGGTGATCTTCGGCCAGCAGATCCATCCGCTCTGGCAGTCCGGCATGCTGCTGCCGGTCACCTACCTGCTGACGGCCATCCTGCTCGGCTTCGCCGTGGTGATCTTCGAGGCGACGCTATCCTCGACCGGCTTCAAGCGCCAGCTGGAAACCCCGGTGCTGACGCCGCTGGCGAAAATCATGTACTGGACGCTGGCCGCCTATGTCGTCCTGCGCGTGATCGACGTGGTCATGCGCGGCGCGCTCGGCACGGCCTTCGCCGCCACCTGGCAGGCGTTCTGGTTCTGGGTGGAAATGGCCTGCTTCATCGTGCCGCTGGCGACGCTGGCTTCGGAGAACGCGCGCCGTCGCGCTTCCTGCCTCTTCGTCGGCGCCGACACGGGCCCGACGCACCTCTCCGCCGCCGCCGGGACCCCCACGCTCGCGCTCTACGGGCCGACGGACCCGGCGCGGTTCGGGCCGGCCGGGCCCCGGGCCAGGGCCCTCACCGCCGGCGGGAACTACAATCGAGGCGCGGCCACGGTGGCCGCGCTGGGAGCCGATGAGATCGCCGACGCCGCGCTTTCGCTGCTCGGGTAGTCGGGGAGTCCCCCGACGTCTCGGGGCGGCGTTCGTCCTGGGGTCGCTCCTGGCCGTCGCCGCGCTCGGCGCCTCCCTCCCCCTGCCCGGGGTCTTCTCCGCCGGGCTCGGCCCGGCCGCGCGCGAGCACCTCCCCAAGGACCGGCTCTACCCCGTCCCCTTCGCCCCGGGCGAGACCCTCGTCTACGAGGTGGCGTGGCTCAAGATCGAGGGCGGGGAGATGACGATCGCCACGACCCGCGAGCGGACCCCGGACGGCGTCCCGGTCCACCGGATCTCCCTGACCGCCGAGTCCAACGAGTACGTCTCGCGCTTCTACCCGGTCCGCACGCGGTACGAGACCTGGGTCGACGCGCGGGACTTCCTCCCGATCCGCTTCGAGAAGCACGCCCGCGAGGGGCGCTACGAGTCCGACGAGCTGGAGCAGTTCGACCTGGCCCGCCGGGTCGCCGTCTGGCGGGACGAGGAGCACGTGCGCGCCACGGGCCCCGTCCCGGAGCGCTTCCAGGACATCATCTCCAGCTTCTTCTGGCTGAGGACCCAGGCCCTCGTCCCCGGCTCCTCGGTGGACGTCGACATGTACTCCCGCGGGAAGGTCTACCGGCTCCGCGCCGTCGTCCTCGGGCGCGAGACGGCGGAGACCCCGCTCGGGGCGTTCCCCGCCTACAAGGTGCAGCCCCAGCTGCGGGAGGGGGAGACGGACGCCGACCGGAACCGGGGGAAGCTGTTCCTCTGGTTCTCGGACGACGACCGCCGCCTCCCGGTGATGGCCCGGACGGTCCTGCCGATCGGCTCGGTGACCGCCCGGCTGAAGCGGGTGGAGCCGGGGGGAGCGCCGCTCACGGCGCGGGCGGACTGAGCCGCGCACCGGCTCCGGGCGGGGCTTAGAATCCGCCCATGGCCGTCAAACTCGGGGAACTGCTCCTCAAGGCGAAGCTCATCACCGCCGACCAGCTCCAGGAGGCCCTGAAGACTCAGAAGGACTCCGGGATCAAGCTGGGCGAGGCCCTCGTCAAGCTCGGCTTCGTCACCGAGGAGGACATCACCGAGACCCTGTCGGCGCAGTTCGGGGTCCCGTCGATCAACCTCTCGCACTTCGAGATCGACCCGAACGTCCTGAAGCTCGTCCCGGCCGACGTCGCGCGGAAGTACAACATCCTCCCCGTCAACAAGACGGGCGCCACGCTGACGATCGCCATGGCGGACCCGACGAACGTCTTCGCCATGGACGACATCAAGTTCATGACGAGCTACAACGTCGAGCCCGTCGTCGCCAGCGAGCTGGCGCTGCAGAGCGCCATCGACCGCCACTACGGCGCCTCCCACGCCCTCGAGCTGAAGAAGGTGATGGAGGAGATGGCGCAGGCGGACACGGCCGACACGAACCTCGAGGTCCTGGAGGACCAGGAAGAGGAGGCGATCGACCTCGAGAAGCTCGTCGAGGAGGGCGAGGAGGCGCCGGTCGTCCGCGTCGTCAACATCATCCTGACCGACGCCATCAAGCAGGGCGCCTCGGACATCCACATCGAGCCGTACGAGAAGGACTACCGCGTCCGGTACCGGGTGGACGGGATCCTCTACGAGAAGATGAGCCCGCCGCCCAAGCTGAAGGAGGCGATCGCCTCCCGCGTGAAGATCCTCGCCAAGCTCGACATCGCCGAGAAGCGGCTGCCGCAGGACGGCCGGATCAAGATCAAGATGAAGCTCGCGGGGAAGATCAAGGAGCTCGACTACCGCGTCTCGACGCTCCCCACCCTCTTCGGCGAGAAGATCGTCTGCCGGCTCCTCGACAAAGACAACCTGATGCTCGACATGACGAAGCTCGGGTTCGAGAAGGACAGCCTGCTGCGGTTCGAGAAGGCGATCCTCAGGCCCTGGGGGATGGTCCTCGTCACGGGGCCGACGGGCTCGGGGAAGACGAACACGCTCTACTCGGCCCTCTCGCGGATCAACACCCCCGAGACGAACATCATGACGGCCGAGGACCCGGTCGAGTTCAACCTGCCGGGCGTCAACCAGGTCCAGATGAAGGACTCGATCGGCCTGAACTTCGCGGCCGCCCTGAGGTCCTTCCTCCGGCAGGACCCGAACATCATCCTCGTCGGCGAGATCCGGGACTTCGAGACGGCCGAGATCGCGGTCAAGGCCGCCCTCACCGGGCACCTCGTCCTCTCCACCCTCCACACGAACGACGCCCCATCGACGATCAACCGGCTCATGAACATGGGGATCGAGCCGTACCTCGTGGCCACCTCCACGGTCCTCATCGCCGCCCAGCGGCTCATCCGCCGCTGCTGCGCCAACTGCAAGGCCCCGACCGACGTCCCGCCGCAGGTCCTCGTCTCCCTCGGCTTCTCGCCCGACGAGGCCAAGAGCGTCCAGGTGATGAAGGGGAAGGGGTGCGAGCGGTGCAACGGGACCGGCTACAAGGGCCGCACCGCCTGCGTCGAGGTGATGGAGATCTCCGAGGAGATCCGGGAGCTGATCCTCTCCGGCGCGTCGTCCGTCGAGCTGAAGAGGAAGGCGATGGAGGAGGGGATGATCTCCCTCCGCCGCTCGGGCCTGCAGAAGATCAAGGACGGGATGACGTCGATCGAGGAAGTCCTGCGCGAGACCGTGCTGTAGTGGACAGGGGGAACCCGCACCGCCGGGTTCCCCCTGTGACCCCCTCCGCGCGGCCCGGGCTTCCCGACCCACCCCTCCGCTGACTCCCCGCCAGCCCTCCGCGCGGCCCGAGCTCCGCCACTGGCCCTGCCGGAGGGGGGGAACCTGCCCGCGGGAGCGTCCGGGCCGGGGTGGATCCGGCTGGGGACGCGGGACTTGAGGCCGGGGGGCGGTCCGTGAGTTATGATTTCGGGGCTCATCCGGAAAGGGGGAAACATGGGAGCGACCCTGCACCAGCTCCTCAAGACCCTTGTCGAGCGCGGCGGCTCGGACCTCCACATCACCACGAACTCGCCGCCGATGATCCGGGTCCACGGGGACCTCCAGCCGCTGGACTACCCGCCCCTGACCGTCCCGGAGACCAAGCAGCTCTGCTACTCGATCCTGACGGACGTCCAGAAGCACCGGTTCGAGGAGAACCTGGAGCTCGACCTCTCCTTCGGCGTCAAGGGCCTCGCCCGCTTCCGCGGCAACATCTTCATGCAGCGGGGCGCGGTCTCGGCCGTCTTCCGGCAGATCCCCTACGAGATCCTCGGCTTCAAGGAGCTCGGGATCCCGCAGGTCGTCGAGGGGCTGTGCGACAAGCCGCGCGGCCTCGTCCTCGTGACCGGGCCGACCGGGTCCGGCAAGTCGACGACGCTGGCGACGATGATCGACAAGATCAACAAGGAGAAGCCGAAGCACATCGTCACGATCGAGGACCCGATCGAGTTCCTCCACACCCACAAGCGCTGCATCGTCAACCAGCGCGAGCTCCACGCCGACACCCACTCCTTCCCCAACGCGCTCCGGTCGGTCCTCCGCGAGGACCCCGACATCGTCCTCGTCGGCGAGATGCGCGACCTGGAGACGATGGAGTGCGCGCTGAGGGTCGCCGAGACCGGCCACCTGACGTTCGCCACGCTCCACACGAACAGCGCCGTGCAGACGATGAACCGGATCATCGACGCCTTCCCGGCCGCGCAGCAGGCGCAGGTCCGCGCCCAGCTCTCGTTCGTCCTGGAGGGGATCCTCTGCCAGTCGCTCCTGCCGAAGTCCAACGGCAAGGGCCGCGTCCTGGCGATGGAGATCCTCGTCCCCACACCCGCCATCCGGAACCTGATCCGGGAGGACAAGCTGCACCAGATCTACTCGATGATGCAGACCGGGCAGAACAAGTACGGGATGCAGACGTTCAACCAGGCCCTCGCCACCCTGGTCTACCGCCGGCTGATCTCGCAGGAGCAGGCGGTCAGCCTCTCGTCGTACCCCGACGAGCTCACCGAGATGATCGCCCGCGGCTCCGGGATGACGCCGGGCGGGACCCCGCCGCCGCCCGGTCCCGCCGCCGGCGCGCCCGCCCGCCGGGGCTGAGAGCGAGGGAGGGTAAGGAGCCGACATGGCCCAGTTCGTCTGGAAGGGGAAGACCCGCCAGGGCGCCGTCACGGGCGGCGTCATCGCGGCGGACTCCAAGGACCTCGCCATCGCCGACCTGAGGCGGCGGCAGATCGAGGTCACCTCGGTCAAGGAGAAGGGGAAGGAGTTCGCCGTCCCGAAGATCGGCGCCGGGAAGGTCGCGGCCAAACGGCTGGCGATCTTCACGCGGCAGTTCTCCGTCATGATCGACGCCGGCCTCCCGCTCGTGCAGTGCCTGGAGATCCTCGGCACGCAGCAGGACAACAAGCACTTCCAGAAGATCATCCTGGCGGTGCGGCAGGACGTGGAGTCGGGCTCCTCGCTCGCCGAGGCCCTGCGCAAGCACCCGAAGGCCTTCGACGACCTGTTCGTCAACATGATCGCCGCGGGCGAGGCGGGCGGCATCCTGGACACCATCCTGCGCCGGCTGTCGACCTACATCGAGAAGGCGGTCAAGCTCAAGGGGCAGGTCAAGACCGCGATGATCTACCCGGTCTCCGTCCTCTCGGTGGCGGCGATCGTGGTCTTCATCATCCTCTGGAAGGTCATCCCGACCTTCGCCTCGCTGTTCGCCGCCCTCGGCGCCCAGCTGCCGCTCCCGACGCGCATCGTCATCGCGATGTCCAACTTCGTGGCGCGGTACTTCCTCTTCATCGTCGGCTTCGTCGTGCTCGCCGTGTACGCCCTGAAGCGGTACTACGCCACGTACAAGGGCCGGCGCGTCATCGACGGCATCATCCTGAAGACGCCCATCCTGGGCGACATCATGCGGAAGATCGCGGTCGCGCGGTTCTGCCGGACGCTGTCTACGCTGACGTCCTCCGGCGTCCCGATCCTCGACGGCCTGGAGATCACGGCCAAGACGGCGGGGAACGCCATCATCGAGGACGCGATCATGGTCGTCCGCAAGGGCGTCGAGTCGGGCAAGACGATCGCCGAGCCGCTCGCGGACACGAAGGTCTTCCCGCCGATGGTCGTCCAGATGATCGGGGTCGGCGAGCAGACGGGCGCCCTCGACGCGATGCTCTCCAAGATCGCCGAGTTCTACGAGGAAGAGGTCGACAACGCCGTCAACGGCCTGATGAAGCTGATGGAGCCGGTCATGATCGCGTTGCTCGGCGCGATCATCGGGACGATCGTCGTCGCGATGTACATGCCGATGTTCGACCTGATCTCCAAGATCGGCTAAGTCCATGTCCGGGGGGACCCGGGTCCGTGCGGGTCCCCCCTACCCCCCCGCCACGGAAGGGTGGGCCCGCTTCCGCGGGCCTTCCCCGTTCTCGGCGGCGCGCGGCCCTTTCCCTAGAATGGACGCGATGGGTGGACGGACGACGTCGGGCGTGGAGCCTTCTCGGGAGGGGCTCCGGGGGCTGATCCTCCTCCGGGTCGTCGTCGTCTCGACGCTCATCCTCTCGGCTCTCCTGATCCAGCTCACCTTCTCGATCGAGCTGCCGCTGCGGCCGATCTACTACCTGGCCGCGTTCTCCTACGGCTTCTCCCTCCTCGCCCTCTTCACGCTCGGGCGGATCCCGCCCGAGGCCAACGCGGCCCTCCAGATCATGGCCGACCTGGCCGTGGTGACCGGCCTCGTCTACGTCTCCCGGGGCCCCGACTCCGGCTTCACGTTCCTCTACCTGGCCTCCGTCGCCTCCGGCGCGATCCTCCTCGGCCGGCGCGGCGGCCTGACCACGGCCGGCCTCGCGGCGGTGTTCTACGCCGTCCTCGTCGACCTGATGCACTTCGGCGTCCTGCCGCCGCTGGAGGCCGGCGACATCCCGCCGCGGGTCTGGTCGATGGCCGCCCTGGTGGGGAACGTGGCGATGAACTGGGCCGGCTTCTTCGCGACCGCCCTGCTCGTCGCGAAGGCCTCCGAGAACCTCCGCGAGGCCCGCGCCGACGTGGCCCGGCGCAAGGAGGAGATGAGCCGCCTCCAGGCGCTCCACGCCTCCGTCCTCTCCTCGATGTCGTCGGGCGTCCTGACGACGGACCTCGCGGGGGTCGTCACCTTCGCCAACCCGGCCGCCGCGGAGCTCCTCGGGCGCCCCAGCGCGGAGCTCGTCGGGCGTTCCGTCCTGGGGACCGGGCTGGTCGGCCCCGAGGAGTGGGCGCGAATGCGCCGGCCGCTCCCGGAGATCCTGCGCCTCGAGGGGAGCAGGCCCGACCTGGGCCCGGAGCGGTACTTCGGCATCTCGGCGACCGCCCTTCGCGACGGCGGCGGAACGGCCATCGGCCGGATCCTGATCTTCCAGAACCTGACGGACCTGAAGCGGCTGGAGGGGGAGGTCCGGCTGAAGGAGAAGCTGGCCGCCGTCGGCGAGCTGGCGGCCGCGATCGCCCACGAGATCCGGAACCCTCTGGCGTCGATCTCCGGCTCGGTCCAGGTCCTCCGGGGCTCCGCCGTCCCGGGCTCGGCCGACCGGCGGCTGATGGACATCGTCGTCCAGGAGTCCCAGCGCCTCTCGTCGATCCTCGAGGACTTCCTGAAGTACACGCGCCCCCGGGAACGGGCGCCGGAGGTCGTGGACGCGGCCGCGGCGCTCGTGGACGTGATGACGCTCTTCGCCCACAGCGACGAGCTGACGGGCGCGCACCGCGTGGAGGTCGACGCCGACCCGGCCTCCGTGAGGCTCCTCGCCGACCCGGGACAGCTCCGGCAGGTCTTCTGGAACCTCGCCCGCAACGCCGTCTCCTCGATGCCCGGCGGCGGCGTCCTCCGCGTGACGGCCCGGCGCGACGGCGGGAGCTGGAGCGTCTCGCTGGCCGACGAGGGCCACGGGATGACGCCCGAGGAGCGCGACCGCCTCTTCACCCCGTTCGCCCACAGCTTCCCCGGGGGCACGGGGCTGGGCCTGGCGATCGTCTACCGGATCGTCGAGGAGCACGGCGGCGCCATCCGGGTCGAGACGGCCCCCGGACGCGGGACGACGATCACGACCGTCTTCCCGGTCGCCGGGTCCGGCGCGTCCGAGACCGCCGCCTCCGACGCGCTCCCGCCGGCGGCCGCGCGGGAGGTCGCGTGAGGCCCGAGGCCGCGCTTCGGCCCGCCGCCCGGGGGCCGCTGATCCTCGTCGTGGACGACGAGGCGCCGATCGTCGAGATGCTGACGATCGTCTTCGAGAAAGAGGGGTACCGCGTCGTGCCGGCGCGCAGCTGCACCGAGGGGGTGAGGCTCGTCTCCGAGGCCTCCCCGGACCTGATCCTCACCGACCTGAGGATGCCCGACGGGAGCGGCCTCGACGTCCTGAGGGCCGCTCGCGAGAAGGCCCCGGAGGCCCCCGTCGTCATGATCACGGCCTACACGACGACGAAGACCGCGATCGAGGCCCTGAAGGCCGGCGCCTACGACTACATCGCCAAGCCCTTCGACGTGGAGGAGCTCAAGCACGTCGTCGGGCGCGCGCTCGAGCGCAAGCGGCTCGCCGAGGAGAACGTCGAGCTCCGCGAGCTGGCCGGCCGGCCGGCGTTCGGCCCCCTCGTCGGGGCCTCGCGCCGGATGCGGACGGTCTTCGACCTCATCGAGCGGATCGGCCGGACCACGTCGACGGTCCTGATCACGGGCGAGTCGGGGACCGGCAAGGAGCTGATCGCCCGCGCCATCCACCGGAGCTCGCCGAGGGCGCAGCGGCGGTTCGTCTCCGTCAACTGCGGCGCGCTCCCCGAGGCGCTCCTCGAGTCCGAGCTGTTCGGGCACGAGCGGGGAGCCTTCACCGGCGCCGTCAAGGAGAAGAAGGGCCTCTTCCAGGAGGCCGAGGGGGGGACGCTCTTCCTCGACGAGATCGGGGAGATGTCCCTGGCGATGCAGGTGAAGCTCCTCCGGGCGATCCAGGAGCGCGTGATCCGCCGGGTCGGCGGGAACGTGGAGGAGCCGATCGACGTCAGGCTCCTCTGCGCGACGAACAAGGACCTCGCCCGGCACGTGGCCGAGGGGTTCTTCCGCGAGGACCTCTTCTACCGGATCAACGTCATCCCCCTCCCGATCCCCCCGCTCCGGGAGCGGCGCGAGGACATCCCCCTCCTCGTCGGCCACTTCCTCCGGCAGGTGGCGACCGAGCAGCGGCTGCCGGAGAAGCGGATCTCCGCCGAGGCGATGCGGCTCCTCGAAGCGCACCCGTGGCCCGGGAACGTCCGCGAGCTGGAGAACCTGATCGAGCGGACGGTCGCGCTCGAGCCCTCCGACGTGATCACGACCACGTCCCTTCCCGAGTCCTTCCTCCGCCCGGCCGGGATCCCCGCCGCCGTGGAGGAGTCCGGGTTCGACCTCCCGCCCGAGGGGCTCGACCTCGAGGCCTACCTCGAGTGGATCGGCAAGCGGCTGATGGAGCAGGCGCTGGAGCGGACCGGCGGGGTCCAGACGCGCGCGGCCGAGCTCCTCCGGATGAGCGAGCGCTCCTTCCGCTACTATGTCAAGAAGTGGGGCGCCCGCAGGGAGGAGGAGCAGGTCTACGACGAGCCGGCGGGGGCGCCGCTCGAAGAGCCGTGAGCGGGCTCCTCACGGCGGCCCTGACCGCCTGCGCCTTCGCCCTGGCGTGCGGGAACGGCGCGCGCCCGTCGCCGTCGTCCCCGCCGCCCTCCCCGCCGCCCTCCCCGTCCGCCGGCCCGCGCGTCGTCCTGCCGTCGGGCCTCACGATCGCGCTCGAGGTCGCCCGCACCGACGCCGAGCGGGCGCAAGGGCTGATGTTCCGGGAGTTCCTCGAGCCCGGCGCGGGGATGGTCTTCCTCTTCCCGCGCGCCGACGTCTACCCCTTCTGGATGAAGAACTGCCACTTCCCCCTCGACATCGTCCACACGACGGCCGACGGGACCGTCGTGGACGTCCTGGCGAACGTCCCCCCCTGCGCGTCGGACCCTTGCCCCAGCTACGCGCCGAAGGGGAAGGCGGACACGGTCGTGGAGCTGAACGCCGGCGTGGCGGCGGCCAACGGCGTCGTGCCGGGGGCCCGGCTCTCCTACCGGGACGTCCCGGACCGGTGAAGCCCCGCGACGGCCGGCGTCACCAGGGGGCGGCCTCGACCCCGCCGCCGGCGCCCCCGCCGCGGTCCGCCCGCGGCGGCACGTAGCGGAACAGGCCGCGGCCGATCGTCGCCAGGTAGAGGCCCTCCGGGCGGCGCGGGTCGCCGGCCCAGCCGGCCACCGAGAGCCCGCGCTCCGGCAACGCCAGCGCGAAGGCCTCCGCCGGCGCCTCCTCGGGCCGGAAGACGACGACGCCCCTCTCCGCGTCGACCGTCGCCCCGAGCGGCTCCGCGGGGACCGTCCGCGTCGGCCGGGGGCGGCCGAAGCCCCCTTGCAGCTTCCGGTCCGCCGAGACCGGCCGGTAGTCCCCGCTCCAGTCCCGCCCGTCCCAGTACCAGGTCCACCCCTTGGAGAGGGCGGCGTACGTCCGGGTCCCCCCCTCCCTCACGTGGGTCCTCCAGACGCCGTCCACGCGGGACGTCAGCGTCCCCATCCGGGCGAACCCGCCGCCGCGGGCCGTCCGGAACAGGCCCGAGGCCGTCGCGACGACGATCTCCCCGCCGGGACCCTGGGCGAGCCCCCGGACCGGGCCCGTCAGGACGCGCGTGAACGGCGAACCCGGCGCTTCGGCCGAGAAGAGGCCGTCCGGAGTCCCCGCCCAGAGGCGCTCGCCGACCGAGGCCAGCGCGACGATGGTGGCCGAAGGGGCGTGGGCCAGAGGCGTCGGCAGGCCGGTCGAGGGGTCCACGGAGACGAGGCCGCCGCTCTTGCCGTCGGCCGCGCGCGCCGCCACGACGCGTCCGGAGGCGGTGACCGTCACCGCCGAGACGCGCGCCTCGGCCAGCCCGGCGCTCGACTCGGCGAAGCTCTCCCCCCCGTCCTCGCTCCGGAGGACCCCCTCCGCCTCCGTCCCGACGAGGACGACGGCGGGGTCGGCCGGGTCGAAGAGGATGGCGTTGACGACGGCCTCGGGGCCGATCCGCCGGAAGCTCTTCCCCGAGTCGAGGCTCTCGAAGATCCCGCCGGTGGTCCCGGCGAGGACCCTGGTCACGGCCCTCGGGTCCCGCCTCACCACGTGGGTCCGGCGGTCGAGCATGCCGTCCTTGTAGCGGGTCCAGCTCTCGCCGCCGTTCGTCGTCCGGTAGACCCAGCCGCAGGTCGCCGCCCAGAAGTCGTCGTCGGACTCCGGGGCGAAGTCGATCTGGAAGACCTCGGTGTCCTCGATCATCCCGCCGGCGATGCGCCTCCAGGTCCGGCCGAGGTCCGTCGAGCGGAAGGGGTGCCGGAACGAGCCGGAGTAGAGGATGCCGGGGCGGCGCGGGTGGAACGAGAGGAAGGAGATGCCGCTCCCGGGGTCGAGCGGGGGCAGAGAGGGCCGCCACGAGGCGCCGCCGTCCTGGGAGATCTCGATGCCGCGGTCCCCGCCGACGGCGACGACCTGACGGCCTCCGACGACCCCGATCGCCAGCGCTCGCGCCGCCGGCCGGCCGTCCCACCGGCGGACCTCCACGAAGCTCGTCCCCTGGTCGTCGGACCGGGCGAGGAGGCCCCCACCGAGGACCCCCGTGAGGGCGGCCCAGAGCGAGCCCCGCCGGACCGGGTCGGTGACGAGCGCCGAGACGGCGTAGCCGGGGAAGGAGGACCCCCCGACGCCCCCCTTCCACGAGCGCCCGCCGTCCGTGGAGCGGTAGACCCCCCCGTGCGCGGTCCCGGCCCAGAAGAGACCCGGTGTCCGCGGGTCCGCCGCCAGCGCCTTCACCTCGGCGCCGGGAAGGGGGTACCTCAGCCACGCCCCGGCGGCCGGGAGCCGGTCGGGGGACGGGCCGGTCGCCCCGAGGAGCGGGGCCGCGGCCAGGGCGAGCAGGAGGGCCGGGCGGAGGGTCACCCGGGCTTCTTCTCCCCGGCGCCCCCGTCGGAGGCGGCGGGCTTCGTCTCGGCGGCCGGCTTCGAGTCCGCGGCCGTCTTCGACTCCGAGGACGGCGAGCCCTCTGCGCCCTTCTTCTCCGAGGGGGCGGTCTTGCGGGCGTAGTCGCTGACGTACCAGCCGCTCCCCTTGAACTGGACGGCGGGAGGCGAGAGCAGCTTCTTCAGCGCCCCCCCGCACGCCTCGCACGTCGACAGCGGCGGGTCCGAGAAGGACTGCATCACCTCCTCGGTCCTCCCGCAGGCCTGGCACTGGTACTCGTAGAGCGGCATCTCCCCAGAGACCTCCTAGCTCCCCTCGGGGGCGTAGTCGCCGCCCGTGGTCTTCCACTGGAGCTTCTTCACCGCGCCGCGGGACGTCAGGTCGCGCCGCGCGATCAGCTTCATCACGAAGAAGGCGTAGAGGAGGCGGGCGTTCTGCCACGCGTCCCCCGGCCCCGACTTCACGAGCTCCTTCAGGCTCTTCACGCCGTCCACCTGCGCGAGGAAGCGCAGCTCGGCCGGCGAGAGGCCGACGTCCGAGATCTCCGCGGCCTGGTACGCCGGAAGGAAGACCGTCCAGGACGGTCCCAGGAGCTCGACGAGCCGCGGGACGTTGGCGATCGACTTGACCCCCTCGAGGATCATCTGCCGGATCGGGATCGAGAGCTGGATCAGCTCGTCGGTCCGGTACTTGCCGACGGTGAAGGCGACGACCCCCTCGTCCCACCCGAAGAGCGACAGGACGATCTCCTTCACCTGGGCCAGGACGATCCGGTAGAGCTCGTCCTCCGTCAGGACCCCCATGTCCACCAGGACGTCGCCGTGCCGTTTCGCCCCGGCGGCCAGGAGGAGGAGCTCCACCGACCGGTCGAACTGCTCCTGCGTGATCCGCTCGCGGGCCAGGAGGTAGTCGCCGAGCGAGTCCCGGCGGTCCCCCGAGGTCGCGAAGATGACGTCCCCGTCCCAGACGTAGACCTTCTTCTCGACCCCCTCCCTCACGGCCGAGAGGAGCCCGGGGACCTTGTAGTGGTACACGGTCTGCAGGACCTCCGCCAGGGGGGAGGCCGCCAGGTCGCTCCGGTACTCGAAGCGGGGCGCGGACACGATGCTGGATTCTACGTGCCCGGCCACGCGGCAGGCCGTTGGTAGCATCGCGCCGTGCTCTCGTTCGCCGAAGCGCTCTCCCGGGCGGTCGCCGCGGCCCCGCCCCTCGCCGTCGAGGAGGTCCCTCTCGGCGACGCCGCGGGGCGCGTCCTCGCCGAGCCCGTGGACGCCGACCTCGACCTGCCGCCGTTCGACACCACGGCGATGGACGGCTGGGCGGTCGACGCGGCGAGCGCGAGCGGGACGGTCGACGCGCTCTCGACCGTCGGGGCCGGGAGCGTCTTCGGCGGCGCCGTCCCTCGCGGCTCGGCGGTCAAGCTGATGACGGGCGCCCCGATGCCCGAGGGGACCGACTCGGTCGTCCCCGTCGAGGAGGCCGAGGAGCTCCCGGGCGGCCGGGTCCGGCTCCTCGCGGCGCCCGCCCCCGGGGCGCACGTGAGGCGACGCGGCGAGGTGCTGCGGGAAGGGACCCGGCTCGTCCCGGCGGGGAGGAGGCTCCGGCCTGCCGACCTCGGCCTCGCCGCGGCGGCCGGGCGCGAGCGGCTCCGGGTCGCCCGGAAGGCGGTGGCCTCGGTCCTCGTGACGGGGGACGAGCTGGTGCCTCCCGGCGACACGCCGGGCCCGGGGCGGATCCGGAACACGAACGGGCCGCTCCTCCTCTCGGCGCTCGCCCGGAACGGCTGCCTCGTGCGCGACCTCGGGACCGCGGGCGACGACCCCGGCCCCCTTTCGGACGCGCTGTCCCGCGCGCTCGCGGGGGGGCCCGACCTCCTCCTGACGACCGGGGGCGTCTCCGCCGGGGACTTCGACGCCGTCGGAGAGGTCCTCACGGGCCTGGGCGCCGAGCTCCTCTTCCACCGGGTGGCGATGCGCCCCGGCAAGCCGGTCCTCCTCGCCCGGCGAGGCGGCACGCTCGTCTTCGGCCTCCCGGGCAACCCGGTCTCGGTGGCGGTCGCCTTCGACCTCCTCGTGAGGCCGGTCCTCCGCCGGATGGCGGGGCTCGCGCCGCCGCTTCCGCCGCCGGTCCGGGTGACGCTGACCGCCGCCGCCCGCAACCGGGGAGGGCGGCTCGCGTTCCTCCCCGGCATCGTGAGCGCCGAGGGGGGGCGCCTCCTCGCCGAGCCGGTCCCGATGCTGGGCAGCCACGACGTCGCCGCGCACGCGCGGGCGAACGCCTGGCTCGTCCTGCCGGGCGACGGCTCGTTCGAGGCGGGCGACGGCGTCGAGGCCCACCTCGGGGGCGAGGAGACGACGCTTGGCTGAAGGACCGGGGGCGGTACGGCGGGTCGCCGTCACCGGCATCGGCTGCGTCACGCCGCTGGGATCCGGGAGCGCGGCGTTCCGCGAGGGGCTCCGCGAGGGCAGGTCGGGCGTGAGGCGGATCACGCTCTTCGACCCGTCGGAGCTGCCGGTGGCGATCGCCGCCGAGGTGCCGGGGTTCGACCCCGCGGACCACCTCCCGGCCAAGGACCTCAAGCACGTCGCGCGCGTCGTCCCGCTCTCGCTCGCGGCCGCGGGCGAGGCGCTCGCCGACTCGGGGGTCGACCCGGAGCGCCTCTCTCTCTCGGAGCGCCGGCGGATCGGCGTCCTCCTCGGCTCCGGCGGCGGCCCGGTGGAGTTCTTCGAGCGGATGTACGGCCACTGGTACCGGGGCGACCTGAAGAAGGCCTCCGTCTACGCGATCCCCACCGGGACGATCGGGACCCTCTCCTCGGAGGTCTCGATGCGCTTCGGCCTGAAGGGCCCCTCGCACGTCGTCTCGACGGGGTGCACCTCGTCGCACGACGCCGTCGGTTACGCGTTCCGCGCGATCCAGAGGGGCGAGCGGGACCTCCTCCTCGTGGGCGGCGCCGACGCCGTCGTCACGCCCGGGATCATGACCGGCTTCGCGCTGATGCAGATCCTCGCCTCGTCCCGGCAGGACCGCCCCGAGACGGCGAGCCGCCCGTTCGACGCCGGGCGCGACGGCTTCGTCCTGGGAGAGGGGGCGTGGTTCTTCGTCCTCGAGGCGCTCGAGGCGGCGCTGGCGCGGGGCGCCCGGGTGCGCGGGGAGATCCTCGGGTACGGCGCGACGTGCGACGCCCACCACCGCGTCCGCCTCGACGAGTCGGGGGAGGAGCCCGCGCGCGCGATGGCCGAGGCGCTCACGGACGCGGGCCTGACGCCGCGGGACGTGGGCTACGTCCAGTACCACGGCACCGGGACGGTCCTGAACGACCGGATCGAGACGCGCGCGGCCAAGGCGGCGCTCGGCGAGGCGGCGCGCTTCACCCCGGGGAGCAGCGTGAAGGGGCAGGTGGGGCACCCGCAGGGCGCCTCGGGCGCCGCGGGGCTTTCGGCGACGCTCCTCGCCCTCGAGGCGGGCTTCCTCCCGCCGACGGCCAACCTGGAGACGCCCGACCCGGAGTGCGACCTCGACTTCGTCCCCCTCTCGGCCCGCGTGGCCGAGGTCGAGGTCGCGCTCGTCAACGGGATCGCGTTCGGCTCGAAGAACTCGGCGCTCGTCGTCCGCGCCGGCCCGGCCGTCGTCCCGTGAGCCCCGGGGCCCTGCCGCGGCGCCGCTCCGTCGAGGCGCTCGACGCGGGCGTCCCGCCCGCGGAGGCCGAGCGGAGCCTCCGCGACATGGAGTGGGTCCACCGGCGGCTCGGCGGGCGCGCGGCGATAAGGCGCGGCCTCCTGCCGGCGCTGAGGGATCTGGGCCTCCCGCGGCTCACGCTCCTGGACGCCGGCTGCGGGACGGGGCACGCGGGCGCCGACCTGGCCCAGGCCCTCGCGCGCGAGGGGGTGCGCGTCGACCTCGTCGGCCTCGACCGGCAGGTCTCGCACGCGGCTCTCGCCCCCCGCTCGCGGACCGTCGCCGGGGACGCCCTCGCGATCCCGCTCTCCGACCGGAGCGTCGACGTCGTCTTCTCGTCCCTCTTTCTCCACCACTTCGCCGACGAGGAGGTCGCGGGGCTCCTCCGCGAGTCCTCGCGCGTGGCGCGGCGGCTCGTCGCGCACTTCGACGTCGGCCGGCACCGGGCGGCGCTCCTCCTCGTCTCGGCCCTCGGCCCCCTCGTCTTCGACAGCCGCCACTCGCTGGCGGACGGGAAGGCCTCCGTGAAGCAGGCGTTCACCGTCCCGGAGGTCGAGGCGCTGGCGCGAAGCGCCCTTCCCGGCGCCTCGGCCGAGAGGGTCGGCCTCCTCGGCTGGCGGCTCCTCTGGAGGCGCCCGTGAGCGGGGAGCCGCTCGACGTCGCGGTGATCGGGGGGAGCCTGGCCGGGAGCGCCGCGGCCTGCGCCCTCGCACGGGAAGGCTTCCGCGTCGCGGTCCTGGAGCACGCCCGCTTCCCGCGGGCGAAGGTCTGCGGCGAGTTCCTCTCGCACGAGGCGCTGCCGGTCCTCTCGCGGATGGGAGCCCTCGCGGCCGTCCGCGCCGCGGGGGCCGAGGCGATCGACCGCTTCTCGGTCGTCTCGCCCTCGGGACGGCGCGTCGGCGGACCCCTCCCGGCCCCTGTCCTCTCGGTCACGCGGGAGACCCTCGACCGGCTCTGCCTGGAAGCGGCCCGCGAGGCGGGGGCCTCCGTCCGCGGGGAGACGACGGTCACCGGGATCGCGGGCGGCCTCGACGCGGGCTTCCGCCTCGCGACGACACGCGGCGAGGTCCGCGCGCGCGCCGTCCTCGGCTGCTGGGGGCGCTACTCGCCGCTCGACGGGAAGCTCGGCCGGCCCTTCTTCGGGGCGGCGGCCCCTCTCTTCGGCTTCCAGCGGCACCTCTCGGCCCCGCCCGGGAGGTTCGCGGGAGAGGTCGTCCTCCACCCGTTCCCGGGGGGCTACCTCGGCCTCTCCCGGGTGGAGGGGGGACGCGTCAACCTGGCCGCGCTCGCCACTCCGGCCGTCGCCCGCGAGGCGCACCACGACCTCGACCGCCTCCTCGCGCGGCTGACGGCCGCGTCGCCGGCTCTGGCCAGAGACCTCGAGGGGCTCGTCCCCCTCCCCGGCCCGACGCTCCTCTCCGAGCCGGTCCACCTCGGCGCGCGCGACGCGGTGGCGGGGGATGTCCTCCTGTCCGGGGACGCCGCGGGCGTCGTCGACCCCTGGACCGGGACGGGGATGTCGCTCGCGCTCCTGACGGGCGAGGCCGCCTCCCCCGCGCTCGCGTCCTTCCTCCGCGGCGAGGTGGACGCGGACGGGTTGCGCGACGCGCACCGCGCCGACGTCCGGAGGGTCCAGGGGAGCCGGCTCCTCCTGAGCCGGCTCCTCCGCCCGGTCTTCGTCTCTCCCCTCGGGGCCGCGCTCGTCCACCCGGCGCTGGCGCCGCTGGCGCGGCTCCTGGCGCGGCTCACGCGCGGTCGTGTCGTCCAGGCCGGCTGAGCGCTCCCCGGGTCAGCCCCTGCGCTTCGCGCGCCCCGGGGCCTTTCCGGCCGAGGCTCTCCGGGCCGCCTTCGGGACGGCCTTCCGCGTCACCTTCCTCGCCGGCTTCCGCGCGGCCTTCCCCTTCGCCGGGAAGAGGCCGACGCGGATCGTCTCGATCTGCCGGAGGTGGTGCCGGTCGTGCCCCGCGTACATCGCCACCATCTTCGCGATCGACTCCTCGCCCCGCTCGGAGTGGAGGCCGACGCGGTCGAACGCCTCGGCCGGGAGTCGCATCAGGAGGCCGATGTTGGCAGCCCTCACGAGGGCGAAGTCGTCGAGGAGGTCCTGCGTCGTGGCGTTTCCGACGCCGAGGTTCGCCACGAAGGCGTCCTGGTCGTAGCCGGCGAGCGCGGGCCGGTCCTGCGCGGCGACGAAGCGGTAGCGCGACCCGAGGACCACCTCCCCGTCGGCCAGGTGGGCGACGATCTGCTTGATCGACCACTTCCCCGGGGCGGGGGACTTCGCGAGCTGCTTCTCCGTCAGCCCCTTCGTCAGCTTCCGGAGGAGGTACGGGGTCTCGGAGAGGACCACGATCGGGTCGTCGTCGCCGAGCGCCTGGGCGTAGACCTCGGGGATCACCGGACCGGGAGCGCCTGAGGGCATGGGAAGCCTCCTTTTCGCGGGGATCGTAGCGCCTCAGCCCGTCGGTGTGCGCCCCTTCGGCGCGGCCCCTCGCGCCGCCGCCGAGAGGAACCCCAGGTTCGTCCCCGAGAGCCAGTGGCCGCCGTCCACCGGGAGGCAGGCGCCGGTCACGTAAGCCGCCTTCTCCTCGTCGGCGAGGAAGGCGATCGACTCGGCCACCTCGGCCGCCGTCGTGAACCGGCCCATCGGGATCGACGCCACGACCTCGCGCTCGAGGGCCTCGTCCAGCCAGAGGTTCCGGTCGGTCCCCTCCGACTTGAACGGCCCGGGCGAGACCGCGTTGACGCGGATCCCGAAGCGGGCCCACTCGACCGAGAGCGTCCGCGTCATCGCGAGGACCCCGGCCTTGGCAGCGGCGGAGTGGACGACGCCCGGCCCCGCCCCCCAGGCGTAGTCGGCGACGACGTTCACCATCGACCGGGGCTCCCCGTCCGACGCATGGGCCTCGATCATCCGCCGGCCGAAGGCGCTCGAGCAGTAGAAGCTCCCGTTCAGGACGATGTCGACGACGGCCTTCCATCCGTTCGGAGAGAGCTTCTCGGCCGGGCAGACGAAGTTCCCCGCGGCGTTGTTGACGAGGACGTCGAGCGTCCCGAGGGCCTCGTGGACGGAGCAGGCCAGCTTCGCCACGTCGTCGTCGTACCGGACGTCGCACGCGAAGGCGAGCGCCTCGGCCGCACCCGCCGCGCGGACCTCCGCGGCCGCGGCCGACAGGACCGCGGCCCTCCGCCCGCAGATCGCCACGCGGTGCCCGTCCCGCCCGAACCGGATCGCCGTCGCCTTCCCGAGCCCGGTCCCGCCACCCGTCACCAGGACGTTCCGCACGGCTCGCGCCATCGCCGCCTCCTCGCCCGCCGCCCCGGGACGCGCGGGCCGGGCGGATTCTAGGGGCGGGCGGTCCCTATACTCCCCCCGTGGACCGCGACCTGTTCCGCTCCTTCCCCGCCGGGGACGAGGAGGCGGGCCGGCTCCTCGCCCGGCTCGCGGCGCTCCCGCCCGAGGAGCGCTCCGTGACCGCCGTCTCGCCGGACGGGACCGAGCGCCGGCTCCTCGTGGAGCTCTCGGTCTCCGTCGAGGAGCCGTTCGGCGGGGAGGCCACCGTCGTGGTGAGGCTGCGGTTCTCGGGGGAGGCACCGGGAGAGGACGAGACGGTCCGCGAGAACCTCTGGGAGACCGCCGCGGCCTTCCTCGCCGAGGCCCAGGCCCGCTCCGCCGCCGCCGCCCCGGACGCCGCGGGGTGATCCCGCTCGACCTCTTCCACCCCGCCGTCGCCGCCTGGTTCCGCGAGGCGTTCCCTCTCGGGCCGACGGAGGCGCAGCGGAGGGCCTGGCCGCGGATCGCCGCCGGGGAGGACGTCCTCCTCGTCTCGCCGACGGGGACGGGGAAGACGCTCGCGGCCTTCCTCGTCGCGCTCGACGGCGTCCTCGTGCGGAAGCTCGCGGGCGACGTCGCCCCGCGGCTCTCCGTCCTCTACGTCTCGCCGCTGAAGGCGCTCGGCAACGACATCGCCCGGAACCTGGAACGCCCGCGCGCCGGGATCCGCGCGGCGCTCGCGGCCCGTGGCGTCGACCCGGCCTCCGTCCCGATCGAGGCGGCGGTCCGCACCGGCGACACGCCGACGTCCGCGCGGACCGCGCAGGCGCGACGCCCGCCGGACGTCCTGATCACGACGCCCGAGTCGCTCTACCTGATGCTGACGGGGACGGCGCGGAAGGCGCTCTCCTCGGTCCGGACGGTCCTCCTCGACGAGGTCCACTCCGTGGCCGGGACGAAGCGGGGGGTCCACCTCGCGGTGTCGCTCGAGCGGCTCGCCGAGCTGGTGGCACGCGCGGGCGGACCGCCCCCCCAGCGCGTCGCGCTCTCGGCCACGGTGGCGCCGGTGGAGACCGTGGCCGCCTTCGCCGCCGGGAGCGGGAGGCGGATGTCCGCGGTCGTCGTCCCGGCGAAGAAGGCGCTCGACCTCGCCGTCACCTCTCCGGCGGCCGACTTCCGGCAGCTGCCCGACGGATCGGCGTGGGGGCCCGCCCTGGAGGCGATCGCGGCCGAGGTCGGGAAGCGGACCACGACGCTCGTCTTCTGCAACAACCGGAGGCTCGCCGAGCGGATCGCCGCCAGGCTCGAGGAGCGGCTCCTCTCCCCCGTCCCGGTCCACCACGGCTCGGTCGCGCGGCAGGAGCGCGAGTCGGTCGAGCGGCGGCTGAAGGGGGGCGAGCTCCGCGTTCTGGTGGCGACGGGCTCGCTCGAGCTGGGGATCGACGTCGGGCACGTCGACGCCGTCGTCCTCGTGGAGAGCCCGAAGGGGGTCGCCCGGGGGCTCCAGCGCGTCGGGAGGTCCGGGCACCTCGTCGGCGAGACGGCCCGCGGCCTCCTCGTCCCGCTCTTCTCCGAGGACCTCCTCGAGTGCGCGGCCACAGCCGAGGGGATGCGCGAGGGGGCGGTCGAGGAGACGAGGCCCCCCGAGGGGGCGCTGGACGTCCTGGCGCAGCAGCTCGTCGCCGAGGTCGCGGCGCGCGACGCCGAGGGGGGCGCCGTGACGGCCGGCGAGCTCTACGCCCTCGTCCGGCGGGCCGAGCCGTACCACCGGCTGACGCGCCGGCTCTTCGAGGAGACGCTCGCGATGCTCTCGGGCAAGTACCCGAAGGAGCGCTTCGCCGAGCTGGCGGCCAAGCTCGTCTGGGACCGCGCCACCGGCCGGGTCTCCCCTCTCCCCGCCGCGCGCCTGGCGGCCCTCCTCGACGGCGGCACGATTCCCGACCGCGGGACCTTCGCGGCCGTCACGCACGACGGGAGGGCGAGGGTGGGCGAGCTGGACGAGGAGTTCGTCTACGAGACGAGGAAGGGGGACGTCTTCCTCCTCGGCTCGCGCGCCTGGCGCGCCGTCGAGATCTCGGGCTCCGAGGTCGTCGTGGAGGACGCCACGGGGCAGCCCGCGCGGATGCCGTTCTGGAGGGGCGAGGGGCTCGGGAGGACGGCGGCCCTCGGGGAGCGGATCGGGCGGCTGAAGCGGGAGGTCGCCGGGCGGCTCGACGACCCCGGGCTTTCCGCCTTCCTCGCCGAGCGGTACGCCGTCACCCAGGACGCCGCCGCCGCGATCGCGGGCTCCGTCCGGCGCGAGGTGGCCGAGTCGGGCGGGCTCGCCTCCGACGAGGCGGTCGTCTTCGAGACCTTCCCGAACGAGCTCGGGGACCCGTGCCTCGTCGTCCGCTCGGTCTTCGGGCGCGGCGTCAACCTCCCGTGGTCGCTCGTCCTGTCGAGCGTCGTGAGGGAGGAGACGGGGGTCGACGTGGAGAGCGTCGCCTCCGACGACGGCTTCCTCCTGAGGCTCCCGCGCGCCGAGCGCGAGCTCCCGCTCGAGCGCCTGTCGCGCCTCGGCTCGGCCGAGGCCAAGGAGCGGCTGCTGGCGATCCTCCCCGACTCGCCGATGTTCGGCGCCCGCTTCCGCGAGAACGCCCAGCGCGCGCTCCTCCTCCCCCGCCGGCGCGGCGGGAGGAGGACGCCCTTCTGGCTCCAGCGGCTGAAGGCGCGCGACCTCCTCCAGACGACCCGCTCGCTCCCCGACTTCCCGATCGTGGCCGAGACGTACCGCGACTGCCTCCGGGACCTCTGGGAGGCCGAGCGGCTCCTCGGGCTCCTCGACCGGCTCGCCGCGGGGACCCTCGGCCGCGTCGTCGTCTCGCGGCGGACCCCCTCGCCCGCCGCCGCGTCGCTCCTCTTCCGCTTCGTCGCGGTCTACATGTACGAGTGGGACGCGCCGAAGGCCGAGCGCGAGGTCCACGCGCTGGCGGCGAACCGCTCTCTCCTGGGGGAGGTGCTCGGCGGGCGGTTCGACGACGGCCTCCGGCCCGAGGCGGCCGAGGAGGCCCGCGCGGAGGCCTCCCGGCTCGTGGCCCACCGGACGGCCCGGTCGGCCGAGGAGCTCCTCGCCGTCCTCCTCGAGCTGGGCGACCTCTCGGACGACGAGGCCCGCGAGCGCTCGCGCGGGGACGGCGCGGCCTGGCTCGACGAGCTCTCGCGACGCGGCTCGGTCGTCCGCGCCGCCTTCCCCGGGGGCGAGCGGTGGGTGGCGGCCGAGGAGCGCGGGCGCTTCGACCTCCTCCTCTCGGGGCGGGCGGACGACGCCCTCCTCGACGAGCTCCTCCTCCGCCTCCTCGCCACCCGCGGACCGGTCACGGCGGAAGAGGTCGCGGGCCGGTACGGCCTCGCGTCCGGCGTCGTCGGGGCCTCCCTCGAGCGTCTGCGCCTCGAGGGACGCGCCGTCTCGGGCCGGCTCGGGGCGCCCGAGGGGGTCGAGCGGTGGGCCAGCGCGCGCCTGGCCGAGTCGATCCGGAGGAAGACCCTCGCGATCCTCAGGCGCGAGATCCGCCCCGTCCCTGTCGAGACGTTCCGCTCGGCGCTCTGCCGGCGGCAGGGGGTGGAGGACGGGGCGCGCTTCTCGGGGCCTCACGCCGCCGAGCGCGCGGTCTCGCTCCTGCGCGGCCTCGCCCTCCCGGCCCTCTCGTGGGAGACGTCCCTGCTGCCCGCGCGCCTTGCCGAGCCGGAGCCCGACGCCCTCGACGTCCTGTCGGCCCGCGGCCTCCTCGTCTGGCGGGCGCTCGGGCAGAAGGACCCGCGCGCGGCCCGGCTCCAGTTCTTCCTCCGGGGCGAGGGACGGCTCGTCCTGCCGCACGCCCCGCCCGACCTCTCGGCGCTCTCGCCCGAGGCCCGCTCGCTCCACGAGGCGCTGGCCCTGTCGGGCGCCTCGTTCCTCGCCGACCTCCTCGCGCACCTCCGGCTCCCGGCCCCGGCGCTCGAGAAGGCGCTCGTCGAGCTGGTCCTCGCCGGCCTCGTCACCGGGGACGGGATGCACGGCCTGAGGGACCTCCTTCGCGGGGCCCGGCGTCCCGCGCGGGCCGAGGCCGGCCCGTCGTTGCCCGTCCGGTCGCCCGCGTTCGGCCGGCCGCCGGGACGCTCCTCCCGGCGGGCGGCCGAGGCCCGCGTGGCGGCGCGCATCGGCTTCTCCCGCGCCGCGGGGCGCGACGCTTCCCTGGCCTCGGGGCGCTTCTCGCTCCTCTCCTCCCCGGGCGTGGCGGGGCCTCAGCCCGAGCCGGGGGAGCGCGAGGAGGCCTGGGCCCGCCTCCTCCTGGCGCGGTGGGGCGTCGTCTTCCGCGACCTCGTGGAGGCCGAGGAGACGGCGGTCAGGTGGAGCGAGGTGGCCCCGGTACTTTCGCGGATGGAGCTGCGCGGCGACGCGAGGCGCGGCGAGTTCGTGGAGGGGGCTGGACCGCTCCAGTACGCCCTCCCCGAGACGGTCGAGGAGCTCCGCGCGCGGCGCGAGCCGGCGCCCCCGGACGAGGCGGCGCTCTCCGTCGTCGGCGGGGCCGACCCGGTCCTCTGGGGCCTCTCCCCGCCCCCCGAGCGCGACGAGTGGGTGGCCCTCGCCGCGGGACGCCCGGTCTTCCGCCTCTCGCCCGACGGGACGCTCTCGCTGGACGACCCGTCCTCCCCGGACCGCCTCCTCCGCGCGGCTCTCGCCCGGACGCTCGAGCTCCTGCGCCGGTCGCGCGACCCGCTCGGGAGGCCCCGGCGAGTCAAGGTCGAGCACCTGGCTCCGGGGCGCCCCGTCGCGGGGACCGCCGTCGCGCTCCTCCTCGAGGAGGCGGGCTTCGTCCGCGACGGGGCCGGCTACTCGTTCCGCGCGCTCTGACGCGTCCCGGGGGAACCCGGGACCGCGCGGGTTCCCCCGAACCCCCTCCGCCGCGTCGAGGCGGGCTACTCCTTCCGCGCGCTCCGGGCCGGGAGGAGAGACAGGAGCTCGTCCACGATCCGGAGCGTCAGCCCCCAGATGACCCGCCCCTCCCAGCGGTAGCAGGGCATCGGGAGCGGGACGCCCCGGCGGACCCAGGTGAAGGAGCGGCGGTTCCCCCGGTCGGCCAGGAAGCCGAGCGGGACCCAGACCGCCTCCTGCACCTCGTGGTTCAGCGTGAGGGCGGGGTCCCCCGCCAGCGCGAAGGCGAACGGGACGACGCTGTGCGGCACCGAGCCGAGCGGCAGGTGCGTCCGCACCTCCGAGAGGCGCCCGAGCGGCCGGGCCGAGGCTTCGAGGTCGAGGCCGATCTCCTCCCGCGTCTCGCGCAGCGCGGCCTGCCGCGGGTCGTCCTCGCCCGGGTCGACCCGGCCGCCCGGGAGCCCCATCTGCCCCGACCAGGGGTCGCGCGGGTGCTCGGCCCGCCGGATGAAGAGGAGCTCCGCTCCGCCGGGGGCGTCGCGGAAGACGGCCGCGACGGCGGCCTTGCGGCTCGCCGGGACCGCGTCGTCGGACCAGGGAGAGAGCCGCGACAGCGCCGCGACCACGCGCTCGAGGTCGATCCCGGTCGCCACGAGCCGATTCTGGCACCGCGTGCGCGGGGCGCGCCGGGGTTCCCCCGAGACAGGGACGCTCTTCAGACGACCGTGCCGGCCGGGATCCGCCCGTTCTTCGGGACGATGAGGATGCCGTCGCGCAGGTACCAGCCGTCCCCGTCCGTGTCGGGGCGCGACGGGTCGCCGCGCAGGACGCAGCTCGCGCCGATCCGGGCGTTCTTGTCGATGATCGCCCGCTCCACGACGCAGTCCGGGCCCACCCCGACCGCGTCGACGCCGCGCGCCGCGAGCGCCGCCCGCACGTCGTCGTCCTCGTAGTCGTCCGCGCCCATCAGGATGACGTCCTTCAGCCGGCTCCCCTTCTGGATCCGGGACCGGATGCCGACGACGCAGTGGTCCACCTCGGCGCCGTAGACGAGGCACCCGTCGCTCACGACGCTCCGCGAGATCCGCGCGTCGAGGACGCGCGAGGCGGGGAGGAAGCGCAGCCGCGTGTAGATCGGCGCCGTGCCGTGGAAGAAGCGGAAGGGCGCCTCCTCGTCGGTGATCGCGAGGTTGGCCTCGAAGAACGAGTCGATCGTCCCGATGTCCCGCCAGTAGCCGCGGAAGAGGAACGAGTGGACCCGGTGCGAGCCGATCATCCGCGGGAGGATGTCCTTGCCGAAGTCGAGGGCGGCGGGGTCCTCGAGCGCCTCCTTCAGGACGTCCATCCGGAAGACGTAGACCCCCATCGAGGCCAGGAACTCGCCCGGGGCGATCCCCCACCGGTCCCTCAGCTCGTCCGGGGGCGCGAGCGCCGTGAGGTCCTCGTCGGCCCGCGGCTTCTCGCGGAAGGCCACGATCCGCCCGTCCCCCGCCGCCGACAGGACGCCGAAGCCGCCGCACTCCTCCCGCGCGACGGGCAGGACGCTGACGGTGACGTCGGCCGCGGCGGCCAGGTGCCGGGCGAGCATCTCCCCGTAGTCCATCCGGTAGAGGTGGTCCCCGGAGAGGATCAGGACGTGGTCGTAGCGCCGCTCGCCGATCCGGCCCAGGAGCTTCCTCACCGCGTCGGCCGTCCCCTCGAACCACGCCCCCCCGGACTCCGTCTGCTCGGCGGCGAAGATCTCGACGCTCCCGCGGCTGAAGACGTCGAACCGGTAGGCCGCCGAGACGTGCGAGTTCAGCGAGAGCGAGTTGAACTGCGTGAGGACCGCGATCTCCTTGAAGCCCGAGTTGATCGCGTTGGAGACCGGGATGTCGATGAGCCGGTACTTGCCCGCGAGCGGGACGGCCGGCTTGGCCCGGTCGCGCGTCAGCGGGTAGAGGCGCGTCCCCCTCCCGCCCCCGAGGATGACCGTGTAGACCCGCGGCTCCGCGTCGGACATGCGGCACCTCGGCCGCCATTCTAAGGATCCCCGGGGCCCCTCTTCGCCGGTTCCGGGCGCGAGCCCGCCGAATCGCCCGAAGGGTCCGAACCGGCCACCGGCCCCGCGCTCTCGGCCCTCAGGCAGACGACACGGGCGTGGACGCGGCCGAACCCGTCCGTCACCCGCTCCACGACGCGCCACGCGGGGTGAGGGCCCGCCCCCGCAGCCTCGACCCGGAACCGAGCCCCCGGGCGGACGCGCCCGAGGAGGGCGATGCGGCGGCGATCGGCGCGGGAGGCGACGCGGTGACGGAGGATGCCGCCGACCAGGAAAGGGTCGTGCGGCAGGTCGTCGGCGATCTCCACGGGGCCGACCGCGCTCCACCGGACAGCCGCCCGGCCGAAGAGCGTGTCCCGTCCCGAGAAGGCGTCGAACGTCTCGCGCCGGAGCGGCCAGCGCTCGAGCGCGTCCCGTGCCCCGAGAGCCCCCGACACCCCGAGCAGCCCGACGGCGAAGAGGGCCGCTCGCCTCCGGCCAACGGCGGGGACCGCCGCGAGGAGGGCCAGGACGCCCGTCGAGGCGCCGAGGGCCAGGGGCGTCGTCAGGTAGGCCAGCCGGTAGCCGTTCGGGTGGAGAGCGCCGCCGCCGGCGACAGCGGCCGCGGTCGCGGCCAGCGCGTGGCAGAGGAGGAACGCCGAGGCCCTCTCCCGCGGCGCCAGCGCCGCGCGAACGAGGCCCGCCGCGAGGGGGAGGCCGAGGAGGAGGCCGAGGCGCGAACGTCCCGGGAGGTCGTTCCGCGCGATCGGGTCGGGGACGAACCAGGGGGAGGCCAGGGCCGCGGCGGGGACCTCGAGGAGCGCCCGGGGCGAGCGCTCGCGCCGGAGCTGGACGAGGAGGTTGTAGCCGGTCCGCGCGAAGTAGGAGTAGGTCCGCCCCTTCGCGAGGAGGAAGAGCGGGGCGGCCAGGAGAGCGAAGCCGAGGGCGAATGCAGCCGCGCGCCCAGCGCGGTCCCGGAGGGGCCGCTCCTCCTCGCCCGGCCAGAGCGCGAGGAGGAGGAGGCCTCCCGCGGCCGCCCACGAGGCGAGGTAGACGTGAGCGCCGACGCCGGCCAGCGCACCCGAGAGGAGCGCGAGGGCCGTCGACCCCTTCCTCCGGGCCCGCAGGAGGAGCCAGCCCGAGAGGTCCACCAGCGGGACGAGGACGATCGCGTTCCAGGCCCACCGGGAGAGGACGAGGTGCCAGCGCATCCCCGCGAGGGCGAGCGCGGCCAGCGTGCCGCCCCCGCGCGGGAGCAGCTCCCGCCCGAGGAGCGCGGCCGTCAGGAGCGAGGCGACGCCGCCGAGCGCCGACGGGAACCGGACCCCGAGGACGGTCGAGCCCCAGAGCGCCACCGAGGCCCGGTAGAGCTCCAGGTAGAGGACGCCGACGGTCCCGTAAGGCTCGGCGACGCCGTACGGCGCGGGACGGATCGCGTCGGCGAAGTCGGAGGGGCCGCCCGTCAGGCCGCGGACCGCCTCGAGGAGGGAGACGTCGTCGGTCCAGAGCGGGAACGGGACCTCCTCGAGCGCCCAGAGGCGCAGGAGGGCGCCGGTCGCGAGGGCGGCGCCGAGGAGGAGCGGGAGGCCGACCCGGCCCAGCGGCAGCGCGGGCAGGGGCGAGAGGACGAGGGGGGCGCCGGCGAGGCGCCGGAGCGTCGCCGCGGCGAGGAGGTACGCGCCCGCGGTGGCGCCGAGGAGGAGCGACCAGAGGAGGAGGAGCCACGGGAGCCAGTCCGCCGAGACGTTCGTCAGGACGGCCGGGTGGAGGAGGTCGACGAGGCCCGCGAAGACGACGAACGCCACGCAGCCGGCCGCGACCCGCAGGGCGACGGCGTTCCCGCGCACCGTGTCATCATCCCAGATCGGGTGACGGAACGCGCCCCCCTCCCCCGCCTCGTCGTCCTCGGCTCCGGCTTCGGCGCGGTCAGCCTCCTGCGCACCCTCCCCGAGGGGACCCACGAGGTGACCGTCGTCAGCCCGCGGAACCACTTCCTCTTCACGCCGCTCCTCCCGTCGACGGCGGCCGGTACGCTGGAGTTCCGGAGCATCGTGGAGCCTCTGCGAAGGGCCCGGCCCGAGGCGCGCTTCCTCCTCGCCTCGGCGGTCTCCCTCGACCTCGACGGGAAGACCGTCACTTGCCGGGGCGCCGAGGACGGCCGGACGTTCGCGGTCCCCTACGACGTCCTCGTGGTCGCCGTCGGCGCCGTCCCCGCCACGTACGGCATCCCGGGCGTCGCGGAGCACGCGGTCTTCCTCAAGGAGCTCGCCGACGCGCGGAGGATCCGCGAGCGTTTCGTGGCGCTCCTGGAGCGGGCGAGCCTCCCCGGCCTCCCCGAGGAGGAGCGGCGGCGCCTGCTCCACGTCGCCGTGGTCGGAGGAGGCCCGACGGGCGTGGAGCTCGCCGCCGAGCTCCACGACCTCCTCGCAGAAGACCTCCCGCGCTCCTACCCGGAGGTGTCCCGGCTCGTCCGGATCTCCCTCCTCGAGGCCGCCCGCGAGATCCTCGGCGGCTTCGACGAGGCGTTGCGGCGGCACGCGGCCGAGCACTTCACGAGGCAGGGGATCGCGCTCCGCCTCGGGGCGACCGTGGCGGCCGTGAACGAGCGGGGGCTCGTCCTCGACTCGGGCGAGGAGGTCCCCGCGGGGCTCGTCGTCTGGTCCACCGGCACCGCGCCGCACCCGTTCGTGGCCGCTCTGCCGCTGCCGAAGGACCGGGCCGGGCGCCTCCTCGTCGACTCCTTCCTCCGGGTGCCTCTCGCCCCGGGCGTCCACGCGCTCGGGGACGCGGCGCAGCCCGAGGGCCCACGCCTCCCCCAGACGGCCCAGGTGGCGATGCAGCAGGGGAGGTACCTGGGCCGCGCGCTCGGGGCGCGGGCCGCGGGGCGGGAGCCGAAGCCGTTCCGCTTCGTCAACCTCGGGATGCTCGCGTACATCGGCGACAGCGAGGCCCTGGCGGAGATCCCGTCGGCCGGCGTCCGCTCGCACGGCTTCCTGACGGTCCTCTTCTGGAGGTCGGCCTACCTGACGCGGCTCGTCAGCCTGAAGAACAAGGTCCTCGTCGCCTTCGACTGGACGAAGGCCCTCCTCTTCGGCCGGGACCTGAGCAAGTTCTGACCTCGCGACCAGCGCCGGTCCGAAGCCCGGGGGCGTCAGTCCTCCGGGGCCTCCTGGCGGCCGACGCGGCCGGTGAGCGCGACGAGCCGCTTCAGGCGCGCGGCGCGCCCCGCCGTGAAGTCGACCCGCCGCGCGCGCCACGTCCAGTTCCCGCGGTCCTTTCCGGGCGTGTTCATCCGCGCCTCGTTCCCCATCCCGAAGACGTCGGGGAGGGGGACGACCACCCGCTCGGCCACCGAGGTGTAGGCGGCCCGGATCAGGTCCCAGGCGACGTCGCTTCCGTCCGTCCCGAGGTACTCGAGCGCCCTCTCGCGCGTCGGCGCGTCGGCCGACTCCCACCAGCCGAGCGTCGTGTCGTTGTCGTGCGTCCCCGTGTAGACGACGCCGTTGGGGACGTGCCGGTGGGGCTGGTACTCGTGGTCGTCCTCGGCGAAGGCGAACTGGAGGACCTTCATCCCGGGGAAGCCGGTCCTGGCGAGGAGCTCGCGCACGTCGTCCGTGATGACGCCGAGGTCCTCCGCCACGAACGGCACGTCCCCGAGGACCGCGCGGATCGCGGTGAAGAGCCGCTCCCCCGGCGCCTCCACCCAGCGGCCGTCGACGGCCGTCTCGTGGTGGGCCGGCACCTCCCAGTACGAGGCGAAGCCGCGGAAGTGGTCGATCCGGACGAGGTCGGCCAGGCGCCAGTTCACCTTCACCCGCTCGATCCACCAGGCGAAGTGCTCCTCGGCGAGCCGGTCCCAGCGGTAGAGCGGGTTCCCCCAGAGCTGGCCCGTCTCGCTGAAGTAGTCGGGCGGAACGCCGGCGACCGTCTCGGCCTTCCCCTCCTCGTCGAGCGTGAAGAGCCGGCGGTGGGCCCAGACGTCGGCGCTGTCGCGGGCGACGTAGATCGGGATGTCGCCCATCACCTCGATCCCGCGCCGGTTCGCCTCGGCCCTCACGCGCCCCCACTGCCGGAAGAAGAGGAACTGGACGAACCGCTGCAGCTCGACCTCGTCGGAGAGCTCGCGCCGGGCCCGGGCGAGCGCCTTGGGGTCGCGCAGCCTCAGCGGGCGGTCCCACGATCCCCACTCGCGGCCGCCGAAGCGCCCCTTGAGGGCGGCGAACATCGCCCAGTCCTCGAGCCAGTAGGCCTGCGCCGGGTCCTCCACGAAGGCCGAGAGCGCACCGGCGACCTCCAGGGGCCGGTCCGCCTGGAACCTCTTCCAGGCGGACCGGAGCAGGCGCCGCTTCCACGGGATGACCGCGCCGAAGTCGACCTCGTCCACCGAGCCGGCCGGGGCGTCCACGAGGTCCTCGGCCGCGAGGAGACCGTCGTCCAGGAGCCCCTCGGGCGAGATCAGGAGAGGGTTGCCCGCGAAGGCGGAGAGGCAGCCGTAGGGCGAGTTCCCGTAGGCCGTCGGCCCGAGCGGGAGGACCTGCCAGAGCTTCTGCCCCGCGTCCACCATCCAGTCCAGGAACTCGTCGGCCCCGGGGCCGAGGTCGCCGATCCCGTACCGCCCGGCCAGAGACGTGGGGTGGAGGAGGAGGCCCGCGACGCGGCTGCCCATTGCTGGATCCTACTCGCGCCCGACAGGACGGCGCGGGCGGACCGGGGCGGCGGGATAACATCGCGGCGTGGTGCCCCCGCTCCGGTGCGAACGGCCCTTCCGGACGCGGACGAGCGGTCCTCGGAGGGGCCCGAGCCGGGGCCCGAGCCGGCTGCGGGCGATCCTCCTCGCCGGAGCGCTCCCGGTCGCCGCCTCCCCGGCGCTGGCGCTCTCGCCCGGCCGGGCGATCTCCCAGTACGCCCACCAGACCTGGAGGACGGAGTCGGGGCTCCCGCAGAACACGGCCCTCTCGCTCGCCCAGACGACGGACGGCTCCCTCTGGGTCGGGACCGAGGAGGGGCTCGCCCGCTTCGACGGAGTCCGCTTCACGGTCTTCGACCGCCGGAGCACGCCCGAGCTCCCGAACAACCTCGTCTACGCCCTCCTGGCCACGCGCGACGGAAGCCTCTGGGCCGGGACGCCGGGGGGGCTGACGCGCCTGTCGGAGGGGGCGTTCCGGGCCTTCTCGGAGGCCGACGGCCTCCCGTCGCGCCAGGTCCGCGCGCTGGCCGAGGGACCCGACGGCACCGTCTGGGTCGGGACCTGGGGCGCGGGCGTCGCGGGGCTCCGGGACGGCCGCTTCACGGTGCTCGGTGCCCGCGACGGCCTCCCGTCCTTGGAGGTCTCGAGCCTCCTGGCCGACCCCGACGGCACGCTCTGGATCGCCACGACCGCCGGCCTCGTCCGCCGCTCGCCGGAAGGGGCGGTCACGGTGACGACGACGGCCGACGGGCTGGCGAGCGAGAGGGTCCGAGGCCTGGCGCGGGCCCCCGACGGGAGCCTCTTCGTCGGGACGGCTTCGGGGCTCCACCGGCTCTCGGGCGGACGGGTGACGAGGCTGTCGCTTCCCGGCCTGCCGAGCGAGCGGGTCCACACGCTCCTCGCCGGCCGCGACGGCGGCCTCTGGGTGGCCACCAACGCCGGCCTCTGCCTCCTTTCGGGCGAGGACCTCTCGTGCCTGACGGGGAAGGACGGGCTCGGCCCCGGCCCCGTCTTCCCCGTCCTCGAGGACCGGGAGGGGAACGTCTGGTTCGGGTCGGCGGCAGGGGGTCTCCACCGGCTCCGGGACGGGGCGTTCACGCCGCTGGGCAGGCCGGAGGGCCTCCCCTCGGACGTCGTCCTGACGATGCGCCAGGCCCGCGACGGGAGCGTCTGGCTCGGGACGTACGGGGGCGGGCTGGCCCGCGTCTCCTCCGGAGGGGTGACGACCTTCTCGACGCGCGAGGGCCTGCCCGACGACACCGTCGTCTCGATCCACGAGGACGGGGAGGGCCGCCTCTGGGTCGGGACGAAGAAGGGGCTGGCCCTCCTGGCCGGAGGGCGGCTCCGCCCCGACTTCGTCCCGCCCGGCCTGCCGAGCCCCGACGTCTACTCCGTCGGGCAGGACGCTGCCGGCACGATCTGGGTGGCCACCGACGCGGGGCTCTCACGGCTCTCCGGAGGCTCGTTCACGACCCTCACCGAGGCCGACGGCCTCCCCGGACGCAGGCTCCGGATGCTCCGGACGACGCGGGACGGCGCGGTCTGGGTCGGGACGGCCGAGGGCCGGCTCGCGCGCGTGGCGGACGGGAGAGTCGCCTCGTTCGGGCCGGAGGACGGCCTCCCGGGCGCGCCCGTCTACTCCCTCCACGAGGACCCGGACGGCGTCCTCTGGTGCGGGACGCTGGGCGGCGGGCTCGTCCGGCGGGACGGGGAACGGTTCCGGACCTTCACGAGCCGCGACGGCCTCTTCGACGACACCGTCTACGAGGTCCTCGAGGACGGGGAGGGGAGCCTCTGGCTGACGAGCAACCGCGGGATCGCCCGCGTGAGGAAGGCCGACGTCCTCGCCTTCGCGTCGGGCTCCCTCCCGTCGATCCCGTTCACCGCCTTCGGGGAGCTGGACGGCCTGCGCTCGCGCGAGTGCAACGGAGCGGGCGAGCCGGCCGGCTTGCGGACCCGGGACGGGCGGCTCTGGTTCGCCACGCTCGGCGGCGCGGCGTCGGTCGACCCCGCCCGGATCCCGCGGAACGCGGTCCCGCCGCTCCCCCGGGTCGAGGAGGTCCTCATCGACGGCCTCCCCGTTCCGTTCGCCGCGGGCATCCGCGTCGACGCGGGGGCCGAGACGCTCGAGATCCGCTACACGGCCCCGTGCCTTCGGGTCCCCGAGAGGGCGCGGTTCCGGTACCGGATGGAGGGGCTGGCGCGCGGCGTCGTCGACGCCGGGGACCGGCGGGTGGCGCTGTACACGGCGCTGCCGCCGGGCTCGTACGACTTCTCGCTCACCGCCGTGAACGAGGACGGCGTCGAGGGCGAGAGGGCCGCCCGGGTGGCGGTGAGGGTCGTCCCGCGCTTCCACCAGACGCCCGCGTTCCTCGCCCTCTCGGCGCTGGCCGTGGCCGGCCTCGGGTGGGCCCTTCGCGGGGTCCGCGTCCGCCTCCTGCGCCTGAGGGCCGAGGAGCTGGAGCGGACCGTCGACGAGCGGACGCGGAGCCTGCGCGACGAGACCGAGCGGGCCGAGCAGGCCCGGCAGGAGGCGCTCGAGAGCCGCGCCGAGGCCGAGCGCCAGCGCCTCGAGGCCGAGACGCAGCGCCAGAGGGCCGAGGAGGCCAACCGCGCCAAGAGCCAGTTCCTGGCCAGCGTCACGCACGACCTGAGGACGCCGCTGAACGCCATCATCGGCTACAGCGAGCTCCTCTCCGAGCAGGCCGACGCCCTGTCGCTCCCGGAGTTCGTCGAGGACGTCAGGAAGATCCGCGCGGCGGCCGGCCACCAGCTGGCCCTCGTGAACGACATCCTCGACCTCTCCAAGGTGGAGGCCGGGCGGCTGGAGCTCTCCGTCGAGACGTTCCGGCTCTCCGAGGTGGTGGAGGCGACCGTGGCCACCGTCGCCCCGCTCCTGGCGCGCAACCGCAACCGCCTGGAGGTGGACGGGGTCGAGGCGGCCGGGGAGGTCCGCGCGGACCCGACGCGGCTGAGGCAGATCCTCCACAACCTCCTCTCCAACGCCGCGAAGTTCACGACGGACGGCCTCGTCCGCCTCGCCGCCCGGCGGGAGGAGGCCGGGGGCCGGGCGTGGCTCGTCCTCTCGGTCTCCGACACGGGGATCGGCATGACGGCCGAGGAGCTCTCCCGCCTGTTCGAGATGTTCTCGCAGGCGGACCGGACGACCTCGGCGCGCTTCGGCGGGACCGGGCTGGGCCTCTCGATCAGCCGGAAGCTCGCGCGCCTGATGGGGGGCGACGTGACGGTCGAGAGCGTCAAGGGGAAGGGGTCGACGTTCACGGTCCGGACCCCCGCCTCCCCGCCCGAGGGGGACTGAGGGCCGCGGGAGCCGCCGCGCTCACCCGGCGGGGGGAGCGCCCAGGAGGAGCAGGAGCTCCGCGTGGTCCGGCTGGAGCGGCGCCACGACGTCGAGGCCTAGGTCGGGGACCGAGATCCGCTCGGCGTGGAGGAGCGGGCGGCCGACGGCGGCGAAGGCGGCCCTCAGGCGCGGGTCCCGCACGCCCCGGTGACGGGTCGCCCCGCCGTAGAGGTCGTCCCCCACGATCGGGTGGCCGGCGTGCGCGAGGTGGACGCGGATCTGGTGCGTCCGTCCCGTCTCGGGGAAGAGGCGGAGGTCGGCGCACGACGGGAGCCTCCGGAGCGTCTCGTACCGGGTGGCCGAGGGCTTCCCGTCCGGCCGGACGGCCATCCGGCGGCCGTCGCGCGGGTCGCGCCCGAGCGGGGCGTCGAGCCTGCCGCGCGCGGGGACCGGGTGCCCCCAGGCGAGCGCCCGGTAGCTCTTCTCGGCGCGGCGCTCCTGCAGGGCCCGCGTCAGGGCGCGGTGCGTGGCCTGGCTTCGCGCCAGGAGGACGACGCCGGAGGTGCCTACGTCGAGGCGGTGGACGAGCCGTGGCGGCTCGGCGCCGCACGAAAGCCCGGCGGCCGCGAGGAGGCGCGCCACCACGTCCGCCTCTCCCTTCCCGGGCCTCCCCGACGTGGCCATGGAGAGCCCCGGGGGCTTGGCGAGGGCCAGGAGGTCGTCGCGCTCGAGGAGGACCTCGGCCTTCGGGACGTCCATCGGCCGGAGCGTAGCGCGGTCCCTCGCGGCCCCCGGGGCCCTCTCTTCACCGCTGGATCGCGAACCGGACCGTCACCGCCAGGTAGACGGCCACGGGGCGCGCGCCGACGCGCGCCGGCAGGTACCGCCACCCGAGGACCGCCCTGGCGGCCGCCGCGTCGAGGAGCGGGTTCGCGCCGCGGACGAGGCGGGCGTCGCGCACGCTCCCGTCGGGGCCGATGACGGCCTCCAGGACGACGGTCCCCTCGAGGCCGACCCGCCGGGCCGTCTCCGGGTAGTCGGGCGCGGGTCCGTGGACGAGGACCGGCGGCGTGACGCGCGGGCCGATCGGGAGGATCTCCTCTCCCGAGCCCTCGCCCGCCCCGCTCCCGTCCCCGTTGCCGTCCCCGGTCCCGTCTCCCCGCCCGTCCCCGGTCGCGACGGGATCGCTTCCCGTCCCCTCGCCCGTGAAGAAGGCCTCCTCGGCCAGCGCGACGTCGGTCGCCCCGGCCGGCGTCTCGGGGATCGACAGCGGCGCCGGGACGGGAGCGCGTGCGACCGGAGCCGTCGGGGCGAGCGCGGCCGGGCGGGGCCCCTTCGCTCCCTCCGAGCCGCCGGTCCTCGTCCGCTCTCCGCGCGACGCCGCCGCGAGGTCGACGGACTGGCGGTAGACGATCGGCCCCTCGGGGGGCTCCGGCGCGCGCGGGAGGGCGAGGAGCGGCTCGACGACGAGGAGGGCGCCCGCGCCCGCGTGCAGGACGACGGAGAGGAGGAGCGGCGCCGCCCGGCGCGGCCCGCGTGTCACGGGCTCGAACATCTTCGGCCTCCCTTTCCCGGCTTCCGAGGAGAGAGACCCGGGCGACGCCCGGAAGTTCCCGGGCCGCTCAGCGCGGGGCGAGCGAGGCGAAGGGCTCGACGGGGAGGTTCCGGAGGACGCCGAAGGCGACGGTGATCGCGACGAGGAGCCAGAGGAGGACCGCAGGGAAGCGGCGCCCGGCGCCGACGGAGGGCTTCACGAAGAGGGCCGCCTGGACGAGGAGGAGCGGCGGGAGGAGGAGGACCACGAGGGCGTTGGCGCGGAGGGCGGACGAGAGCTCCCCGTTCGCCAGGGCGTGGAGGGCCCTCGAGGCGCCGCAGCCCGGGCAGAAGAGCCCCGTGGACGCCCGGAAGAGGCAGGGGGGGTAGAGGCCCGAGCCGACCGGGTCGAAGAGGTGCAGGAACGCGAACGCCGCCCCCGAAGCGAGGAGGACGAGGAGGAGCCGCAGGGGCGCCGAGCGCGGGGCCCTCACGCGTGGATCATCGCCCGCCGCGTGCGAAGGAGACGAACGCGCCCGGGGGCGGGGTCCCCGGGCGCGCGAAGGAGGGCGTCCGTAGCGGGCTACGCCCCGCGTCCCTCCGATCGAGCTACTTCTTCGTCCACTCGTGAAGCCAGCCGAGGACGGTCTCGTGCCAGAGGACCGAGTTGGCGGGCTTCAGCACCCAGTGGTTCTCGTCGGGGAAGACCAGGAGCTTCGAGGGGATCCCCTTGCGCTGGAGCGCCGTGAACGTCGAGAGCCCCTGCGTGTAGACGACGCGGAAGTCCTTCACCCCGTGGACGACGAGGGTCGGGGTCTTCCACTTGGCGACGTGGTCGATCGGGTTGTGCTTGCCGTACCCCGACTTCTCGTCCCACGGCACGCCCCCGTGCTCCCACTCGGGGAACCAGAGCTCCTCCGTGTCGTAGTAGGCCATCCGCTCGTCGAGGTTCCCGTCGTGGACGACGAAGCAGCGGAAGCGGTCGGTCTGCCCGTGCATCCAGTTGATCATGTAGCCGCCGTACGAGGCGCCCAGGGCCGCCACGCGCGTCCCGTCCAGGAACGGGAACTTGGCCAGGGCGTGGTCGAGCCCCTTCATCAGGTCCTCGTACGGGGCCCCTCCCCAGTCGCCGTTGATGGCGTCGGTGAACGCCTGCCCGTACCCCGTCGAGCCGTGGAAGTCGATCATCACCGCCGCGTACCCGGCGCCGGCGTAGGCCTGCGGGTTCCACCGGTAGTGGAAGTCGTTCCCGAACGACCCCTGCGGGCCGCCGTGGACGAGGAAGGCGACGGGGTACTTCCGGGCCGGGTCGAAGTCGGCCGGCTCGACGAGGTAGCCGTACACCGTCTCCCCCTTGGCCCCCTCGAACGTGAACTGCTGCGGGGCGCCGAGCCGGGCCGCGGCCAGCTTGCCGTCGTTGATCCCGGTCAGCTTCTCGGGCTTGCCCCCCGGGGCCGCCGCGAAGAGCTCCGTCGGGCCGAGGAGCGAGTGCATGCCGTAGAGGACCTTCCCGCCCGGCAGGTTCTGCGGCGAGACGACCGTCCCCTCGCCGACGAGGACCCGGGCCTTGCCGGTCGAAAGGTCGACCGCGAAGAGGGCCTTCTGGCCGAGGTGGTCGGCGGTGGCGAGGACCGTCCTGCCGTCCGCCGAGAACAGCCACTCGGAGAAGGAGCGGTCGTCGCGCGGGCCGTCGCCCGCCTTCAGCTCGACCGTCCGCTCCTTGGCCGTGGCCAGCTCGCGGAGGACGAGCCGGAACTGGTCCGCCTCGTACCCGGCGCGGCGCATCGCCAGGTACCCCAGCGTCTTGCCGTCGGGCGAGAAGCGGGGCTGCGCGTCCCAGGCCGGGTTCACCGTCAGCTTCTTGGGGGGCGCCGAGCCGTTCGACGGCACGACGTAGAGGTCGAAGTTCGTCGACCAGGCCTCCTCCCGCCCGACGTCCTTGGCGGAGAAGACGACGGTCGTCCCGTCCGGCGAGACGGCGGCGTCCTCCATCCCGCCGAACGGCTTCGTCGGGCAGTCGGCGTCCATCCCCTTCATCAGGTCGACCGCCGGGCCCGCGGGGAGCGGGAAGGCGAAGAGGTGGTTCCGGGTCCCGTTCGACCAGGTGTCCCAGTGCCTCACGAAGAGCCGGTCGAAGAGCATCCCGGAGGCCTTCGACTTCTCCGTGTCGTCGAGGGCGGCCTTCGTCTCGGCCGGGCTCTTCCCGGGGAAGACCGCCATCCCCAGGAGGAGCGTCCTGCCGTCGGGGGAGAGGTCGAACCCCTCGAGGTCGAGCGGCTCCTTCGTGACCGCCTCCGGCTCGCCGCCCAGGAGGGAGAGCTTCCAGACCTGCGAGGAGCCGGAGCGGGTCGAGAGGAAGTAGAGCGTCCTGCCGTCGGGGGCCCAGCGCGGCGAGGAGTCGCCCGCCTCGTGCGTCGTCAGCCGGCGGAGCCCCTTCGTCGCGACGTCCAGGAGCCAGACGTCGGTCCGGCCCCGGTTGGCCGCGAGGTCGGTGGTCCGGAGGGTGAACGCCACGAGCTTGCCGTCCGGCGAGACGGCGGGCTCGGAGACCCGGTCCATCGCCAGCATGTCCTGGACCGAGAACGGGTGGGTGCCGGCCGCCGCGGCGGGGAACGCCAGCGCGAGGAGGGCGAGGAGGAGCGGGAGGGTCGCGGGTCGGGAGGGGGCCTTCGGCATGTGGCGGATCCTACCGCCCGGACGGCCCCCGGGGCTCTTATACTCCGGCGCCGTCGACGCAGGAGGAACCATGCCGACCCCTCTCCACGACCAGGCCAAGAACGTCGAGACCGAGTACTTCCTCCGGAAGGAGAAGGAGCTGATCGAGCGCCTCCGGCAGAAGGCGGAGGAGGAGGCGAAGAAGAAGGAGATGGCCGACGCCACGGGCGTGGCCGACGAGGGGATCCTCAAGGAGCTGATGGAGCTCGGGTTCGACCGCGAGACGCTGACCCTCGTTCACATGATCCCGCTCCTCGAGGTGGCCTGGGCCGACGGCCAGGTCAGCGAGCGGGAGAGGGAGCTCGTCCTGGACGCGGCCCGGACCCGCGGCGTCACTGCCGGCAGCCCGGGGCACGAGAAGCTGATGGGCTGGCTGGCCGAGCGCCCCCCGCAGGTCCTCTTCGACCGGACGCTCGTCCTGGCGCGGGCCACGCTCGCCGTCCTTCCCGACGACCGGCGCGACCGGGTCCGCAAGGACCTGTTCGCCCACTGCGAGGCGATCGCCGAGGCCTCCGGCGGCTTCCTCGGCTTCGCGAAGGTCTCGCCCGAGGAGAAGGCCGCGCTGGAGAAGGTGGCGCGCGAGCTGGTGGAGGTCCACGCCGAGGCCGCCAGGAAGGTCCTCGAGTCCTGAGGGTCCCGGCCTCGCCGCCTGGACTAAACTGAGACGATGTCGCTTCAGGCGGAGCTCCCTCCCGGAGAGGCGGCGTGAGCGCGCAGCGGCCAGCCCTCGACGTCCTGGCGGTCGGGGACGCGGCCGGGGTCGGACGGGCGCTCTCGGACCGGGGCCACCACGTCCTCACCCGGGCGGACGCGAGCTCGGCCTGGGACGCGTTCCTGCGCCTTCCACCGGACGTCCTCGTCCTCGACTGGGAGCTGTCGGGCCGCTCGGCTCCCCGCCTCCTCCGCCAGGTCCGGTCCCACGCCGGCGGGGAGCGGCCGTACCTGATCGCCGTCCTGGGGAGGGACGGGACCGACACCCCCGAGACCGTCCTCGACCTCGGCGCCGACGACGTCCTCCTCTCCCCCCTCGACGGCCGGCTCCTCCTCGGCCGCGTGGCGGTGGCCGAGCGGGAGGCCGCCTCGCGCCGCTCGGCCGCCCGCTCGCTCGACGCCCTGCGCGACGCGCAGCACGAGCTGGGCCGCCAGCTGGCCGAGCGCGCCACGGGGGACTCGCCCGCGATGGGGATCCTGGAGGAGCAGGTCTCGGGGCGGCAGAGGGCGGAGGCGCTCTCGGCCCGCCTGGCGGCCGCGCTGGAGTCGGCGGGCGAGGGGGTCGTCATCACCGACCCCGCCGGGCGGATCGAGTACGTGAACCGGGCCTGGGAGCGGATGACCGGCTACTCCCGCGAGGAGGCGGCGGGAGCCAACCCCCGGCTCCTGAAGAGCGGCGAGCACGACGGGGCCTTCTACCGCGAGCTCTGGCAGACGATCTCGGTGGGGGGCGTCTGGCACCGGGAGTTCACGAACCGGAGGCGGGACGGGACGCTCTTCGACGTCGAGCAGACCATCTCCCCCGTCCGCGACGCCTCCGGGCGGACCGTGGCCTTCGTCGGGATCCAGAAGGACATCAGCGAGCGCAAGCGGGCGGAGCTGGCGCTCCGGCGCGCGCACCAGGAGGCGCTCGAGGCCAGCCGCCTGAAGAGCGTCTTCCTCGGGACCGTCAGCCACGAGCTCCTGACCCCTCTGAACGCGATCCTCGGCTACGCCGCGCTCCTGAGGGAGGGCCTTCCCGCGGGCGTCTCCGAGGAGCTCGCCACGGACGTCGCGCGGATCGAGGAGGCCGGCCAGCGGCTCCTGCGGCGGATCGAGAGCCTCCTCGACGTGTCGAGGCTGGAGGCGGGCGCCCTCGCCCTGTCCCCTTCGCCGACGGACGTCGCGCGGGTCCTGGCCAGCGCCGCCGGGGCCGCGAGAAACCTGGCGGAGCGGAACGGGAACGAGTTCGAGGCCGCCCTCCCGGAGAGCCTGGGGAGGGCGGTCGTCGACCCGGAGCGCCTCCGGCAGGTGGTGGACGCCGTCCTGGAGAACGCCAGCCTCCTGACCTCGGCCGGGACGGTCCGGCTGCGGGCGTCGCGCGACGGCGACGAGGTCCACGTCGAGGTCGCCGACAGCGGCCCCGGCATGGACGCCGAGCAGCTCTCGCGCCTCTTCTCGCCGTTCAGCCAGGCGGACGGCTCGACCTCGCGGCGGCACGAGGGGCTGGGGCTCTCGCTGGCCATCGCGCAGCGCCTCTGCGGCATGATGGGGATCGACCTGTCGGTGGAGAGCCGCCCCGGCGAGGGGACCCGCTTCCGTCTCCGCCTCCCCCTCCACCCCGCCTGAGGAGGTCCCGTGCGCGTCGCCCTCGTCCAGCTCGACACCGTCTGGGAGGACCCCGCGAGGAACCACGCGCGCGCCGGCGAGCTCCTCTCCTGGGCGCGGGAGGCCGGCGCCGAGCTGGCCGTCCTGCCGGAGATGTTCGCGACGGGCTTCTCCCTGAGCCCGGGGCCCACCGCCCAGCCGGAGGGGGGCCCGACCGAGGCGTGGCTCTCCTCGGAGGCCGCCCGGCTGGGGATGGCGATCGTGGCCGGCGTGGCCGTGGCCCGCGAGCCGCTCCCGGCGAACGAGGCCCTCCTCGTCCGCCCCGGCGGGCGCGTGGAGCGGTACGCCAAGCTCCACCCCTTCTCCTTCGCGGGCGAGGAGAGGGTCTTCGCCCCCGGGAGCCGCGTCGTCACCTGGGAGCTCTCGGGCCTGAGGCTCACGCCGCTCGTCTGCTACGACCTCCGGTTCCCGGAGCCGTTCCGGCTCGCCGCGGACGGCACCGACGCGTACGTCGTGATCGCGAACTGGCCCGACAAGAGGCGCGGGCACTGGCGGACGCTCCTCCGCGCGCGCGCCGTCGAGAACCTCGCCTACGTCCTCGGCGTCAACCGGGTCGGCGAGGGGGGCGGGCTCCGCTACGCCGGCGACTCCGCCGTCGTCTCGCCCTGGGGGGAGGAGCTCGCCTCGGCGGAGGGGGTCGAGACCGTCCTCGTCGCCGACCTCGACCCGCACTCCGTCGCCGAGGCCCGCGCCGGCTTCCCCGCCCTCTCCGACCGCCGCCCCGCCTACACCCGCTGACCGCGGACCCGCACGGCCCCGGGTCCCCCGAGGAGATGGACGCCCGCGTCCTCGAGCACGGCCTCCGCCGCGTGCGGCCGGCCGGCCGAGAGCGCGGCGGCGCGCATCCGGGCCAGGAGCGCGGGCTCCGCGGCGAGCCTCCCGAGCTTGTAGCGAAGCCGCTCGAGTCCGTGCGCGCGCCAGCCCGCGCCCGCCTCGACGACGTACTCGGCGTTGCGCTCCTCCTGCCCCGGGATCGGGTCGCGGACGAGCATCGGGAGGCCCGACGCCAGGCACTCGGCGGTCGTCAGGCCGCCCGACTTCGTGACCGCCACGTCCGCGGCCGCCATCAGGTCCGCGATCGTCTCGACGAATCCGAAGACCCGCAGGCGTGCGCCCTGCGGGACCGGGAGAGCCTCCATCTCGGCCTTCAGCCCTGCGTTCCTCCCCGCGACCGCCAGGACCGAGACGCCCGGGAGCGAGAGGACCGTCCGGACCGCGTCGGCCAGGCTTCCCACGCCCGCCCCTCCCCCCATCACCAGGACGGAGAGGCTCCCGTCCGGGATCCCGAGCCCGGCGCGCAGCGCGGCGCGGTCGCGCGGGGCGGCGAAGCTCGCCGAGACCGGGATCCCGGTGACGGCGACCTTCTCCCCGCCGATCCCTCGCGCGCGGAGGATCGCGCGCAGCTCGTCGGTCGCCACGTAGAAGCGGTCCGCCGCCGGCTGCACCCAGAAGGCGTGGACGTCGAAGTCGGTCACGACGAGCCCGAGCGGGAAGGCGTCGCGCCCCTTCTTCCGGTACGGCGCGAACACCTGCGCCGGCAGGAAGTGCGTCGAGAGGACGAGGTCGGGGGCGAAGCCCCGGACCGCCTCGCGGAACGCGGCGAACTCCACCCGGTCGTAGAGCCGGGCGAGACGGTCCCGGGCGCGGTCGGCCTTCCGTGCGTCGCTCTTCTCGTAGAGGACGCCCCAGAGGGCCGGGACCGTTTCGACCATCCGGAGGAAGCCCCCGGCGTACGCCTTCCGGTAGACGGCCGAGACGAGGCCGAGGACGTCCAGGTGCCGCACCTGTGCTCCCGGGTGGAGCCGCCGCGCCGTCTCCTCGAGGGCGCCCGCCGCCCGGACGTGCCCCGCCCCGGCCGAGGCGGAGAGGAGGAGGATTCGCGACGGCGGGCGGCTCACCGGCGGCCCCCCTCGGCGGGGAACCGGCCGGAGAGGCGGATCGCGGGGAGGGAGGCGCTGGAGGGGGGCGGGGCCGGCGCCTCGAGCGGGAGCCAGATCTCGAACGCGGTCCCCTTCCCCACCTCGCTCTCGACGGTCACGTCTCCCCCCATCATCTGGCAGAAGCGCTTCGTGATCGAGAGGCCCAGCCCGGTCCCCCCGAAGCGGCGGTTCGTCGAGCTCTCCGCCTGGACGAAGGGCTCGAAGATCCGGTCCCTGCGCTCGGGCGGGATCCCGATCCCGGTGTCGGCGACGACGAAGGAGACCCCGTCGGCCCCCTCGCGCGCGCGGCGGCGCACCTCCAGCCGGACGTGGCCCGCGCGCGTGAACTTCCCGGCGTTGCCGAGGAGGTTCAGCAGGCTCTGGCGGAGCTTGACCGCGTCCGTCCTGACGCTCCCGAGGTCGGGATCGAGGCGGACCTCGAAGCCGTTCTGGTTCTTCTCGACGATGGGACGCGCCGTCGCCTCCACCGTCGCCACCAGCGTCGCGACGTCGACGTCGGAGAGGTCGTAGCTCATCTTCCCGGCCTCGATCTTGGCGAGGTCGAGGACGTCGTCGATGAGGCCGAGCAGGTGCTGGGCCGCCGTGCGGATCCGCTCGAGGTCGGGAAGGAGGTCGCGGTTCCCGCGCTCGGCGGCGTCCTCGGCCAGCATCTCGGCGTAGCCGATCACGGCGTTCAGGGGGGTCCGGAGCTCGTGGCTGACGTTGGCCAGGAACGCGGTCTTGGCCCGGCTGGCCGCGAGCGCCCGCTGCTCGGAGGCGTAGAGCGCGGCGGTCCGCTGGGCGACCTTCGCCTCCAGGAGCTCGTTCTGCCTCCTCAGGCGGTCCAGGCGGAACCGGACGCCGAGGCCCACGCCGACCGCCACGACCCCGGCGTAGAGGGTCAGGGCCCACCACGCCCGCCACGGGGCCGGACGGACCGCGAACGGCACCGAGAGCGGCGCCGTGTCCCGCCCGAACCCGTCCCGGCCCCACGCCCGGAAGACGTACCGGCCGGGAGGAAGGCCCGTGAACTCCCGGACCGGCTCGCTCGTCCACTCGCCCGGCTCCTTCTCGTACCCGAGGAGCTGCGAGCGGAAGCGGACGTCCCGCTCGTGCGTGTAGGAGAGGAGCGCCAGCTCGAAGACGACCCGGTTCTCGTCGTGAGCCACGTCGCCGATCCCGTCCGCCCCCGCCGTCCGCGCGACGCCCCCGACGGTCGCCCTCTCGACGAAGAGAGGCTTCTTCCCCTCGACGATCACGTCCTCGGACGGGTCGAGGACGGCGACCCCGGACGTCGTGGCCATCCAGACGCGCCCCGAGCCGTCGAGGAGGGACTTCGCGTACGAGGCGACGTCGCTCGGCAGCCCGTCGTCCACGGTGTACGGGACCGCGTGGAACGGCGACGGGTCGTCCGGCGTCGGCTCCTGCGAGGTGAGGCGGAGGATCCCCCGGTGGGTCCCGAGGTAGACGCGCCCGCTCCGGTCCGCGCCGACCTGCGGGACCGAGTCGTCGGGGAGCGCCGGCCGGCTCCGGCGGTCCAGGACGAGGAGCGCCGGGGGAGAGGCGTCGGGGTCGATCCGGACGGCGCCCGCCATCGTCCCCGCCCAGACGTGGCGCCGGCCCGAGGAGTCGGTGACCAGCGCCAGGTCGCGGACCTCCTCGTTCGGCAGCCCGTCGGCCCGCCCGAGGAGCGCGACGCGGCGGCCCGAGACCCTCGCCAGCCCCTTCCGCGTCCCGATCCAGAGCTCCTCGGCGCCCCCGGCCGACCGGAGAGGGAGGACCGACAGCGCCGAGTCGCTCGGCAGGCCGTCGGAGCGCGAGAGGAGCGCCCACCGCCCACCCGAGAGCCGCGCGATGCCCCGGTCGTCGGTGGCGACGAGCACCTCGCTCCGGCCGGAGGCGTCGCGCACGGCGACGATCCTGTTGACCCGGAGCGAGGGCGGGGCGAGCGAGGCCGGGAGCGGCTCGAACCGGGAGCCGTCGAACCGGAAGATCCCCTCGGCCGGCGTGCCGGCCCAGAGCGCCGTGCCGCCGGCCGGCTCCTCGACGAGGGCCAGCGCGGTCACGGGGCTGGCCGGGAGGCCCTCCGGCCGGGCGAAGACCTCGAGCCCCTTGCGGGAGAGCCGGGCCACGCCCCCGTTCGTCGCGAACCAGTAGGCCGGGGAGCCGTCGGGGAGGGCCGCCTCCACGGTCGCGAAGACCTGGTTGCTCGGCAGCCCGTTCCGGACGTCGAAGGAGACCCACTTCCCGGGCCGGAGGGCCGCGAGGCCGCCGCCCCCGGTCGCGATCCAGACCGCCCCCGCGGCCGGCCCCGTCCGGGGAGAGGCCAGCGCGTAGACCTGCCGGCTCGGAAGGCCCGTCGCGGTGTCGAGGACCCTCGTCCGGCCCCCTTCGAGTACGACGAGCCCGGCGCCGCTCGTCCCCACCCAGAGGGCCGGGCCGTCCGCGCCGTCCGTCTCGAGGAGGGAGGTGACGAGGTTGCTCGGGAATCCGGCCGCGGCGTCGAGGACCGTCACCGCCTCCCCTTCCACCTTCACCAGCCCGCGGCCCCACGACCCGGCCCAGAGCGTCCGCTTCCCGTCGCGGCCGTGGCTCTCCAGGAGCGCCCCGTAGGAGGCCTCGGGCATCCTCCCGGACGCGTCGAACGGGACGAACCGCCCCCCCTCCAGGTAAGCCAGCCCCCGCTCCGTCCCGGCCCAGACCGTCGGGCGGCCCGACGGCGCCGAGGCCTCGGCGAGCGTCCAGACGCGGGCGTCCGGGAGCCCCTCGGCCGTCCCGAGGGCGCTCCAGACCTCCCCCTCCAGGCGCGCGATCCCACCGCCGTGCGTGGCGGCCCAGAGCCTCGGGACGCCGTCCGGGAGCGTCGTCTCCAGGAGCGCGTTCACGCGGTCCGCGGGAAAGCCGTTCGTCGTGTCGTAGGTCGTCCACCGCCCGTCGCGGAAGCGGGAGAGGCCCCCGTCCTGGCGCCCCACCCAGAGGCTCCCGTCGGAGGCGGGGAGGAGGGCCCGGACGTAGTTCGAGATGGCCCGCCCCGGCAGGTCGAAGACGCGCCAGCGGCTCCCGTTGTACCGCGCCAGGCCGTCCTGCGTGCCGGCCCAGAGGACCCCCTTCCGGTCGAAGACGATCGCGTGGAGCGTGTTCTGCGGCAGGCCCTCGCGGTCGCCGTAGACGCGGATGGGCTGGCGCCCGGCCTGCATCGGGTCGAAGGCCGTGGCCGGGGCGGCGGACGAGAGGGCCGGCGCCAGGAGCGCGACCAGGAGGAGACGCTTCACGGATTCGGCGCGAGGCTACGCCAGCGGACTCACCGTCACAAGCGCCCCGGCGCCGCGGGCGCCCGCGCGGGGCCGGTCGGAGGAAGCAGGAACGCCGCCGCCGGGCGCCGCACCCACCGCACGGGACCATACTAAGATCCGCGAGGGCCGAGCCCGAGCGGAGGCGCCTTGTCGACCCTCTACGCGATCGAGCCCGCGCACGCGGGGGGGGCTCCCGTGGGTTCACCCCGGGTCGAGGGCGCCTCGCTCGGTCGTGGCCGCCCTCTCGCCCGCGGCCGCCCCCGCCCGTCTCGGCTCGAGGCGACCGGTCCTCGCCGCTGCGTCCTCGATCGTCGCCGGACGGATCGTCCTGGCCCGGGCCCCGGCCTTCGGGCCCGGCTCCCCGGACCCCGCGCGCGGCGCCCCCGAGGGGACGCTCCGAGCGGCGCAGGAGCGCACCGCGACCCGCTGCGCCCGAGCGTGAGGACGCCCGCGCGCCGTCGCGGAGCAGGTGCCGCGCCGGCCGTGCCGCGGGGCGCCGCGTGATCGCCGCCGTCCTCTCCGGCTTCGCCGTCGCCGCCCTCGCGCCGGCGCTCGGGAGGCGCCTCGGCCGTGCCGCGGGGGCCGTCCTGGCGCTCTACCCGGCGGCGCTCTGCCTCGGCGCCCTCGGCCTCGTCCCCGCGGTCGTCGAGGGGGAGACGCTCTCGGCTTCGCTCCCGTTCCTCCCGGAGCTCGGCGTCTCCCTCTCGTTCCGGCTCGACGGCCTCGCGCTCCTGATGGCCCTCCTCGTGACGGGCATCGGCGCCGTCGTCCTGGTCTACGCCGGGACCTACATGGAGGGGCACCCGCGGCGGGAAGCGCTCCTCGGCCAGCTCGTCGCCTTCCTCTCGGCGATGCTCGGTCTCGTCCTCTCGGAGAACCTCCTCGGCCTCTTCGTCTTCTGGGAGGCGACGAGCATCCTGTCCTACTTCCTGATCGGCTTCGACCGCGAGGAGGCCCAGGCGCGCTCGGCGGCCCTCCAGGCGCTCCTCGTGACCGGGGGCGGCGGGCTCGCGCTCCTGGCCGGCTTCGTCCTCCTCGGACAGGCGGGGGGGAGCCTCGAGGTCTCCGCCCTGGCCGCGAACGCCGAGGCGCTGAAGGCGCACCCGCTCTACCTCCCCGCGCTCCTCCTCGTCCTCGCCGGCGCCTTCACGAAGTCGGCCCAGGTCCCGTTCCACTTCTGGCTGCCCGGGGCGATGGCCGCGCCGACCCCGGTCTCCACGTACCTGCACTCCGCGACGATGGTGAAGGCGGGCGTCTTCCTCCTCGCGCGCCTCCACCCGGCCCTCGGCGGGACGCGGGAGTGGGTCTGGATCGTCACCTCCGTCGGCGCCGCGACGATGCTCACCGGCGCGCTCCTCTCGGTCGGCCAGAAGGACCTCAAGCGCCTCCTCGCCTTCTCGACCGTCTCCGCTCTCGGCTCGATGACGATGCTCGTCGGCGTCGGGTCCCCCGCCGCCCTCGGCGCGGCGATGGTCTTCCTCCTCGCCCACGCGCTCTACAAGGCGGCGCTCTTCCTCGTCGCCGGGATCCTCGACCACGAGGCGGGGACGCGCGACGTGACGCGTCTCGGCGGCCTCCTGCGGCTCCTCCCGGCGACGGGCGTCGCCGCGATGGCCGCGGCGTTCTCGATGGCCGGCCTCCCTCCGCTCCTCGGATTCGTCTCGAAGGAGCTCCTCTACGACGCGGCGCTCCGCGCTTCGCCGCTTCCGCTCGTCCTCGTCCCCGTCGCCGTCGGCTCGAACATGCTCCTCGTCGCCGTCGCCCTCACCGTCGGCTTCGGGCCGTTCACCGGCGGGCGCGGCCCGGCGCCGAAGGCGCCGCACGAGGCGCCGGCCGCGATGTGGGCCGGCCCCGCGCTCCTCGGGCTCGGGAGCGTCGCCTGCGGCGTCCTCTCGGGCCCGATCTCGCCGTTCGTCTCCGCGGCCGCCTCCTCGGCCCTCGGCCACCCCTACGGCGTGAGGCTGGAGCTCTGGCACGGCCTGAACCTCGTCCTCCTCAAGAGCCTCGTGACGCTCGTCGTCGGCGTCGCGATCTACCTCGCGCGGCGCCGGGTCCGCGACCTGGCCGCCCGCCTCGCGCCCGCCGGCGCGGTCGGCCCGGCGCGGCTGTACCGCGACGGTCTCGCCGGCCTCGTGAGGCTCGCCAAGGCGACCGCGGCGGTCCTCTCCTCCGGCTCGCTCCGGCAGGACGTGAGGATCGTCGCGGCCGCCGCGGTCGTCCTCCTCGGGACGCTCCTCCTCTGGCGCGCCCCGCTCGGCGCGCCGGACGCGCTCCGGTCGGTCCGTCCGATCGAGGCGGTCCTCGTCCTCCTCGTCGTGGCGGGGGCGGTCGGGACGGTGCTCGCCGGCTCCCGCCTCTCCGCGGTGGTCGCCCTCGGCGTGACGGGCTACGGGATCGCCCTCCTCTTCCTCGTCTTCGGCGCGCCCGACCTCTCGATGACGCAGTTCGCCGTCGAGACGCTCTCCGTCCTCCTCTTCGTCGCGGTCCTCCGCCGCCTGCCGCGCCTCTCGAGGCGGTCGGCGCCGCGGTCGCGCGCGCTCGACGCGGCCCTCGCCGCCTCCGTGGGGGCGGTGATGGCGGGCCTCGTCCTCGCGGTCCACGCCGAGCCGCTCCGCTCGCGGCTCTCGGGCTTCTTCGCCGCGTCGAGCCTGCCGCTCGCGAAGGGGCGGAACGTCGTCAACGTCATCCTCGTCGACTTCCGCGGCCTCGACACCCTCGGCGAGATCACCGTCCTGGCCGTCGCGGCGCTCGGCGTCTTCGCGCTCGTGAGGCTCCGCCTCCCGGGCGGCGCCCGCCGGGAGGAGGAGCGGCCGTGAGGTCCCTCATCCTCTCGGCCGCGGCGCGGGTCCTCTTCCCGCTCCTCCTCCTCTTCTCCGTCTTCCTGCTCTTCCGCGGGCACAACGAGCCGGGCGGAGGCTTCGTGGGCGGGCTCGTCGCGGCGACGGCCTACGCCCTCCTCTCCCTGACGGGCGGCGTCGCCTCGGCCCGCCGCCTCCTCCCGGCGAGCCCGCACGCGCTCGTCGGGGGCGGGCTTCTCGCGGCGCTCGCCGCCGGCCTCCCGGGCCTCGCCGCGGGGCGCCCCTTCATGACCGGCCTCTGGGCCGACGTGGCGCTGCCGGTCGTCGGCAAGCCCGGCACGCCGGTGCTCTTCGACACCGGCGTCTACGTGACGGTCCTCGGGATCGTCCTCCTGATCCTCTTCACCCTCCAGGAGGAGGACGAGGCGTGACGCTCCTCCTCGCCCTCGCCGTCGGCGTCCTCTACGCCGCGGGAACCTACCTCCTCCTCCGCCGGAGCGCCGTGAGGATCGTCTTCGGGCTCGCGCTCCTCGGCCACGCCGCCAACCTCCTCATCTTCACCGCCGGCCGCCTCGCGAGGGAGGGCCCGCCGATCGTCCCGCCCGGCGCCCTCGCCCCGCCCGACCCCTCCGCGGACCCGCTGCCGCAGGCGCTGATCCTGACGGCCATCGTGATCGGCTTCGGCGTCCAGGCGTTCGCCCTCGTCCTCCTGAAGCGGACCTGCCAGGAAGCGGGGACGGACGACGTCGACGCCATGCTGGAGGAGGGCCCGTGAACGTCCTCCTCGTCCTCCCGATCCTCGTCCCGCTCGCCACGGCCGTCGCGGGGATCCTCCTGCACCGCGCGCCCCGGGCCGCCCGGGCGGCGAGCGCCCTCGGGGCGGCCGGGCTCCTCGGCGCCTCGGTGGCCCTCCTCTCCGCCACCCTCGACGGGACGATCCTCGCCGCCCAGCCGGGCTCCTGGCCGGCGCCGTTCGGCATCACGCTCGTGGCCGACCGGTTCGCGGCGTCGATGGTCGTCGTGGGGGCGGTCCTCCTCGCCGCGGTCGTGGCCTACTCCGTCTCGGGCCTCGACCGGGCGCGGGAGACGGCGGGCTTCCACCCTCTCGTCCACGTCCTCGGCATGGGCGTCTCCGGCGCCTTCCTGACGGGCGACCTGTTCAACCTCTACGTCTGGTTCGAGGTCATGCTGATGTCCTCGTTCGTCCTCGTCTCGCTCGGAGGCGAGCGCGGGCAGCTGACGGGAGGCCTCCGGTACGTCGTCCTCAACCTCGTCTCCTCGGCCCTCTTCCTCGCCGGGGCGGGCCTCCTCTACGGCTCCGTCGGGACGCTGAACATGGCGGACGCGGCCGTGGCGCTGCGCGCCCTCCCTCCCCAGGGGCTCACGAGCGTCGTCGCGGCGCTCTTCCTCCTCGCCTTCGGGATCAAGGCCGCCGCCTTCCCGCTCTTCTTCTGGCTCCCCGCCTCCTACCACACGCCCCCGGTCCCGGTCGCCGCGCTCTTCGCGGGGCTCCTGACGAAGGTCGGCGTCTACGCGCTCGTCCGCGTCCTGACGCTCGTCTTCGACCGCGACCCGGGCCTCACGGGCCCGCTCGTCCTCGGCGTCGCGGCGCTGACGATGGTCACCGGCGTCCTCGGCGCGATGGCGCAGACCGACGTGAGGAAGGTCCTCTCCTTCCACATCGTCAGCCAGATCGGCTACATGCTGATGGGCCTCGGCCTCGGGACGCGCCTCGCGATCGCGGGGACGGTCTTCTACGTCCTCCACCACATCGTCGTGAAGGCGAACCTCTTCCTGGTGGCGGGCGTGATGCGGCGGACCGGGGGGAGCTTCTCGCTCGACCGCCTCGGCGGCCTCCTCGCCCGCTCGCCGCTCCTGGCCGCCGCGTTCCTCGTCCCGGCGCTCTCGCTCGCGGGGCTGCCGCCGCTCTCCGGCTTCTGGGCGAAGTACCTCCTCGTGAGGGCCGGCCTCGACGCGGGGCACGGGACGATCGTCGCCGTCGCGCTCGTCGTGAGCCTCCTGACCCTCTTCTCGATGACGAAGATCTGGGCCGAGGGGTTCTGGAAGCCGGCGCCGGAGGCGGCCGACGCCCCGCCGCTCTCCGCCGCCGAGCGGCTCTCGCTCCTCGGGCCGGTCCTGGCGCTCGGCGCGATCACGGTCGCGATCGGCCTCGGCGCGGGCGCCCTCTTCCGGTTCGCCGACGCGGCCGCCGCCCAGCTCCTCGACCCCGACCTCTACGTCCGCGCCGTCCTCGGCGCGCGCGGCGGGGGGGGCTGAGCCGTGCCGGGCGTCTTCCTCCTCCTCACGGTCGCGTGGGTCGCCTGGACGGGCGTCGTGACCCTCGGGAACGTCCTCGAGGGGGCGGTCCTCTCCGCCCTCCTCCTCGCCCTCCTGCGGTTCCCCCGCCGGCGCGGCGTCCGCCTCTCGAAGGTGCCGAAGGCGGTCGGTCTGTTCCTCTACTTCCTGAAGGAGGTCCTCCTCTCGAACGCCTCGGTGGCGCGGAGCATCCTCTCCCCCGCGTCGTCGCTCTCGCCGGGCATCGTCGCGGTGCCGCTCGACCTGACGAGCGACGCGGGGATCGCGACGCTCGCCAACCTGATCACCCTCACGCCGGGGACCCTCAGCCTCGACGTCTCCCCCGACCGGAGGACGCTGTACGTCCACGCCCTCCACGTCGACGACCCCGAGGCCTTCCGCCGGGAGGTCAAGGAGGGCTTCGAGAGGCGCGTGAAGGAGGTCTTCGAGTGAGCCTCCTCTCCCAGGCCGCCCTCTGGGCCGGGCTCCCGCTCCTCGGGGTCGCCCTCGTCCTGACGCTCGTGAGGATGGGGAAGGGGCCGACGGTCGCCGACCGGGTCGTCGCGCTCGACCTCTTCTCCACCCTCGCCATCAGCGTCGTCGCGGCGGTCGCGATCGCGGCGCGGAACGCCGTCTACCTCGACGTGGCGATCGTCCTCGCCCTCCTCTCGTTCCTCGGGACGGTCGCCTTCGCCGGCTACCTGGAGCGCTCGCGATGACCCTCCGCGAGGCCCTCGTGGCGGCGCTCCTGCTCGTCGGCGTCGGGACCGCCCTCCTCGCCGCGATCGGCCTCCTCCGGATGCCGGACGTCCTCACGCGGATGTCGGCCACGTCGAAGGCCTCGACGCTCGCCAAGATGTGCATCTTCCTCGCGCTCGCGCTCGAGTTCGGCGAGCTCGGGGTGACGACGCGCGCCCTGGCCGCCGTCGCCTTCGTCTTCCTGACCGCGCCGCTCGCCGGGCACGCCATCGGGCGCGCCGCCGTGGCCCTCGGCGTCCCCCTCTTCTCCGGGACGAAGGTGAACGAGATGCCCCGGCCCGACGCGGGCCCGCCGCCGGGCGCCGACCCCTGACGCGCCCCCCGGCCGCGGCCGGGTGTCACAATCCGGCCCGCGATGACCTTCGGCACGCCGCGCGACCTCCCGGGGCGGCTCCGGCTGCTCGCCGGGTCGCTCCTCCTCGCCCCCGCGGGCCTCCTGGCAGAGGCCCCGCCGGCGGCGGAGGAGCCGCTCCCCCTCCCGCTCGACGCCTACACGGGCGAGGCCGGCATGACGCTGTGGCAGGTCCTCGTCCACCGTGTCGAGGAGGACCCGGTCAACCTGGTCGCCAGCGTCGTCTTCCTCCTCGCGATCCTCCACACCTTCGCGGCCGCCCGGATCACGGCGGCGGCCCACCGGCTCCAGCACCGGATCGAGAAGGAGACGGGGGGAGAGGGGCACAGCTTCCGCGTCGAGATGCTCCACTTCCTCGGCGAGGTGGAGGCGGTCTTCGGGATCTGGGCGATCCCGCTCGTCCTCGCGGCGGTCGCGATGAAGGGGTGGACGTCGGTCGAGGGGTACGTCGGGAACGTCCACTTCACGGAGCCGATGTTCGTCGTCGTCATCATGGCGATCGCCTCGACGCGGCCGATCCTCGCCTTCGCGGAGCGCTGCCTGGGGGCGTTCGCGAGCCTGGGCGGGAGGACGCCGCTCGCCTGGTGGGCCGCGATCCTGACGGTCGGGCCGCTTCTCGGGTCCTTCATCACCGAGCCGGCGGCGATGACGATCTGCGCGCTCCTCCTGGCCCGGCACCTGTTCCGGCTCGACCCGTCGCCGCGCCTGAAGTACGGGACGCTCGGGCTCCTCTTCGTGAACGTCTCCGTCGGCGGGACGCTCACCCACTTCGCCGCCCCTCCCGTCCTGATGGTGGCCGGCAAGTACGGGTGGGGCCTGACGTTCATGCTCCGCAACTTCGGCTGGAAGGCGGCGCTGGCCATCCTCGTCGCGACGTCGGCCTACGCCGCGTTCTTCCGGAAGGAGCTGACCGACCTTCAGGGGCGGAAGGCGGCCCGCCTCGCCGACCCCTCGGAGCGCCCGTCGGAGCGCGCCATCCCGGCCTGGATCGTCGCCGTCCACCTCCTCTTCCTCGGCTGGACGGTCTTCAACGCGCACACGCCCGCCCTGTTCGTCGCTGGCTTCCTCTACTTCCTCGCCTTCACGCAGGCCACCGCGCCGCACCAGAACCCGCTGAACCTCCGGCCGGCGCTCCTCGTCGGCTTCTTCCTCGCGGGCCTCGTCGTCCACGGCACGCTCCAGCAGTGGTGGATCGCACCCGTCCTGGCCCGGCTCGAGGAGGTCCCGCTCTTCGTCGGCGCGACGGTCCTGACGGCGTTCAACGACAACGCCGCCATCACCTACCTCGCCTCGCTCGTCCCCGGGTTCACGCCCCAGCTGAAGTACGCCGTCGTCGCGGGGGCGGTGACGGGGGGCGGCCTGACCGTCATCGCGAACGCCCCGAATCCCGCGGGGCAGTCGCTCCTCTCGCGCTACTTCCCCGACGGCGTCGTCCCGGTGAAGCTGTTCCTCGGGGCCCTTCTGCCGACGGTGGTCGTCGCCCTGGCCTTCCTCCTGCTGCCCTGATCGTCCGCCGAGGCCCGCCGCCCGGCCCGGCCCCCTCGAGGAGGGATTGGCCTGCGGCGGGTTCCGGAGAACGCGCGGCGGCCGCGGGAGCCGCCCGACCGAGAGGCGTGCGGCCCGGGGGTCCCGTACGGGCTCTCCGGGCGTCGGCGCTGCCCGTACGTGGGGGCTCGGCTTGACATCCCGGCGGCGCGTGACCACTCTGGCGCGGTGAGCGCCGAGAGCCCGTCCGGCACGCCGTCGGCGACCTCGCCCCTGGTGGGCGTGGTCATGGGGAGCGCGAGCGACTGGGAGGTCCTCAAGCCCGCGTGCGAGGTCCTCGCCGACCTGGGCGTCCCGTACGAGGCCCGCGTCGTCTCGGCCCACCGGACGCCCGACGCGATGTTCGCCTACGCGGCCTCGGCCGAGGAGCGGGGCCTCCTCGTGATCGTCGCCGGCGCGGGCGGGGCCGCCCACCTGCCCGGGATGATCGCCGCCAAGACGCTCCTCCCCGTCCTCGGGGTCCCGGTCCCCGCCACCCTCCTGAACGGCCTCGACAGCCTCCTGTCCATCGTCCAGATGCCGAAGGGGGTCCCGGTCGGGACCCTGGCGATCGGCAAGCCGGGCGCGGCCAACGCCGGCCTCCTGGCGGCGCAGATCGTCGCCGCGCGCCACCCGGAGGTGCGGGAGCGCCTCCGCGCGTACCGCGAGGCGCGCCGGCGCGAGGTCGAGGGGATGACGCTCCCCGGATGAAGCCGATCCTCCCGGGCGCCACCATCGGGATCCTCGGCGGGGGGCAGCTGGGGCGGATGATCGCGCTTTCGGCCCGCCCCCTCGGCTACCGCGTCCACGTGCTCGACCCGGACCCGGCCTGCGCGGCGCGGTTCCTCGTCGAGCGCTGCGTCACGGCGGCGTTCGACGACGCCGTGGCCGCCGACGAGCTGGCCCGCGAGTGCGACGTGGTCACCCTCGAGATCGAGAAGGTCGGCCTCCCGAGCCTGGCGGCGGCGGCGCGCCACGCGCCGGTCCGGCCCTCGGGGGAGGTCCTCTCGGTCATCCAGGACCGCGGGCGGCAGAAGGGCTGGCTGGCGCGCCACGGGTTCCCGGTGGGCCCCTGGAGTCTCGTCTCCACGGCCGGGGAGCTGGCGACCGCCTCCGCGGCGCTCGGCCCCGGCTGCTTCGTGAAGTCGACGACCGGGGGCTACGACGGGCGCGGGCAGGCGCGCGTGGCCTCCCCGTCCGGGGCCGCCGACGCCTTCCGCGAGGCGGGCGGGGGGCCCTGCGTCGTGGAGGCCGCGCTCGACCTCGTCGCGGAGGTCTCGGTCCTCGTGGCGCGCTCGCCCGGCGGCGAGACCGCCGTCTACCCCCCCTCGCTCAACCACCACGAGCAGAGGATCCTGGACTGGAGCGTCCTGCCCGGCCCCGTGGCGCCCGAGGTGGCGCGGGAGGCGGTGGCCCTCGGCGCCGGGATCGCCCGCGCCCTCGAGGTCGAGGGGCTCCTGGCCGTGGAGCTGTTCCTGGCGCGCGACGGGCGGCTCCTCGTCAACGAGCTGGCGCCGCGGCCTCACAACACGTTCCACACGACCGAGCTGGCCTGCGCCACCAGCCAGTTCGAGCAGCTCGTGCGGGCCGTCTGCGGCCTGCCGCTCGGGTCGGTGGAGGTCGTCCGCCCCGCCGCCATCGTCAACCTCCTGGGCGACCTCTGGCACGGCGAGCGCCCCCCCGCGTTCGAGCGGGCCCTGGCGCTCCCCGGGGTGAGGCTCCACCTGTACGGGAAGGGGCCGGCCCGGCCGGGCCGGAAGATGGGGCACCTGTCGGCCCTCGGCACGACGCCCGAGGAGGCCGTCGCCCTCGTCCGCCGCGCGCGCGCCCTCCTCTCGGCCTGACGGCCGCCCATTCCTGAACGCGACGTCTTGACATCGGGAGCGGCCGGGCCTATCTTTACCGTGTGGTTGAACTGACTGGTTGGTCGTCATGACGGCGGCGCGGCGGGGGAGGCCCGGGCGGGAGGGCGAGGCGGGCGGCCGCGAGCGGATCCTCTCCGCGGCGACGGAGGTCTTCGCGGAGAAGGGCTTCGGCGAGACCCGCGTGGACGAGGTCGCCGCGCGCGCCGGCGTCAACAAGGCGATGCTCTACTACCACGTCGGCGGCAAGGAGGAGCTCTACGCCGCCGTCGTCTCGCGGGTCCTCGACGGCGTCCTCTCGCGCCTGGCCGAGCGGCTGCCGCAGGCCGCCTCGCCCGAGGAGCGCTTCCGGACGCTCGTGGCGACCGTCGGGCGCGCCGCGAGGGGGACGCCGCACTTCCCGCGCCTGATCCTCCGCGAGGTGGCCTCGGGCGGGGAGCACCTGCCGCCCGAGGTCCTCCGGAAGATCGCCGGGGTCTTCGGCGCCTTCCGGCGCGTCCTCGACGACGGCCGGGCCGCCGGGGCCTTCCGGCCGGCCGACCCGCTCCTGACGCACTTCCTCGTGGGCGGGAGCCTCCTCTTCCTCGCCGCCTCCGGCCCCCTCCGCGACCGGCTCGCCGCGCTCGAGCCCCGCGCCGGATCCGACCCTTCCTCCGCCGGCCCCGAGGCCGTCGCGGACCTCTTCCTCGACGGACTGGCTCGCCCCCCGCGCCGCGCCAGGACCCCCCAGACGGGCCGCACCGCGCGGCCGAAAGGAGCCCCCCGATGACCTCGACCCGCTCGCCCCTGGCCGCCCTGGCGCTCGCCGCCTCGGCCCTCCTCCTCGCCCCGCGCCCGGCGGCGGCGCACTGCGACTCCCTCGACGGCCCGGTCGTCCTCGACGCCAAGGCCGCGCTCGCCTCGGGCGACCCGACCCCCGTCCTGAAGTGGGTCGGGCCCGAGCAGGAGGCCGAGGTGAAGCGGGCCTTCCAGAAGGCCCTCGGCGTCCGCAAGCTCGGCGGCGAGGCCCGGGACCTGGCCGACACGTACTTCTTCGACGCGCTCGTCCGCCTCCACCGCGAGACGGAGGGGGCTCCGTACACCGGCCTGAAGCCGGGCGGCAACCTCCCGGTCTTCATCACGAGGACCGAGGCCGCCCTCGCCGCCGGCTCGATCGACGACTTCGCCCGGCTCGTCTCCGAGCACGCCGCCTCCGGCATGAAGGAGCGGTTCCACAAGGCCGCGGAGGCCAAGAAGGCCGCCGGCAAGAGCGTGGCCGACGGGCGCGCGTACGTGGCCGCCTACGTCGACCTGATGCACTACGTCGAGGGGGTCGTGGGGGCGGTCCACGCCCAGGGCCACTCGCACGCAGCCGCCGGGCACGCCGACTGAGGAAGCGGAATGCAGCTGACGCCCGCCTCCACCGTCGGCGAGGTCGCCGCGACCCACCCTTCGACGATCCGGGTCTTCCAGGCCCACGGCATCGACTTCTGCTGCGGGGGCGGCCGGAGCCTGTCCGACGTCTGCGCCGCGTACGGCGTCCCCGCCGCCGCGCTGATCGAGGAGCTCTCCGCCGCCGCCTCGGCCGGCGCCGGGACCGTCCCGGCCCTCGCCGACGCCCCCGTCGGCGAGGTCGTCCGGCACGTCCTCTCCCGGTACCACGCCTGGCTCTGGCGCGAGCTCCCCCGCCTCGGCGGGATGGCCGACAAGGTCCTCCGCGTCCACGGGGAGCGGGACGCGGAGGCGGTCCCCGCGATGCACCGGCTCTTCACCGCCCTGAGCGCCGAGCTGGAGCCGCACCTCGTCGAGGAGGAGGACGTCGTCTTCCCGGCCCTCCTCGCGCTGGAGGCCCGCGCCCTCTCGGGCCGGCCCGCCGGGCTGGCGACCCCGCTCCAGCGCGTCGGGACGGGCGTCGCCGCCCTCGAGCGGCAGCACGAGGCGGTCGGGGCCCTCCTGCGCGAGCTCCGGGCCGCCTGCCGCGACTTCGTCCCTCCCGAGGTGGCCTGCAACACGTACCGGGGCCTCCTCCACGGCCTGTCGGAGCTGGAGCGCGAGGTGCACGAGCACGTCCACCTCGAGAACAACGTCCTCTTCCCGGCCGTGGCGCGGCTCGCCCAGGCCTGAGGGGGCGCCGCGCCCTCCCCTCCCGCCGGCCGACCCCGGCGGGGGGGACTCCCCCTAAACTCCCCTCCCGCCCGCGGAGGGGCGCCGCATGACTCTCACCCTGCTCGACTGGGCCATCGTCGCCGCGTACTTCGCCCTCTCGATCGGCATCGGCCTGGCCTACACGCGGCGCGGCGGCGAGTCGCTCTCGGAGTACTTCGTCGCGGGGCGGAAGGCCCCCTGGTGGCTGGCCGGGGCGGCGATGGTCGCCACGACGTTCGCCGCCGACACGCCCCTCGTCGTCACCGGGCTCGTCGCCAAGCACGGGGTGGCCGGCAACTGGCTCTGGTGGAACATGGTGATGAGCGGCACGCTGACCGTCTTCCTCTACGCCCGCCTCTGGCGCCGGGCGGGGGTGATGACGGACGTCGAGTTCGCCGAGGTGAGGTACGGCGGCCGCCCCGCCACGTTCCTGCGCGCCTTCCGCGCCCTCTACCTCGCGCTCCCGGTCAACCTGATCGTCATGGGCTGGGTGACGCTGGCGATGGTGAAGATCCTCGGGATCGCGCTCCACGTCTCGCCGGTCGTGGCGGTCGGCATCTGCTTCGCCGTCACCGTCGCTTACTCGGCGGCGGCGGGGATGTGGGCCGTCCTCTGGACGGACCTCCTCCAGCTCGTCGTCAAGACGGCGGCCGTCGTCGTCCTGGCCGTCTACGCGGTGAAGGCGCTCGGGGGGATGAAGGTCCTCGAGATGGGGCTCCGCGCGCGGTACGGCACGCTCGACCGCGCCGTCTCGGTCCTGCCGCCGCTGGGGTCCGCCTGGATGCCCGCGATCGCGATGCTGACCTTCCTCGCCGTCCAGTGGTGGGCCGCCTGGTACCCGGGGGCCGAGCCGGGCGGCGGCGGCTACGTCGCGCAGCGGATCTTCTCGGCCAGGAGCGAGCGCGACGGGGTGCTGGCGACGCTCTTCTTCAACGTCGCCCACTACGCCCTCCGGCCCTGGCCCTGGATCGTGACGGGGCTCTGCACGGTGATCCTCTACCCCGGGGGCGTCCTCGTGAACGGGCAGAGGGACCTGGAGGCGGCCTACGTGCAGGCGATGGTCGACGTCCTCCCTCCGGGCTGGAAGGGGTTCCTCCTGGCCGGCTTCGCGGCGGCCTACATGTCCACGATGGCCACGCACCTGAACTGGGGGGCGAGCTACCTCGTCGGGGACGTCTACAAGAGGTTCCTCCGGCCGGGCGCCGACGAGAGGCACTACGTCGCCGTCTCCCGCAGGGTGACCGTCGGCCTGTTCCTGGCGTCGATCGCCGTCACGCTGAACCTCGGGACGATCGAGGGGGCCTGGCGCTTCCTCCTGGCGCTCGGGAGCGGCACCGGGCTCGTCCTGATCCTGCGCTGGTACTGGTGGCGGGTGAACGCCTGGAGCGAGATCTCGGCGATGGTCGCCTCGGTGGTCGTCTCGCTCGCCGCGATGGCCTGGTTCTCCCTCCCCTCCGCCACGGGCGCTCCGCCGAACGCGCTGGCGGTCCAGGCGAAGGTGATGCTCGTGACCGTGGCGGTCTCCACGGCCGTCTGGCTCCTGACGACGTTCCTGACGCGGCCCGAGCCCGACGCGGTCCTCGAGGCCTTCTACCGCCGCGTCCGGCCGGGCGGCCCCGGCTGGGCCCGCGTCTCCTCGCGCCTGGGGCTCGGCCGCGAGCCGATCCCGGGCGGCGCCCTCTCCCTCGTGAACTGGGGCCTCGGGATCGTCCTGGTCTACGCGGCCCTCTTCGGGATCGGGCAGCTCGTCTTCGGGCACCTGAGGACCGGGCTCCTCCTCCTCGCGCTCGCCGCCTGCTGCTTCGCCCTCGTGATGCGGACGCTCGATCGCGACGGCCAGGCGCCGCGAGCCGCTGACGGACCCGTCCCGGAGAGGCCCCCGGCGGGCAGGACTCGCTCGTCCCGGGGAGGCCTTCCGCTCCCGGACCGTCGCCCATAGACTCCGGCCGTGGGTCGCGAGAGCCGTGAGCGCGCGCTGGCGCTGTGGGAGGAGGGGACGGAGATCCTCCTCTCCGGGGACGTCGAGGGGGCGATCGACCTCTTCACGCGCTCGCTCGACGTCGAGGAGACCGCCGAGGGCTACACGTTCCGCGGCTGGGCCTACGCGCAGCAGGGCCGGCTCGCCGAGGCGATCGCCGAGTGCCGCCTGGCGATCGCCACCGACCCGACGTTCGGCAACCCGTACAACGACATCGGCTGCTACCTGCTCCAGCAGGGGAAGGCGGACGAGGCGGTCGGCTGGTTCGAGAAGGCCAAGCGCGCCGAGCGGTACGAGTCGCGGCACTTCCCCTACCTGAACCTCGGCCGCCTCCTCTTCGCGCGCGGGATGGTCGGCGAGTCGCTGGCCGAGTTCGAGGAGGCGCTGCGCCTCCACCCCGGCGACCCGGTGGCCAAGAGCTTCCTCTCGCGCCTCCGCTACTGCGTCAACTAGCTGACGCGCACGGAGACCCGTCTTGCGGGTTTCCCACGGCGCTGAGCGCCTCGCCGCCCGGGGGGCTGGGCTTCGCGCGCCCCCCGGACCCCCGGCGCGCCCGCGCCGGGCTCTCTTCGTGGACGCGTTCGTTCCCGCTCGGCCGCTCCGCGGCCTGCGCCCGCGCCGTTCAGGAAGACCGGGCCGCGCCCGAGCGCGCCAGCCGGCTGTGCCGGACCCCGTAGAGCGCGTAGACGACGAGGCCGGCGGCGAGCCAGGCCACGAAGCGGATCCAGGTGGCCAGAGGCAGGCCCGCCATCAGGAAGACGCACATCGCGATCCCCAGGAGGGGCGTGACGGGGGCGAAGGGGACCCGGAACCCGCGCGGGCGGTGGGGCTCGCGGACGCGGAGCACCAGGATCCCGGCGCAGACGAGGACGAACGCGAAGAGGGTCCCGATGTTCGTCAGCTCGATGATGACGTCGATGTTGGCCACCGCCGAGAAGAACGCCACGAAGACGCCCGTGGCGATCGTGGTCAGGTGCGGGGTGCGGTAGCGCGGGTGGATCCGCGAGAACCAGGGGCCGAGGAGCCCGTCCCGCGACATCGCCATCAGGATGCGCGGCTGCCCGAGCTGGAAGACGAGGAGGACCGAGGTCATCGCCACGACCGCGCCGAAGGCCAGGAGGCCCGCCGCCCAGTCCTGGCCCACGGAGGAGAGGGCCAGCGCCAGCGGGTCCGCCACGCCGGCCAGGTGGCCGAAGGGGATCATCCCCGTCAGGACCAGGGCGGCCACGACGTAGAGGACCGTGCAGATCAGGAGCGACCCGAGGATGCCGCGCGGCATGTCCCGCGCCGGGTCCTTGCACTCCTCCGCCGCGGTGGAGACCGCGTCGAAGCCGATGTAGGCGAAGAAGATCAGCGAGGCGCCCGTCCAGACGCCCCGGACCCCGCCCGGGAAGAAGGGGGTCCAGTTCTCGGGCTTGACGAAGAAGGCGCCGACGCCGATGAAGAAGAGGAGCGTCACGACCTTCAGGACGACGACGAGGTTGTTGAACCGCGCCGACTCCTTCACGCCGAGGACGAGGAGCCACGTCAGGAGGGCCGTGATGCCGACCGCCAGGAGGTTCAGGACGACCGGGACGCCGAGGATCGTCGGGTGGTCCAGGTACGCCTGGTAGGCGACGGACGCCTCGGCCGACAGGGCCGAGGGCCCCGACTCGGCCGCGGCCCGCGACGCCAGGACCGCCGAGCGCCAGTCGGAGGCCATCCAGGCCGGCACGTGGACGCCGAGCCCGAGGAGGAGCTGCCGGAAGTAGGCCGCCCACGAGATGGCCACCGCGATGTTCCCGACGGCGTACTCCAGGATCAGGTCCCACCCGATGATCCAGGCCACCAGCTCGCCGAGCGTGGCGTAGCTGTAGGTGTACGCCGAGCCGGCCACCGGGACGAGGCTGGCGAACTCCGCGTAGCAGAGGGCGCAGAAGCCGCACGCCACGGCCGTCAGGAGGATCGAGACGGTCACCCCCGGACCGGCGGGGTACCCGCTGCCGCTCCCGGAGGTGGCGGTCCCGAGCGTGGCGAAGATGCCGGCGCCGATGATGGCCCCGATGCCGAGGGCGACCAGGTCGCCGACGGTCAGCGTCTTCTTCAGCCCGTGGGCCTCGTCCCCCCTCTCGGCGATCAGGTCGTCGAGCGGCTTGGTCCGGAGCAGGGACATCCGTTCCTCCTCGCCGGGGCAGTTTCGGCCGGGACGCCCGGATGATCCGGGCGCCCCGCCCGGACGGTCAAGGACAAAGCCCCGGACGCGCCGCGCCGTCGAGCCGCCCGGCGAGCGAGGCGAGGGAGGGGATCGACTCCACTCCCTCGGGCGCCGTCCCGTCGCGGTCGAGGAGGAGGGAGAGGAGCCCGGCCGCGCGGGCCCCGTGGTAGTCCTCGAGGAGGCTGTCGCCGACGTGGAGCGCCTCGCCAGGCGCCACGCCCGCCCTCCGGAGCGCCTCCTCGAAGATGGCCGGCCCCGGCTTCGAGGCCCCGACGAGGGCCGAGACGACCACCTCGTCGAAGTGCCGGTCGAGGCCGAGCCGCGAAAGGAGGGACGGGAGCGTCGAGTCCCAGTTGCTGACGACCGAAAGGCGCAGGCCGCGAGCCTTCAGGGCCCGGAGCGACTCCTCCACCTCGGGGAAGACGGCCCAGTTCCGCTCGTCGGCGAAGTGCGCCACGAGCTCCTCGAGGAGCCCGTCCGGCAGCTCGCCGCCGCCGGAGCGGCGGAAGACCGCCGAGACGAACCGGCGCCAGAAGCCCTCCTCCCCCCCCGGCCCGCCCCAGCGCTCCTCGCCCGAGAGGAACGCCCGGGCCACCTCGGACCAGGTGGCCCCGAGCGCCCGGCGGACCTCGTCGTCGGGCGCCGCCAGGCCGTGCCGGGCGAACGAGCGGGCGTAGACCCGCGCCACCGGGGGGTCGCACGACAGGAGCGTGTTCCCCACGTCGAGGAAGACGGCCCGGATCAGGGCATCACCTGCCCACCGTCGATGACGATCGCCTGCCCGGTCACGTTCCGGGCCTCCTCGGAGGCCAGGTACGCCACCAGGCCCGCGACCTCCTCCGGGACGAGGACCTCCCCGAGCGGGGCCATCCTCCCGCAGAGGGCGAAGGCCTCCTCCTCTCCGATCCCCTGCTGGCGGGCGATCCGGCGGATCCCCTCCCGGCCCGTGTCGGTGTCCACCCAGCCCGGGCAGAGGGCGTTGACCGTGATCCGCCTCGGCGAAAGCTCCAGGGCGAGCGCGCGGGTGAAGCCGATCATCCCGGTCTTGGCGGCGCAGTACCCCGACATCCCCGCGACGCCGAACCTCCCGGTCACCGACGAGAAGTTCACCACGCGCCCGCCGGGGGCCAGGAACGGCAGGGCCGCCCGGCAGACCCGCCACGTGCCGACGAGGTTCACCTCGAGGACCTCGGCGAAGGCCTCGTCCGACCGCTCGTCCCCGTCCAGCGGGGACGGGCGGGTGAGGCCCGCGTTGTTCACGAGGAGGTCGATCCGGCGGTCGGGCCGTGCCGCCCTCTCGACCCCGGTCGCCACCGAGGCGGCGTCGGTGACGTCGAGCCGCACGGGCACGGCGCTCCCGCCGGCGCGGACGATCTCCTCGGCGAGCCGGGCGGCGTCCGCCTCGTCACGGGCTCCGACCGCCACGTGCGCCCCCTCGCCCGCGAGGCGGAGCGCGACGGCGCGCCCGATCCCCCGGTTGGCTCCCGTCACCAGCGCCCGTCTCCCCGAAAGCCGCCCCGCGATCCCGGTCATCTCGCCTCCTCGGCCCGAGGGCCTCCCCGACCGTATCATCCGCCCGCGGTGCGCATCGAGGTCCTCCTCTTCGCCTCCCTCCAGGAAGAGCTCGGGCCCCGCTTCGCGGTCGAGGTGGAGGCCCCGGCCGGGGGGCCCGTGACCGTCGGCGCCCTGCGAGCGGCGCTCCGGGCCGCCCACCCGGCCTTCGAGCGGCTCGGCCGGCAGGCCCTCGTCGCCGTGAACCTGGCCGTCGTCTCCGACGCGGAGGAGGTCCGCCCGCACGACGAGGTCGCGGTCCTCCCTCCCCTGGCCGGGGGCTGACCCCGGCCCTTCAGGCCAGCCCGAGCTCCTCGGCCAGGAGGGCGTAGTCGACCGCCCCGCGGCACCAGGGGTCCCAGTCGAAGATCGTCTGGCCCAGGGACGGCGCCACGGCCAGGTCCGAGTTGACCCGGATCGGGGAGAGGACCTTGCGGAAGCGCCGCCTCAGGTCCTCGAGGACCTCCTCGGGGACGCGGGTCCGCAGGTCGTGGAACGTGGGGAGGACGCCGAGGACCTTCCGGGGCCTGTCGGGGCGCGCCGGAAGCTCCGCGAGGTACCGGCGGCTCCGCTCCAGGGCCGGGACCGAGAGGGGGTCCAGCTTGGCCGGCAGGAGGACCTCCCCGGAAGCCTCGAGCGCGTTCTCGAGGAGGAGCGTCGCGGCGGGAGGCGTGTCGAGGATGACGACGTCGTACCGTCCCTCGGGGACCTGCCCGAGCCGCTTGGCGAGCCGGCCCCTCCGTTTCTCGGGTCCCTTCTCGCGGAGCGCCTCCTCCACCCGCAGGAGGTGGTCGCCGGAGCCGACCACGTCCAGGCCCGGGCGCGCCGCGGCGAGGACCACCTCCTCGAAGCCCTTCGCCCCCGAGAGCCAGGCGTCGAGGCCCGCCTCCGGCAGGACCCCCAGCGCGGCCGAGACGCTCCCCTGCGGGTCCGCGTCGACGAGGAGGACGTTCCGGCCGGCCCGGGCGGCCGCCGCCGCCAGGTTCACCGCGGTCGTCGTCTTGCCGACGCCCCCCTTCAGGGCCCAGACGGAAAGGACGCGCGCTCTGCCGCCCGCCACCACGCCAGTATGATCCTCGCGTGAGCTTCCTGACGAGGGACCCCATCGACCCGGGTGTCCTCCTGCTCGAGGCGCGCCGGGACTCGGACGGCGGGCTGGCGGCCTTCGTCGGCGTCGTACGCGACCACAACGAGGGCCGGCCGGTCGATCGGGTGGAGTACGAGGCCTACGAGCCGATGGCCGAGATGGAGTTCGCGCGGATCTGCGCGGAGGTCGCAGGGAGCCGCCCCGGAGCCCGCCTCCTGGTCCGGCACCGGCTCGGGGCGCTCGGGGTGGGGGACGTCGCGGTCGTCGTGGTCGCGTCGGCCCCGCACCGGGAGGAGGCGTTCGCGGCGTGCCGCGACGGGATCGAGCTGATCAAGCTCCGAGCGCCCATCTGGAAGCGCGAGACGGGTCCGTCCGGGACCCTCTGGGTCGCGAGCCCCCCGCCCTCGTCCGAAAGTCGTTGAAAAGACGACTACTTCCGGATAATATCCAGTTCCCAGGGAGACCACCGGTCGACCCCCGTTCCCGAAACGGCCGACGGTGCCGCCGAGATCGCGCATCCTCCCGTCTGGCACGGGGCGAGGTGCCGGGGCTCCCGAGAACAGGGGTCGTCGAGACCGCCGTCCCTCCCCGGGGCGGTCGCGGAGGTACGAGATGTTCCAGGCGCTGCGCCGCGTCTACGTGGCCGTCAGTGATTTCGCACGCTCCCGGCGGTTCTACGGCGAGACGCTCGGCCTCCCCGAGGAGGGGAGCTTCGAGTCCGACTGGGTCGAGTTCGGCCCCGGCCCGATCCTCCTGAAGCTGACGCCCCTGCGCCCCGGCGAGGTCTCGTCGCGCAACCAGGTGGCGATCGTCCTCTCGACGGCCACCCTGGAGGCCACCCTGACGACGCTGAAGGAGCGCGGCGTGACCGTGACCCGGGGCCCCGTCGAGGAGTTCACGGGCCGCTCGGCCGAGATCCTCGACCCCGACGGCTACCGGATCGTCGTCTTCCAGCCCTCCGACCTCCACCCGGACGAGGAGTGGGTCCCGGCGAGCCGCGTCGACGAGGCGGTCCGTCAGAAGCTGGCCCTGATCCGGCAGCGCGAGAAGGCGCGCGTCCAGGCTGCGCCCAAGGGAGCGAAGAAGCCCGCGGGCAAGCCGGCCGCACGGAAGCCCGCCCCCAAGAAGCCAGCTCCCCGGAAGCCCGCCCCCCGGAAGGCCGCCCCCAGGAAACCGGCCCCGGCGAAGGCCGCCCCCAGGAAGCCGGCCCGCAAGCGGTAGCCTCCTCGCCCCCTTCGCCCCTGGTAACCTCGCCCGCATGACGACGAGCCTGGTCGATTTCTGCCGGTCCGAGATCGAGGGCCTCAAGGCGGCGCGCACCTACAAGACCGAGCGCGTCCTGGAGGGGCCGACCGGCGCCCGCGTCCGCGTGGACGGACGCGAGGTGCTGATGCTGACGTCCAACAACTACCTCGGCTTCGCCAACCACCCGCGGGTCCTCGAGGCGGCTCGCCAGGGGCTCGCCCGGTGGGGCAACGGGCTCGGGTCGGTCCGGTTCATCTGCGGGACGCAGGAGCTCCACAAGGAGCTGGAGCGGACCATCGCCCGGTTCTTCGGGACCGAGGACGCCATCCTCTACATGTCCTGCTGGAACGCCAACGAAGGGCTCTTCCAGCCCCTCCTCGGCGAGGAGGACGCCCTCCTGACCGACGGGCTGAACCACGCCTCCATCATCGACGGGGTGAGGCTCTGCAAGGCCCGGCGCTTCATCACGCCGCACGGGGACCTCGCTGGGGTCGAGAAGGCGCTGCAGGACGCGGCCTCCTGCCGGCGGCGGCTGCTGATCACGGACGGCGTCTTCTCGATGGAAGGCGAGGTGGGGCCCCTCGCCGAGCTGGTGGGGCTCTGCCGGCGGTACGACGCCACGCTCGTGGTGGACGACTCGCACGCCACCGGAGTCCTGGGGCCCACCGGGCGCGGGACCGCCGAGCACCTCGGCCTCATGGACCAGGTGCCCGTCTTCACGAGCACCCTGGGCAAGGCGATGGGCTCGGCCGCGGGCGGCTTCACGACGGGCCCCGCGCCGCTCGTCGACCTCCTCCGTCAGCGCTCGCGCACGACGCTCTTCTCCAACTCGCTCCCCCCGGCCGTCGCCGCCGCCTCCCTCGAGGCGTTCCGGATGCTGATGGAGGACCCCGCCCCCGTCCGCAAGCTCCAGGCCAACGCGCTCCACTTCCGGCGGCGGATGACGGAGGCCGGCTTCTCGATCCCGCACGGGATCCACCCGATCGTGCCGGTCATCGTCGGCGACACCGCACGGGCGCTCGCGATGTCGGCCGCGCTGTTCGAGAAGGGGGTGTACGTCTCCGGCTTCGGGTACCCGGTCGTCCCCCACGGCCAGGCCCGCCTCCGCTGCCAGATCTCCGCGGTCCACGAGACGGCGGACCTGGACGAGGCCGTCGACGCCTTCGTCGCCGTGGGCCGGCGGTTCGGCGTCGTCGCCTCCTGAGGCGGCCGGTTCCCCGTTGGACGACTCCCGCGCTCGCGCTTGAGCTCTGGGTGGTCCTCCTGGCCGGCGGGGCGGCGACCTACGTCGTGGACCGGCTCGAGCGGGAGGGTCTCGTGGTCCGCTCCCCGGGGGCGGACCGCCGCGTGAGGACCGTCGCCCTCACGCCCGAGGGGCGCGCGACGATCGCGCGGCACTTCCCCGCCCACGCGGCCGCGGTGGAGCGCGCGGTGGCCGCGCTCGACCCGTCCGAGCGGGAGGCGGCGATCGCCCTCCTGAAGAAGCTGGGGAAGGGTGCTACGGCTCCAGGCTCACGTGGAAGTGGACCTCGAGCGTCGGGTAGCCGTAGCCCGGCGGGAGGGGGTCGAAGGGGGCGCCCTTCCTGACCGCCGAGAGCGCCGCCTCGTCCCAGGCCTTCGAGCCGGAGGTCTTCGTCACCTCGGCCGAGCCGAGCTTCCCGGCCTTCGTGATCACAGCCTGGACGACGGTCTTGGACTTCGGTTTCGGGAAGGACGTCGCGGGCGGCGCGACCCAGGCCGCGGCCACCTTCCCGAAGACCTTCTGCTGGTAGGCCGCGTCCTTCAGCGTCGACTGGAAGTAGGCGTTGAGGGAGGGCCGGGGCGCCCCGGCGAGCGGCAGGGCGAGGACCAGGGCGAACGGGAGGAGCGCGGCGAGGAGCTTCGTGCGCGGCATGCCGGGACCTCCTCGCGAGGCGGCCCCGCCGGGCCGCCTCGCCCGGAGGGGGCTCAGCCCTTCTTGTCGGAGGCAGGCGCCTTCGCGTCGGCTGCGGCCGGCTTGGCGTCCTTGTCGGTGGCCTTCTCGGCGGCCTTCGGCGCGGCGCAGTGGTCCCCCTTCGCCGCGGTCTTCTCGCCCTTGGCGCAGCAGGAGTCCTTCTTGGCGGTGGCGTCCTTCTTGTCTCCGCAGGCCGCAGCGGGCCCGGCCGCGAGCGCGAACGCGGCGGCGAGCGCGAGGGTGGTCGTGAGGATTCTCTTCATGGGGCACTCTCCTTCTCCCGTCCCGGAATCGGCGGTCTGGTCGGGGAAGGCCGGAGCATAGGAACGCCCGGGCGGCCGGTCAACCCCGCGGGCAGCCCGGGCGACCTCGCCGCCCGCCTGGCCGGAGCTCCGGGGAACGAACGTCGGGTCCGACTCGGATCCGCCGCCCTCCGGAGGGTCAGCGGACGACCCCGGCAACCGGGAAGAACGGGAGCTCTCGGTGCCGATCTCGCGCGTAAACGCGTCCGCGAGCGGCGTATACGCGCCCCTGTGACGGGCGTCACGCCCCGGCACCGGTCTTGAATGAGTCGCGGCTCAGCGGGAACGGAGGTGACCATGACGAGTTTCAATCGTGTCCTCGGATCGCTCGCGGCCGCGGCCCTTCTCCTGGCGGCCGCCCCGGCCTCCGCCCGGACCGGGGTGGTCTTCGTCCACGGCAAGGGGGGCGCGGACCTGGCCAACCAGAGCACGGCGAACGCCTACTGGGGCACCGACATGATCCGGGCGACGACGAAGGGGTACGCGATCCCGTATCTCGTCTGCCACTACGACGGCACCCAGGCCATGTGGACGGCCGCCGGGCAGGTCGCCGGGCAGATCACGACCTGGATGAACGCCAACGGGATCGACGACATCGTCGTCGAGACCCACTCCTTCGGCGGCGTCGTGATGCGCTGGATGCTCTCGAACCCGACGTACGACTCGCGCTACCAGCCGATCCTCAACCGGATCCGCTGGGTCAACGCGATCGCCCCGCCCAACAAGGGCTCCGAGGCCGCGAACCTGGCCGGGACCCTCTCCGGCTCCTGGCTGACCGGCTGGCTCGTCGACCTCGTCGGGCAGAACAACGCCTCGACGAGGAACTGCACGACCAGCTCGATGGCCTACTACAACCAGTACTACCTGAAGGGGACGTCGGGACGGCCTTCCCTGCCGCGGTCGTACTACAACATCGCGGGCACCGGCCTCTGGAACGACTTCGCCCACTCCGAGGACTACGGCCTGGCGACGCTCTCCGGAGTCGCCGGGATGCCGGGCGAGGACGACGGGATGGTCTCGCAGTACAGCGCGCAGGGGGCGGGGACCGTCTGGTTCACCACCGCCGCCAACCACCACCACAACCGGCGGAACGACTACCGGAAGATCGGCGACTCCCTGGCGACCGACTTCTGAGGAGAGACGACGATGAAGACGACGCTCGCCCTCGCCCTCCTCGCCGCCTCCCCCCTCGCGCTGGCCGCCGAGCGGACGGTGGCGACCGGCCCCTTCGCGCCGGGCGAGTCGATCGCGCCGCCGGCCGCCGACGCCCCGCCGCACGAGTCGCGCGCCTTCGTGAGGACGGTCGTCCCGGTCTCCGGGAAGGCCGCCCTCGAGATCCCCGCAACCGGCTCCGGGAGCCTCCTCGTCTGGACTCTCCCGGTGCGCGCCGGGAAGGGGGCGGGCGCCGCGGCCCAGGCGGCCCCGTCCGGCGGCCCCGCGGTCGACTCGACGCTCCGCGCGCCCTCGGGCGCCGCGCTCGAGCGCGGCCAGGAGCGCGCCCCCAACGCCGCCCTGCGGCGGTTCGCCATCGAGGACTTCGGCGGCGAGGACCTCGGGCTCCCCTCCGTCCCGGGGAAGAACGAGGTCCTCCACGTGGCCGACTCCGAGGCGGGCCGGTACCAGCTCGAGCTCGTCGCCCGCGGCGACGAGGCGGCGTTCACCGTGGTCGCCGCCGAGCCCGAGAGCCCGCTCGTCCTGACGTCGTGGGCCGGGCCGCTGTCGCGCCAGCCCGGCGAGCCGGTCACCGTCCACGCCCGCCTGCGCGACGGGAGCGGGGCGCTGACGGGCGCGACGGTCCTGGCCCGGCTGGCGCCCGAGGGGGGTGTCGCTCTCTCCCCGGTCGCGCTCCTGGACGACGGGGCGCACGGCGACGGGGCGGCCGCCGACGGGCACTACGCCGCCACCGTGGCCGACCTCCCCCAGGCTCCCGGCGGCTGGACCGTCCGCGTCGACGCCGAGGGCGAGGACCGGGACGGCCGCGCGTTCGCCCGGACCGGCTCCTCCGGGTTCGTCGCCGAGAGGGGCGCCGCGCGCCTCCTGGCCCGGTCCGTGACGGCGCGTCTCGCGGGCGGCGACCTCGTCGTCACCGCGACGGCGCGGGTCCGCGAGGCCGGCACGTACCGTCTCGACGTCCTGGTCGGCGGCGGGGCTGCCGCCGACGGCAGCCGCCCCGGGGTCGCCTGGGGCGAGCTGACGCAGGACCTCCCCGAGGGGACCGCGGAGCTGGCCCTCAGGATCCCCGCGGCCGACCTGGCCGGGGCGGCGGGGCCGCTCTCGGCCGAGGTCCGCCTCCTGGGCCTGGCGCCGATGGGCGTGGCGGGCCGCGCGCTCGTCGACGTCGCCCGGTAGCCGCGGTCGCAGGGGGAACCCCGCCGCGCGTGCCGGCGCGGCCGGAAACCGGTTCCCCCTGCACCCTCTCCGGCGCGGGCCTCGTCCCCGCCTCCCGAGCAGCTTCCCGGGCCCCGGCGAGATCGCCGGGGCCCGTTCCGTCCCGGGGCCCGCCCGCGGTGTATAAAGCGCCCCGTCTGCATCCGGGACGGACGATTCCAGCGTAGCCCCCGAGAAAGGAGACCCCGATGACTCGACGTGCTCTCTCCCGCGGCGCCGCCCTCTGCGCCGCTCTGGCCGCCGCCCTTCCGGCCGCGGCCCAGTTCCAGGCCCCGCGGCCCAGCCCGAAGGCGAGCGTCTCGCAGACGATCGGCCTCACCGACGTCGGCGTCAGCTACAGCCGGCCGAGCGTGAAGGGGCGCGTGATCTGGGGCGGCCTCGTCCCGTACGACAAGCCGTGGAGGACCGGCGCCAACGAGGCGACGACGATCACCTTCTCCGACGACGTCACGGTCAACGGCCAGAAGCTCGCGGCCGGGACCTACTCCATCGTGACCTTCCCCGGGAAGACCGAGTGGACCGTCGCCTTCAACAAGGACACGAAGCTCTGGTGGGAGACCGAGTACGACGCCGCCAAGGACGCCCTCCGCGTGAAGGTCGCGCCCCAGGAGGCGGCCCACAAGGAGACCTTCGAGATCTCCTTCCCCGCAGTCGGGGCCGACTCGGCGCAGCTCGCGTTCCACTGGGAGAAGGTCTACGTCCCCGTCTTCGTCGGAACGGAGACGAAGGCGAAGGCGATGGAGCTGGCCAAGAAGGAGGTCGAGAAGGCCTCCGCCGAGGCCTGGCGGACGCCGCTGCGCGCGGCGCGCTGGGCCTGGGAGTCGAAGGCGTCCCTGGACGACGCGGCGGCCTGGGCCGACAGGTCGATCGCCGTCCAGGAGAACTGGTCGAACCTCTCGCTGAAGGCGAGGATCCTCGCGGACCAGGGGAAGACGAAGGAGGCGATCGCCACGGGCGAGAAGGCCGTCCAGGTCGCCAGGGCCTCGGCGCAGAAGCCCGACACGGCCGAGCTGGAGAAGCTCCTGGCCGAGTGGAAGGCGAAGAAGTAGCGCGCGCGGGCGGGCGCCGGGCGGCGCCCGCCCGTCACCCCCGGGCCGGGGGCGGCTCCGGCCCCCGGACGCCGCCGCGGTCCTGGAGGGCCTGCCCCGCGGCGGCCAGCGCCACGACGAAGAGGCACCCCGCCACGTTCAGCCAGAGGAAGGCGACCTTCGTGAAGGCGAACAGGGCGATCACCAGGGCCTCGCCGGCGAGGGCCGCGCGGAAGACCGCCGTGCCGCCCACGCGGGGAAGGTAGAAGGCCACGAGGAAGATCCCGAGGACCGTCCCGTAGAAGAGCGACCCGAGGACGTTCACCGCCTCCACGAGCGTGCCGAGCCGGTTGGCGTACTGGGCGAACCCGATCGCCACGAGCCCCCAGAAGGCGGTGGCGACCCTGAGCACGGTGACGTAGTGCCGGTCCCCTTCGCCGGCCCTCACGAACCGCCGGTAGACGTCGACGACGGAGGTCGTCGCCAGCGCCGACAGCTCCCCCGCCGCCGAGGACATCGCCGCGCAGAAGACCGCCGCCAGGACGAGGCCGACGACCCCCTTCGGAAGCGTGTCGAGGACGAACCGGAGGAAGACGTAGTTGACGTCCTTGCCGTCGGCGCCCGGGACCCCCTCACGGACGAGGGCTGCCGTCCGGGTCCGGGCGTCGGCCACCGCCCGGGAGGCCTCGCGGACCCCCTCGCGCGCCGCCGCCTCGGCCGTGGGGTCCCCCGTCCGCCGGGCCTCGAGGTAGCGCGTGACCGCCCCGCGGCGCGCCTCGAACGCGGCCCTGTGCTCCCCCTCCAGACGGGAGAGCTCGGGCGCCCGGGGCCCGTTCGCCAGGCGCGAGGCCTCCACCGGGTTGAACCAGACCGGCGGCAGGACGAAGAGGTGGACGACCCAGACCATCGCCCCGACGAGGAGGATGCCGAACTGCATCGGCACCTTGGCCATCCCGTTGAAGAGGAGGCCGAGCCGGCTCTGCGTCACCGAGCTGCCGGTCAGGTAGCGCCCCACCTGCGACTGGTCCGTCCCGAAGTAGGAGAGGGCCAGGAACGTCCCGCCGATCAGCCCGGACCAGAGGTTGTAGCGGTTGTCCCAGTCGAAGGAGAGGTCGACGACGTTCAGCCGCCCCGTCACGCCGGCCGCCGCCACCGCGTCGAGGAAGGAGAGGTCGTCCGGCAGGAGGCGCATCACCGCCACGAACGCCAGCCCCATCCCGAAGAGGATCACCGTCATCTGGTGGAGCTGCGTCACGGTCACCGCGCGCGCCCCGCCCGTGGCCGTGTAGACGACGACGAGGCCCCCGATCAGCGACGTCGTCACCGGGATCGGCCAGCCGAGGAGGACCGACAGGACGAGCGCGGGGGCGAAGATGGTCAGCCCGGTCGCCAGCCCCCGCTGCAGGAGGAAGAGCGAGGCCGCCAGCGCGCGCGTCTTCAGGTCGAAGCGCCCCTCGAGGTACTCGTACGCCGTGAAGACCTTCATGCCGTGGAAGGCCGGGACCGCCGTCACGCAGAGGACGACCATCGCCAGGGGCAGGCCGAAGTAGAACTGGACGAAGCGCATGCCGTCGGCGTACGCCTGCCCGGGCGTCGTCAGGAAGGTGATCGCGCTGGCCTGCGTGGCCATGACCGAGAGCGCCACGAGCGGCCAGGGCGTCCGCCGGCCCGCCAGGACGAACGAGGAGAGGTCCCCCTGCCGCCGGGTCTTGACGGCGCCGTAGCCGACGATGAACGCCAGGGCCGAGACGAGGACCGCCCAGTCGAGGAGGGTCAACGGAACGCCCTCGTGAGGGCCCAGTAGAGGACGACCTGCGCCGCGAGGAAGAGGAGGACCGCGGCGTAGAGCCGCTTCCAGCTCCCGAGGACCGGCGGCGGCTCCTCGCCGTCGGGCTGCGGGCGGACGGGCGGCCCTCCCGTCACCTCGACGCCCCGGCCGAGACGAGGTTGGCGAAGAGCCGGTAGGCGCCCGGCACGCCGGCCGGCAGCTGCCGGAAGAAGGCGTAGCCGGTGTAGACGAAGGCCCCCTTGCCGTGCCGGGCGAAGAGGAGGCCCCCGGGCCGGGCCGGCTCGCCCGGGTCGCTCGTGGCGAACGGCGCCTCGTACCTCGGGTCCCACGTGCCCGGGAAGTAGAGCCCGCGCTCCTGGACCCAGCCGTCGAAGTCGGCGGGCGTGATCCGGTTCGGCCTCGTCGACAGGGGGTGCTCCGGGAGGAGGAGCGTCACCGGCGCCTCCTCGACCGTGACGCGCTCGCGCGACAGCTTCAGGGGGTACGGCCCGAGCCGGTCGGTGACGAGGTCCTGGCTCGTGCTGTACTGGACGACGAGCGTGCCGCCGGCCGCCACGTAGTCGAGGAGGCGCTCCTGGAGCGCCTTCAGGCGCGGCCGCGTGTTGTAGGCCCTGACGCCCGTCACGACGGCGTCGTAGCCGGAGAGGTCTCCCTCGAGGTCCTCGTCGGTCAGGAGCGTGACGCGGTACCCCATCTGCCGGAGCGCCTCGGGGACCTCGTCGCCGGGGCCGGCGACGTAGCCGACGGAGCCGCCCCGCGTGGCGACGTCGGCCCGCACGAGCCGGACCTCGGCCGGCGGCGTGAGCGTCTGGACGGGGACGTGCGGGTAGTCGACCCGGACGAGGTCGTGAGAGAAGGTGCGCCCCTCCACCGTCGCCTCGGCGCGGGCGGACCCGGCCGACGGACCCGCGGGCGGCGTGACCCGGAAGGAGAGGACCTTCTCCTCGCCCTCCTCGCCGAAGGAGACCTGCTGCGGCGCGGACGCCGTCCACCCGTCGGGGACGGAGAGGCGGACGCTCCCCGAGACCCCCTTCCTCCCGGCGCGGGCCACGACGCGGACCTCCCTCGGCGAGGCGTCGCGGAAGAGGGAGACCCGGTCCTCGAGGTGGAGCGTCAGCTTCGGCAGGACCTCGAGGGGCCGGTACCGTTCCCCCTGCACGGGGTCGGTCCACCGGTACCGGACGGGAGACGTCAGGAGGAGCCGTTCGCCGCCGACCGTGAGGGTGAAGGAGGCGACGAGGGCGTCGGGGTTCTCGGCGAGGCCGACCCGGCGGGGATCCTCCACCGTGAAGAGGCCGCGCGACGGTGGCTCCACGAGCCAGTACGGGTGCGTCTCCTCGAGCGTCTCCGGGAGGGCGAGGACGGCCTCGTGCTTCAGCGGCTCGTTCTGGACGAGCTTCGCCGGGGCGGGGCCGGGCGCGACGGCGAACGGGAGGTCGAGGCGCTCGAGCGAGACGTCGAGCGGAGAGCGGCAGAGGGCCGTCGCCGTCACCTTCACCTCGCCGCCCGGGTTGGCGGAGGGGACGGCCGCGATCGCCTCCACCCAGATCCCCGAAGCCGCCCGGATCACCTCCTCGAGCTCGCGCCGCTTGGCGTCCACCCAGGGGCTCGCGTCGAGCGCGGCCACCTGCCGGTGCGCCTTCAGGAGGACCGGCACCACCTCGTGCGGCCTCTCGGGCCTGAACGAGCGGACGGCCTCCTCCAGCGTCGCCCGGAGCGAAGCGCTCCCCGGAACGCGCCCCCAGGTCAGGTCGACCCCCTCCAGGAAGTCGGCGCCCGGCGCGTCGCCCGCGACGAGCTCGAGGTAGTTCGGGACGGTCCCCCGCCGCTCGGCCGCGCCGAAGCCCTGGCTCTTGTGGAACGTCCGGCTCTCGGCGGCGATCTCGGCGTACGACCGGCCGAGGAACGGGTTGAAGGCCCCGAGGTCGACGGTCAGCAGGCGAGGCAGCTTCGGGTCGCGCTCCTCCGGCTTCACGCGCCACGCGTTCCAGAAGAGCCGCCGCGGCTTCCACGGCGTCAGGCCCCCGCCCGCCGGGGTCAGCTGCTCGGGGAACCGCGACGGGTCCCCGGACGCCGCGAACGCCTCGCCCGCGAGGATCGCCGAGGCGGTGTGGTGACCGTGCCCGCCGTCGCCGTTCGTCGGGAAGCGGGTGACGACGACGTCCGGCCGGAACGCCCGGTACGCGCGGACGACGTCCGAGAGGACCGCCTCCTTCCCCCAGATCGAGAGCGTCTCCTCGGGCGACTTCGAGTAGCCGAAGTCGACGGCGCGCGTGAAGAGCTGCTCGGCGCGGTCGACGCGCCGGGCCGCCAGGAGCTCCTGCGTCCTCAGGACGCCCATCCGCTCCCCGGTCTCGGGGCCGATGAGGTTCTGCCCCCCGTCCCCCCGCGTCATCGCGAGGTACCCCGCCCTCACGAGCCGGCCGCGAGAGAGGTACGCCAGCATCGCCGTGTTCTCGTCGTCGGGGTGCGCCGCGACGTAGAGGACGTTGCCGACCACGAGCAGCTTCCGGAGCGCGAGGAGGAGGTCCCCCGTCCCGGCCGGCGCCGGGGGCTGCGCGAGGAGGCCCGCTCCGGCGAGGAGAGCGGCGAGGAGGACGAGGGCGACGACGACGGCGGGAGGACGCACCATCCGGGGAGGATACGGATCCGGTCCCCTCCGGGATGCGCGGCGTGCGAAAAAAGGGGACGGGCGCCCCGCCGCGCGGATAATGAGGAGGACCCGCCGGGAGCCCCGCCGCCCGGCGTCGGAGGACCGCATGAACCCGTCGCGCCCCGTGGCACTGTCCGGCGTCCTCCCCGTCCTCGTCGCGGTCGCCGCGACGGGCTGCGCCACGTCGGACGTCGCCCCGGCGGAGCCCTCGAAGGGGGCCGTGTCCGTCGTCGAGGTCCTCGGGACCCGCAACGAGACGGACCGGTTCGTTCGCGCGCTGAGGGAGCGATCGGAGTACCGGGGCGTGCCGATCACGATCGACGAGGTCCCGGGCGGCGCCCCCGGCCTCGGCAAGGGGGAGGCCGGGCGGGCGCCGCGCCAGGCACCGGAGATGAAGGCGGGGTGGAGACCCTCGACGCTCCTGCGCGTGGAGGTCAAGCCGGTCGCCAGCGTGGAGCGGCTCGAGCGCCAGAGGCCCGCGGGGGAGGCCGCCGCCCGCTCGGCCGCCTCCGAGCCGAGCGCCGAGTACTGGTGGGAGGCGACGTCCGAGGTCCGGGTCGAGCTGATCGACCCGGACGGCCGCCAGCCGCGGGGGTTCATCGACGTCCGGGGCGAGGGGCGGAGCGAGCGCTCGATCGTCCGCGACTCGTCCCGGGCCGAGGAGGCGGCCGCGAAGGCGCTCGAGGCCGCGGCGGCCCAGCTCCTCGATCGGCTGAAGGACCAGCGGAGCCCCGACGGCACGGGGCCGAGGCAGTAGGGCGGGCACGGACCGGGCGCCCTCGCCGGAGCGCCCCTCAGCGCCGCTCCTGCCGCCCTTTCAGCTGGCCGCAGGCGGCCGCGGCCCCGAGCCCCTTCGAGCGCCGCACCGTCACCGGGACCCCCGCGGCGACGAGGACGCGCGCGAACGCGTCGATCCGCTCCTCGGCGGGCCGGCGCAGGGACGGGAGCCACTCCGGGGACTCGTTCAGCGGGATCAGGTTGACCTTCGACGGGACCCGGGCCACGAGCCGCGCCAGCTTCCGCGCGTCCTCGTCCGAGTCGTTCTCCCCCGAGACGAGGGCGACCTCGAACGTGATCCGCCGTCCCGCGGGGAGCGGCCAGCGCGCCAGCGAGGCGAAGAGGGACTCGATCGGCCAGGTCCGGTTCACCGGCATCAGGCGCGAGCGCGTGGCGTCGTCGGCGGCGGTGAGCGAGACCGCCAGGTTCGGGAGGCGCTTCCGCTTCGCGAGGGCCTCGATCCCCGGGACGACGCCCGCGGTGGAGACGGTGATGCGGCGCGGCGCCACCTCGCGCTCGAGGAGGTCGAGCGCGCGGAGGACGTTCGGCACGTTCAGGAGCGGCTCCCCCATCCCCATGAAGACGACGTTGGCCTCGCTCGGCCCGAGGCCCCTCTCGCGGGCGATGACGAGGTACTGGCCCACGATCTCGCCCGCGGTCAGGTTCCGGCCCGAGCCGAGACGGCCCGTGACGCAGAAGGCGCAGTCGAGCGCGCACCCCGCCTGCGACGAGACGCAGACGGCCGCGCGGGAGCCCTCGCCTTGGCGGCCCGCCGGCCGGCCCGGGAGGTAGACCGCCTCCACGCGCGCCCCGTCGGCGAGGGCGAAGAGGAACTTCTCCGCGCCGTCCTCGGCGGGCGTGCGCGAGGCGACGTCCGCGACGCCGACCTCGAACGAGGCCGCCAGAGCCTCCCGAAGGGCCTTCGGCAGGTCCGTCATCTCCTCGAACGAGCGCGCCCGCCGCTCGTGGATCCAGCGAAGAACCTGCCCGGCCCGGTACCGCTCGGGGGCCACCCCCCGGATCGCCTCGAAGAGCTCGGGCTCGAGGAGCCCCAGGAGCGGCGGCCTGACCCCCGCACCGCCCGTCTCGCCCGGCTCGCGCGCGCCGGTCACGGGGGCGTCAGGAGCTCCGGCGGCCGACCGTCGAGCGGAGCGTGAGGGCCGTCCCCGCGCGCCGCCGGGCCCGCGGCGAGCGCGTCGGGTCGATGCCGAGCGCCCGGAGGAGCCCGACGTCCTTCACGTCGATCCGGAAGGCCGGGTCCTCGGGGTCCGCGCGGCGGGAGCTCCCGCGCCGGATGGACGGCAGCGCGGCGCGCGCCTGCCGCCCCTTGCGCTCGAGCCCGACCGTGGCGTCGAGGACGAGGTAGGGGTCGTACCCCTCCGCCCGGATCCTCCCGAGGATCTCGTGCACCCTCTCCGAGGAGGAGACCGCCTCGTTCAGCGCCGCCCCCAGCTCGCGGAGCGCCGCGCGCACCTTCTCGTCGAGCGCCATGGCGCCGGACTGTAGAGGCGGGCCGGGGCCGAGTCAATCGCCGAGGACGAAGCGGCGCCGGAGGAGGCGCGCCAGGACGGCGCGCACCTTCTCCCCGCGCGAGAGCGAGACGCGCCCGGAAAGGGGCGCCTCCGGCCGGCGCGCCACGCGCGCGGCCACCTCCGCGTAGACGCCGCCCATCATCGTCACCGCGAACCGGCACGGCGGGTCGACGAGGTCCTTCACCGGCTCGGCGGCGCGGAAGTAGCCGAGCGCGCGCTCGGCCTCGAAGGCGACGAGGGCCGAGAGGCGCGGCGTGGGTCGGAGCGAGAGGAGCTCCTCCTCGGTCACGCCGAACCGCGCGAGGTCCTCGAGCGGCAGGTAGACGCGCCCGCGCCCGACGTCCTCGCCGACGTCCCGGACGACGTTCGTCAGCTGGAGGGCCGTGGCCAGGTCCCGCCCGCGGGCCTCGGCCTCGGGGTCGCCGAGGCCGCCGAAGATCGCGAGCGAGATCGTGGAGATCGTGGTCGCCACGAGGTCGCAGTAGCCGAGGAGCTCGGCGAACGTCGCGTAGCGCGTCTTGACGAGGTCCTGCCGGCAGCCCGCGATGAGCCCCTCGAACGCCTGGCGGGGGATCGGGAACCGGGGGAGCGCGGCGAGGAGCGCCACGCCGGTCTCGGTGCGGGGACGTCCCGCGTACGTGGCGTCCAGCTCGTCGGCCCACTCCTGCAGCCGCGCCGGCGCCGTTTCCGGGTCCCCCTCGTCGACCGCGTCGTCGGCGTGCCGGCAGAAGGCGTACGCCGCGTAGACGGCCTGCCGCCGCTCGCGCGGCAGGAAACGGAAGCCGACCGAGAAGTTGGCCCCGGCGCGGTGCGTCAGCTCGCGCGTCCCCCGGCGCGCCCGCGAGAGGTCGAGGCCCGTCTCGCCGCTCACGGCCCGATCCTGCCGAGCTCCGGCGCGCGGATCTCCCGCTCGCGGGCCCGGCACCAGTGCTCCTCCAGCCGGTGCGTGCACCGGCCGCGGTTCCGCCAGACCGCCCGGACGAGCGGGGCGAGGAGGAGGCGGCCGCGGGAGGGGCGGTACCACGAGGCGAGGAACTCCCGGAAGTCGGCCCCCCGGGCGCGGCGCATGAAGAGCGAGAGCCCGGCGTTCCCGCCCCGCTCGTAGAGGAACCGGTTGACGAGGGAGACCTCCTGCCGCCGGGCGAAGGCGGCGCGCTGCAGGGCCTGGAAGTCGCGCCCCGACAGGATCGCCTCGGCCGCGAGCGCCCCGGACTGGATCGCGTAGCGCATCCCGAGGCCGAACAGGTAGTCCTGGAACCCGCCCGACTCCCCCACCGCGTCCTTCCCCTCCCGGCGGGCGCGCTCCTTCAGCGCGAAGTTCATGAACGAGTAGGCGTCCGCGCGCCCGGACATCGGGACCTCCTCCACCTGGCCGAGCCGCGCGAGCGAGCGCTCGAAGTGCTCGTCGATCCGCCCGAGGTCTCGCACGACCGCGCAGCCGAACGTCCCGCGTCCCCCCATCGTGAAGAGGTAGGCGTAGCCGCCGGGGGCGTACCGGTCGTCGAAGAGGACGCGGACCCGCTCCTGGCCGTCCGTCTCGAACGTCGTCTCCCGCGCGAGGCCGTCGGGCGCCTGGGGCCCTGCCGCGACGAGGTCCGCCTCGGCGGGGGGGATCCGGGACCGGAAGCGGACCTCGGCGCCGGCCGCGCGCGCCGCCTCGAGGAGAGTCGCGTCGAGGGTCCCGGGCCCCGGCCCGCGCGTGACGAACCAACCGTAGGGCCGCGAGGAGCGGACGCGCCGCTCCACGAGGCGCGCGTCGTAGAAGTGCGCCCACGTGGCCGGCCGCCAGGGCGGCTCCGGCAGGCCGAGGCGCGCGAACATCGCCGGGACCGTCTCGAGAGGGTCCGAGGCGTCCTCGATCACCTGGAAGTCTCCGATGAACCTCCCGCCGACCGTGGCGTGCCGCTCGTTCACGACCACGGGGCGGCCGGCACGCGCCAGGAGCGTCGCCGCGACGAGCCCCGCGGGGCCCGCGCCCGCGACGACGAGGGGACGGTCCGGGGCGCTCACGGGGTCGGATTATGTCGCCCGGCCGCGGGCGGCCCCGGGGCGAAACGATCCGGCCCAGGGCGGCATCTCGTAGGGGAGGGGAGGAGAGGCTCCATGTGGTTCCTCGACCCGTCGAAGCTCCGGCTGCCCGCCCCCGGCGAGGCCCTTCCCGGCCGCGCGGCCCGGATGCTCGTCCCCGACCGCCACTTCGTGACCGGGAACCCCCTCCTCCCGCCCTTCCCGTCGGGGCTCGAGCGCGCCGTCTTCGGGATGGGCTGCTTCTGGGGCGCCGAGAAGCGGTTCTGGGGGGTCCGCGGCGTCTTCACGACCGCCGTCGGGTACGCCGGAGGGCTGACGCCCAACCCGACCTACCGCGAGGTCTGCAGCGGGAAGACGGGGCACGCCGAGGTGGTCCTGGTCGTCTTCGACCCGGAGCGCGTCGCGTACGAGGAGCTCCTGCGCGTCTTCTGGGAGAGCCACGACCCGACGCAGGGGATGCGGCAGGGGAACGACGTCGGGACGCAGTACCGCTCCGCGATCCACGTCTTCGGCCCGGCACAGCGCGCGACCGCCGAGGCCTCGCGCGCCGCCTACCAGGAACGGCTCCTCGCCGCGGGCCACGGCCCGGTCACGACCGAGGTCCTCGACGCGCCCGAGTTCTACTACGCCGAGGAGCCCCACCAGCAGTACCTCGCGAAGAACCCGGACGGCTACTGCGGCCTCGGGGGGACCGGCGTGGCGTGCCCCGTGGGGGTCCTCCCCCGCGCCTGAGGGTCGCCCGCGCGACCGTCTGAGATCCCGTCTACACTCGGCCGGCAGAACGATGCCCGCCCGCTTCGAGTCCGTCCGCCCCCTCTTCGAGCCGTTCCTCCTCCGGGTCGAGCGCCCCGGGCGCTACCTCGGCCTGGAGAGGAACGTCGTGCGCAAGGACCTCGCCGCGTGCGGGGTGACCGTCTGCCTCGCCTTCCCGGACACGTACGAGATCGGGATGAGCCACACGGGGACGCGGGTCCTCTACGAGATCGTCAACCGGCGGGAGGGGTGGGCCTGCGAGCGGGCCTACGCGCCGTGGGTCGACTTCGAGGCCGTGATGCGGCGGGAGCGGATCCCCCTCTTCACGGTCGAGTCGTTCGCGAGGGTCTCGGACTTCGACGTCCTGGGGTTCTCGCTCCAGAGCGAGCTGAACTACACGAACGTCGTGAACCTCCTCGACCTCGCCGGGTTGCCGGTCCTCTCCTCCGACCGGTCGGACGCGGACCCCGTCGTCGTCGGCGGGGGGCCGTGCGTGGCCAACCCCGAGCCGGTGGCCGACTTCTTCGACGCCTTCCTCCTCGGGGACGGCGAGGAGGCCTTCCCGGTCCTCCTCGAGGCGGTCGCCAGGACGCGCGGCCTCCCGCGGCGGGAGCGGCTCCTGGCCTTCGCCGCCTGCCCCGGCGTCTACGTCCCGTCCCTCTACGACGTCGCCTACTCCGAGGACGGCGAGCGGGTCGCCTCGATCGCGCCGAACGCCCCCGGCGTCCCCGAGAGGGCCGCGCGCGTCTGGGTCGAGCGCCTCGACCCCTCGGTCTATCCCGAGAAACCGCTCGTCCCGTCCGTGGAGATCGTCCAGGACCGGCTGGGCCTGGAGATCATGCGCGGCTGCACGCAGGGGTGCCGGTTCTGCCAGGCCGGGTACTGGTACCGCCCCGTCCGCGAGCTGGACCCGGCCGACGTGGCCCGGATGACGAAGGCCTTCATCGACGAGGCGGGCTGGTCGGAGGTGGGCCTCCTCTCGCTCTCCTCGGCCGACTACTCGCAGATCGAGCCGCTCGTGGCCTGCCTGGCGCCGGAGCTGGCCAAGACGAAGGTCTCCATCTCGCTCCCGTCGCTCAGGGCCGAGGCGTTCTCGGTGGCGCTCGCCGACGCCGTGTCGGAGGTGAGGAAGTCGGGCTTCACGTTCGCGCCCGAGACGGGGAGCGACCGGCTCCGGCGCGTCCTGAACAAGACGTTCACGAACGCGGACATGGTGCGGGCGGCCGACGCCGCCTTCTCGCGCGGGTGGGACCTGATCAAGGTCTACACGATGATCGGCCTCCCCTCGGAGACCGAGGCGGACCTCGACGAGCTCGTGACGCTCGTCCGGGAGATCCTCGCCCAGGGCAAGCCCCACGGGATCCGGCCGACGGTCCACGTCTCCGTCGGCTCCTTCGTCCCGAAGAGCTTCACGCCGTTCCAGTGGTCCGCCTTCGACGGCGTCGAGGCGCTGGAGCGGAAGCTCGCGTACCTCAAGGACCGCTTCCGCTCCGTGAGGGGGGCGAAGCTGAAGTGGCACGAGCCGCGCGAGGCCGAGGTGGAGGCGCTCCTGTCGCTCGGCGACCGGCGGATGTCCCGCGCCCTCCTCGAGGTCCACCGGCGCGGGGGGCGCTTCGACGGCTGGTCCGAGCACTTCTCCGCCGAGCGCTGGACGGAGGCGCTCGCGGCCGCGGGGGTCCCGAAGGCGCGGCACCTCCGCGAGAAGGACCTGAAGCAGACGCTCCCCTGGGACGTCGTCGACGCCTCCGTCCGCAAGCCCTTCCTCGTCGTCGAGTGGAAGAAGGCCGTCCAGGAGATGGAGACCGAGGACTGCAAGTGGGGGCGCTGCACGGCCTGCGGGGTGCCGGGGAACGGCGCCGACACGGTCCTCGCCGAGCCGATGCCCGCCGGCTTCTCGTTCTCCCTCCCGTCGCTCGGGGCGGAGACCGCCGCTGCGTCGCTCGCGTTGCCGTCGGCCTCGGGCGTCGCGGCGGACGTCGCCGACGCGCGGGACCAGGGGCGCGGGGCCGCGTACGCCGAGAAGGCGAAGGGGGCCGCCTACCGGATGAAGGCGACGCCCGACCTCCTCCCCCTCCGTCAGAGGCGGAAGGGGCGGGGGGGCGCCTCGGAGACGGCGGCCCTCGCGCGGACCTTCCGCGTCGCGTTCGCGAAGACGGGCGACGCGCGGTACCTCTCGCACCGAAACGTGATGGACGTCCTCGAGCGCGCCTTCCGCGCCGCGGACCTCCCCGTCCGGTACACGGAGGGGTTCAACCCGCACCTGCGCCTCTCGATGGGGCCGGCGCTCCCGCTCGGGCAGGAGTCGCGCCACGAGCTGTTCGACGTGGACGTCCTCGACGCGCTCGGCGAGGCGCACCTGGCGGCGGTCAACGACCGGCTCCCCCCCGGGCTGAGGGTCACCGGCTGGAAGGAGCTGCCGAAGGGGGCGCCCTCGCTCGGGCGGGCCGCGACGGAGGCCGTCTACCGCTTCACGCTCCCGAACGGCGAGGAGCTGACGCAGAGGCTGCGGATCGCGGGCGAAGGGGCGACCACGCCGAGGCGTTTCATCGAGTCGACGTGGGGGGTCGCCCCCGAGGACCAGGACGGGATCCGCGTCGTCCGCGAGGAGACCGTCCTCAGAGCGTGAGGGACCGGTGGAGAATGGCGGCGTGAGCTTCACCGTCCGCTGCCACGCCACGTTCGAGGCGGCCCACCACCTCCGCGACTACGTCGGCGGGCCCGAGCCGGTCCACGGCCACTCCTGGAAGGTGGAGGTGGCCCTGACGACCGAGCGACTGGGGGCCTACGACCTCTCGGTCGACTTCGTCCCGACGGAGCGGCTCGTGCGCGAGCTCGCCTCCCGCCTGCACGACCGGGACCTGAACACGGTCCCGCCTTTCGACGAGAGGAACCCCACCGCGGAGAACGTCGCCCTCTGGGTGGCCGAGGAGATCCGCAGGTCGGGCCTCCTCGCCGAGGGGGTCCGGCTGGCCGAGGTGACGGTCTGGGAGGGCCCCCGCAACAGCGTCACCTACTCGCCCGGTGCCTGAGCGCCGTCCGGCCGCCCCGCGTCGTCTCCTCGCGCCCGCCGCCTGCGGGCTCGCCGCCGGCTCCGTGGCTTTCCTCTGCACCGTCGTGGCCTGGCCCGAGATGGTGGTCCCCGCCTGGATGCTCTCGCGCGGCGCCGTCCTCTACCGGGACGCCATCGAGCCCTACACCCCCGCCCTCATCCTCCTCACGGCGTCGGCCGGGAAGCTCGCCGGCTTCCACGCCGGGCTCTTCCGCGCGCTCTCGGCCGTCCCGCCGGCCGCCTGCGCGTTCCTCCTGGTCCGGGCGGTCCCGCGGAGCCTCCCGCGTCCCTTCCGGGCGGCTCTCGCCCTCGCCTCGACCGCGCTCGTCGTCCTCTGGAGCGTCTACTTCGGCGGCCCAGAGCTCTGGCCCGACGTCTTCGTCGCCCCCTTCGTCCTGGCCGCGACGCTCGTCCTCTCGCGGGTGGCGCGGACGGCGGCGGCCTCGCGCCTGCGCGCCGCCGGGCTCCTCCTCGGCTCCGCGATCCTCGTCAAGCAGACGTCGGCGTGGGTCCTCCTCGGAGCGGTCGTCTGGGCGGTCGTCGCCGGGGGACGGGAGCGCTGGAGGCGGGCGGCCTCTCTGGCCGCGTGGGGATCGCTCCCGTACCTCGTCTTCGCCGTCGCCTGGGCCGCCCTCTTCCGGACGGGCGAGCACCTCTACTGGACGCTCTGGCTCCCGGTCTCGGGGCACGCCGCCGAGATCGGCTCGTCCACGGACCTGGCGGACCTCCTCGAGGCCGTGGCGCCGGCGATGGCCTTTCCTGCCGCCGGCCTCCTGGCGCGGGCCGCTCGGGGACGAGGCCACCGGGCCCGGCCGCTCCCCTTCCTCGGCTTCGCGGTCGCGGGAATGGCCTGGCCGCGCTGGGGTCTCCTGCACCTGGCCGGTTCGCTCGGCGTCGTCGTCCTCGCCACGCTCGTGGCGTTCCGGGGCGGACGGGCCTTCCTGGCGCGGGGCCGGAGGCGGAGCCCGTCCCGGAGCGCCCTCGCCGCGGCGGGGGTCGGCGCGGCCTTCCTCGCGTGTCATGTCGCCGTCGCTGGCCTCGGCGCCGGCCCCCTCCTCGCGGCCGAGCTTGGCGGCCCCGTCCGCTACTGGGACGACGCGAGGGTCCGCGAGATGGCGCGGCGGGCGGAAGCGGCCGCCGGCCCCGGCGGGAGCTTCCTGAACTTCGGCGCCACCTACGACAACGTCTACGTGCGCGCCGCCACCCCGCCCCCGTGCGGCCTCTACGTGAACGTGGCGTTCTGGTTCTTCCTCGACAAGAGGGGGCTCGACCGCCGGCTCACGGAGTGCGTCGCCGCCCAGCCCGGGCTTCCCGTCCTCTTCGCCGAGCCCGAGGACCCGGGGGGCCGCCTCCGGCGGACCGCGATCCACGGGCTCGTCCGGAGCCGGACCGAGGAAGTCGAGAGGCTCGACGAGCGGACGACGCTTCGCCGCGTCGTCCGCTGAGACGGCCGCCGTGCGGGGGAAGCCTGCCTCGCTATTTCCCGACGGCCGGCCCGGCGCTGAAGCTCGGCAGCGCCAGCCCGAACCCGGGGCCGCCCGCGCGGGCCGCGACCGGGAGAGGGTCGTCCGTCGGGACGGGCGCGGGCGCCGCCGGGCGGTAGGCCGGAAGCGGCACCGCCTTGCCCCCCGCGTAGATCGGGTGGCGGCCCTTGTCCCGGTACCAGTCGGCGAGCGTGGCGGTCTGGTGCATCTCCTCGACGATCTGCCTCCAGCCGGCGCCCGTGTTGTAGGCGCAGAAGGAGATCTCGCCGAGCTGCGTCCCGTACGGGATGATGCACATCTCCGTCCGGCGGAAGTCGTAGTTGAAGAGGTCCTGGAACCACATGCCGGCCACGAGGAGGACGCGCCAGGGGAACCGGCCGTGCTCGGCGATCCCCATCGACTTGCCCGTGTGGCCGTCCATGATCTTCAGCGTCTCCCAGACGCCGAGGTTCTTCGGGACCCCGTCGGGGCGGATGTTCCGGGCCACCGAGAGCGCCGCCTGGAGGATCGTCGCGAACCGGCCCCGGCCGGCGTCCGTGATCCGGGTCAGGTCGCGCAGCAGGCGGTCGACGTCCAGGATCTGGGTCACGGGGATCGCCTGTCCCGTCTTCTCGTGGACGAGGACCATCGTCCCGATGCCGCAGTTCGGGTGGCAGCCGCACTTCAAGGACCCCCACGGGGCCTCGAGGCCGCTGACGAGGTCGCGCAGGTCCGAGAACGGCCCGGACGCCGAGAGCGGGAACCAGTCCCGCATCGGCTCCCCGATGCCCGCCTGCTCCTTCACGTCGCGCGCCAGGTGCGAGAGCGTGTACCGCTGCTTCCGCCGCGTCTCCTCGTCGACCTCCTCGTCGCGGCCGGTGAACGAGACCGGCTGGAACGAGAGCGCGTTGACCTTGTCGATGTTCTCGACCGCGAACCGGAGGATGTCCCCGACCTGCCGGTCGTTCACCGTGTTCACGATCGTGATGACGAGCGTGACGTCGATGCCGGCGGCCTTGAGGTTCTCGAGCGCCTTGAGCTTGACGTCGTAGAGGTTGGAGACCCCGCGGTGCTGGTTGTTCTCGTTGCCGACGCCGTCGAACTGGAGGTAGGCCAGGCGTAGCCCCGCCTCGGCGGCCGCCCGCGCGAACTCCGGCTCCTGCGCGAAACGGACCCCGTTCGTGGCGCACTGGACCGAGAAGTAGCCCAGCTCCCGCGCGTACCGGATCGCCGCGACGAAGTGCGGGGAGAGCGTCGGCTCGCCGCCGGAGAACTGGACCGAGAGCTGCCGCCGCGGCTTGATCGAGGCCGCGTTGTCCAGGATCTCCTTGACGTCGTCCCAGGAGAGCTCGTGGACGTAGCCCACCTGGTTGGCGTCCATGAAGCACGGGTTGCACATCATGTTGCAGCGGTTCGTCAGGTCGACCGTCAGGACGGCGCCGCGGCCGTACCGCATCGAGGACGACCCGTGCCCGTGGAGCTCGTCCGGCGCGATCCGGACGTCCCGGCCGAAGAAGTTCTCCTCAAGGCGGCCGTAGAAGGCCGCGTCGCTGGACATCAGGTCCTCGACCGTGCCGTGCTTCGGGCAGGTCTTGACCATCCAGATCTCGTTGCCCCGCTGGACGATGTCGGCCGGGATCTCCCCGGGGTGGCCGTCGACGAGGGCCCGGAGGTCCTCCCGCCCCTCGAGGATCGCGTCCCGCACCTCCCGGGTGCAAGTCGGGCAGAGAGAGTCGGTTCTCCGGGGGAATCCCAGCGGCGGCTTCGTTCTCTCGTAGCTCTTCGGAAGCGGCTCGGACGACCAGGCCGGCGCGAAGGGCCGGTCCGGGATCCGCCGGTTCACGGCCTGGAAGCCGTTCCAGGCGGCGTTCGCCGTCCCGCGGACCGCCGTGTAGAACAGACGCCGAATCATCCGGATTCTCCTCCCATCAGGACCGTGAGCCGCGCGCGGGGCCGGGCGGCCGTCTCTGCCGCAACGAGGGCGGCGCGCGTAACTCGTCAGATTACCACGGGTCCTCTCCCGCCGGTCCGAACCGGCGCGGGGCGAACGGCTCCGTCGGGAGGGCGGGGAGCGTCCCGGAGAGGAGGTCGGCCACGAGGACCGCCGCGGCCGGCCCGCTCGTCAGGCCCCACGGACCGAGCCCCGTCGCCGCCCAGTACCCCCCGACGTCCGTCTCCCCGAGGAGCGGCACGCCGTCAGGGGTGACCGGGGAGACCGCCGCCCAGATTTCCATCACGGGATAGACGCTCGCGGCCGGGACGACGCTCGCGGCCCGGGAGAGGAGGGCCCCGAGGGCCGCCGCCGCGGGCCTCGCGTCGAAGCCGGTGCTCCCGACGGTCGAGGCGGCCGTGAGCGTGGCGTCCCGCGACGGGACCAGCAGGACGTCCGGCGCGACGACGATCCTCGACGGTCTCTCGGCGTCGGCGGAAGCGTCCAGCCGGACCGCCTCCGTCCTGTAGGGGACCAGCGGAAGGGGCGGGACTCCCGGAAGGCGCGACGCGAAGGCCCCCCCGCAGTTCACGACGGTCGCGGCGGTGATCCGCCCGACTCCGGTCTCGGCGCCCTCGACGCGAGACCCCGCGGTCCGGATGGCGTGGACGGGGCACTCCTCGACGAGGCGGACCCCGGCGGCCCGTGCCGCGAGGAGGAGCGCCCGCGCGAGCCGGGCGGCGGCCACCTGCCCCTCGAGGGGAAACGCGAACGCGGCGGTCAGGTCCGGAGAGAGCGACGGCTCGCGCTCGACGGCCTCCTCGGGCGAGAGGACCTCCACCGGGAGCCGTCGCGCCCTCTGCCAGTCGAGGGCGCGGTCCAGGGCGACCTCCTCCGGGTCCGACCGCGCGACCGCGATCCCCCCCGCCGCCTCGAACTCCGTCGAGAGCCCCGACGCGGCCTCCAGCCCCTCCGCCCACGCGGGCCAGAGGTGACGCCCGAGGAGGGCGAGGTCCCGGGAGGCCTCGGGCTCCGCCCGGGTCCGCGCCTGGGCGGCGACGGCCCCGGCGGCCGCCCCGAGCCCCGACGTCAGCCGGTCGCCGACGCGTCCCCTCTCGAGAAGGGTCACCCCGGCGCCCCGGCGCGAGAGCTCCAGCGCCGTCGCCAGCCCGACCACGCCGCCCCCGACGATCAGGACGTCGACGGGAGAGCTCACGTGACCCGGCCCGACCCCTCGATGACGCCCCCGCGGCCCGGGATCTCGGGCGGTCCCCACCTCCCGTCCACGCGCGCGAGGACCGCCCGTCCCAGGGCCTCCACGGCGGCGTAGCTCATCGCGGCCCCGATCGCGGCCCCGACGAGCGGCACGGCGTGGAGCGCCTCGCGTCCGAGAGCCCGGACGAGGAGGCGCGCCGCGACGTCCTCGGCGGCGCGGGCCGTCACCCTCCGCCCGAAGCTGACGCCGGCCCCGGCGACCATCGAGGCGAGGACCTCGCCGGCGCGCTCCCCCGGCTCCGGCTCGTGCCCGTACAGGAGGTGCAGGCCGAGGACCATCCGGCTCTGGAGGAGGATCAACGCCGAGAGCTCGGGCCCCGCGACCGTGAGCGCCGCCCACCCGGACGGAAGGCTCGCCGCCGCTCCGAGCGCCGCCGCCCGCCGGGCGACCGAGCGGACGAGGAGCTCCCCCTTGTGCCGCGTGGAGAGCCCGGCGTGACGCGCCGCGAAGAGCGCCGTCTCTTCGCGCAGCCTCTCCACGTCGACGTCCAGGCACGCGCGCCGCACGAGCTCCAGGAATGTCCCGGCGAGGCCCACGTCGCTCCTTCCGGCGTATCATCCGTCGGCTTCGTCCTCGCGGACAAGGCCGCCGAACCCGACCGGAAGGAGGTTTCCCGTGCAGCGCGTAACGCGGCTCCTCGCGGCCCTCGCCGCCTCCCTTCTCCTCGTCCTCCCGGCCCTGTCGGCCGGCGCCGCGACGAAGAAGGCCCCCCCGAAGAAGAAGGAGGCTCGGGTGACCAAGCCCCGCGACTACGCGAAGACCTCGGCCGTCCTGAAGACCTCCCAGGGAGACGTCACGATCCGGTTCTTCGCCGACAAGGCGCCCGCCCACGTGAAGAACTTCGTCGACCTGGCGGCGTCGGGCTTCTACGACGGCACGCTCTTCCACCGCGTCATCCCGGACTTCATGATCCAGGGGGGAGACCCCCTCACGAAGGACCCCGAGGTCCCCGTGGCGCGTTACGGGACCGGGTCGCACACCGACTCCAAGGGCGTCCCGGTGAACGTCCGGCAGGAGTTCAACGAGGTCAGCCACAAGCGCGGCGTCGTCTCGATGGCCCGGGCCTCCGACCCCGACTCGGCCTCGTCCCAGTTCTTCATCGTGGTGAAGGACTCCCCCTTCCTGGACCGGCAGTACACGGTCTTCGGCGAGGTCGTGGACGGGATGAACAACGTCGACCGGATCGTCACGACGTCGGACCCGGACCTGGCGGACCGTTCGGGCGGACGACCGCGGACCTACCAGAAGATCCTCAAGGTCGAGCTGAAGGAAGAGGGGGCCGCGAAATAGCGCCGGACGACCGGGGGCGGCTGTCCGCCGCCGCGGCGCGTCTCGGTCTCCCTCCGGGCGCGCTCGATGACGCCTCGCCGCTGGCGGGGGACGTCGGCTCCCGGCGGTACTTCCGGGTCAGGACCGGTCCGCGGGGGACGGCCCTCCTCGTCCTCTACCCAGAGCCGCTCTCGGCCGCGCAGGACCGCTGGCGCCGCATCGGGGCCGCCCTGGCCGCGGCGGGCGTCCGCGTCCCCGCCCTCCTGGCCGACGAGCCCGGGGCGGCGGTCGCGCTCGTCGAGGACCTGGGAGACCGGGACCTCGCCGACGAGCTGGCAGAGGCCCCGACGGCCGCCCGGCGCGCCCGGCTGCTCGACGAGGCGGAGGAACTCCTGCCCTCCGTGCGTGCGATCGACTGGGAGGCGGCGACGGCGAACCCCCGGTTCGACGCGGCGTTCTTCGAGTCCGAGCTCTCGCACACCCGGCGCTGGGCGCTGGAGCGCGGAGGGGAGAGCCCGCTCCCCGAGGACCGCGCTGCGGAGTGGGACGCGCTCGCCGCGAGGCTCGCGCGAGCCGCCTCGGACCCCGCCCTCGGCGACCCCGTCCCGACCCACCGGGACTTTCACGCCGACAACCTGATCCGGGCGGCCGACCGCCGCCTCGCGGCCATCGACTTCCAGGACCTGCGCCTCGGGCCGCCGGACTACGACCCCGTCTCCCTCCGCTTCGAGAGGGCCGGCTTCTCGCCCGACGCCGACGGGCTCCCGTTCGCCGAGGCCGTCCTGCTGCAGAGGGCGTGGAAGGTCCTCGGGACCTTCGAGAAGATGCTGGCGCACGGGCGGGAGGTCTACCGGCCCCACCGGGAGACGGCGCTCCGCGTCCTCCGCCAGCACACGCGCCGGGGCGGGCCGTTCACGGCGATGCTGGACTTCCTCCCGGGCTGACCTGTTGCGGGGAGGCCCCCGCACGCGCTCCCGCGCGTGCCCGAAACCGGGCCTCCCCGCGCCCCTCCCCCGGCCGTCCCGATCCCCGTTGCGGGGAGGCCCCTGCACGCGCTCCAGCGCGCGCTCGAAACCGGGCCTCCAGATCTGGGAGGTCCGGAACGGAAAAGGGCGCGGCCGTCCGCGCCCTCACCGCCCGCTCCTGCCCGGCAGGCCTACTTCGGCTTCTGCTCGCCCTCGTCCTTCGGGGGGGTCTGGTCGCCTTCCTTCATCCCGGACTTGAAGTTCCGGATGGCCTCGCCGATGCCGCGCCCGAGCTGCGGGAGCTTCCCGGCGCCGAAGAGGAGGACGACGATGGCCAGGATGATCAGCAGCTCGGGAAGGCCGATGTTGGGCACGAACGCCTCCTCGCGTCGGAGCGGAGAGCCACCCCGGACTTTCGATGATAGCGCGGCCGCCCCTCCCGGCACCCGCCCGCCGCCGTGCGGGCGGGCCATCGTCACGTCGCCGCGCCGGTTCCGTTCTCGGGGCGCGGAGGGGCTGTGGGGGTCCGGGGGAGCGGCGTCAGCGGCTCCCCCGCGTTCGATCGCGGAACCCGGCAGGGCCCGGGTTCCCCGAGAAAACTAGCAGTTCCCGCGGGCGCCCGGCTTGACCTTCAGCAGCGAGATCTTCGCGCGGAGCGTGTTGCGGTGGATGCCGAGCGACTTGGCGGCCTGCCCCATGTTGCCGTCGGCCCGCACGACCGCGGCCGTGACGTATCGCTTCTCGAACTCCCTCTTGGCGACCTCCAGGGAGATGCCTTTCGAGACCAGCTCGTCGATGACCCGCTGGAGCTGTCCGTCGATCGTCACGGGACCGTCTCCTCCTGCTGAACCCGACGGCCGCCTCGCGGCGGCCGTCGTCGGAAAACGGAACTTATCACGGCGCCGCGGTCCTCGGTAGACGGCGACGACGCGTTCGCGGCGAGAAAGCTACTTCAGCTCGACCTCGTCGCCGACTCCCATCAGGTCCTGCATCGAGACGATCTTCGCCACGGCGGTCCGCTCGCGCGTCGTCAGGACGGCAGCCTCACCGAGGATCGTCCGCACCTCGGTGGTGGCGGAGTGGTAACGGTAGACGGTGAGGAAGTCCCCCGGCGTCAGCCCGTCGAGCTCACCGCGGTTGAGGTAGACGATGGACTCCTGTCCGATCGGCGTGACGCGGTCGAAGGCCGCGACGATGCGCCCCGTCAGCTTCCCGGTCGCCGGGTCGCAGCTCGTCGCGAAGCGCGTCCGCCGCACGAGCGGGATCGGGATCGGCTCGAACGGCGCCAGCCGGTCTCCGATCACCACCGGGTCGCAGGAGGCGATGATCTCGGCGATCGACTCCTCCTGGAGCGCGCAGATGATCCGCAGGCGCGCGGGCGTCTCCCAGATGCGGCCGACCGGCGCCAGGTCGTTCTCGTTCTCGTAGACGAGCGACGCCGGGCGGACGACCCAGAACTCCTGGCCCGCGACGGCGCCCCGGCTGATGCCGATGTCGACGTAGAGGACGTCGCCCTGGAAGTACATCGCCTGCAGGCCCTGTGTCTCGGCTCCCACGACCGCGGCCGGGAAGGCCTCGTCGGGCTTCCCGAGATAGCCGGAGCAGTAGACGTCCGCGTCGACCCCGATCGCGACGGGACCGGAGGACGCCGACGTCACCGGCGCCACGAGCTCGATGCCCACCTGCGGGAGGGGAGCCGCCTCGCGGGACGTCGCGGGACCGGGCGAGGCGGGGCCGGCGGCTCCCGCCGGAGCTGCGACCGCACCCAGGAGCGCGAGAACGAGGAGATGACGCATCGGTTCCTCCTGATCGGAGCGCGATCCACCCGGGACTTCGGGAACGGGTTCTACCGCTATAAGTTACCGCAACGCTCCCGGGAAATCAAAGTCCCGCCGTCGGATGCCCTCCGACCGGGCGGCGGTCCGGACCCCATGCGGCCGAAAGGTGGGGGGCGCGGAGTCAGCCCCCGGCCCGCTCCGCCTCCGCCGTCTTCGGCGCCAGCATCCCCCGGTGGGACTTCGGGATCTTCCGGAGGAGGGCGCTCTTCGGGTGGTCCTGCGCCAGCCGGTTCCAGAGCGCCAGCGCGTCCTCCTCCCGCCCGAGCTTGAGCTCGACGAGACCCGCCTCGAAGAGGGTCCGCTCCATCTTGTCGTAGTCCGGGTAGGCCCGGAGAAGGCCGGTGAAGCGCAGGCCAGCCGCCTTCCAGAGACGGCGGTTCACGTAGAAGTGGGCCACGCGGAACTCGTGCTCGGCGAGGAGGTTCCTCATCGCCTTCAGGCGCGCCCGGGCCTCCAGGGAGTAGGGCGAGTCGGGATAGGCCTGCAGGACCTCGCGGTAGCTCGAGGCCGCCGTGCGGGTGTTCGTCTGGTCGCGCTCCGGGTGCTCGGCCTGGCGGTCGGCGCACTGCGCCAGCCGGAAGAGCGCGTAGTCCGCCTTCGGGTGCGACGGGTACCGGTTCCGGAAGTCCCGGTAGCGCGCCTGCGCCTCCAGGAGCGCCAGCGCCGTCTTCTCCTCGTAGAAGGAATCGGCCAGACGGAGCGCGGCCTGCTTGCCGATCGGGTCGTTGGCGTAGTTCTCCGACACGAAGCGGAGGTACTGGCGCCCCTGCTGCCACTTCCGCTTGCTGACGAGAGCGTCCCCCCGGGCGTAGGCCTCCTCCTTCGGCATCGAGAGGAGCTCGCGCGTCAGGCGCGTCGCCGCGTCGCCGGACTTGCACCCGCCGACGGCGCCCAGGAGCGGCAGCGCCAGGACGGCGGCCAGCAGCCGGAGGAGGCGGGGGGCGGGGCGTCGGGATGACACCGGGAGGCTCTCCGGGCGCGTCAAGGCAAACTCCCTGCCGCTGCCCTCAGGTCCTCGATCGCCCGGGGGACGTCTCCCGTCCCGAAGACGGCCGAGCCGGCCACGAGGAAGCGGGCCCCCGCGGCGGCCAGCGCGGCGGCGTTGCCGACCCCGACCCCCCCGTCCACCGCGATCTCGACCGCGTGGCCGGTCCCTTCGGCCTGGGCCCGCAGTCGCGCCACACGCGCGACGGCAGCCGGGAGGAACGGCTGGCCGCCCCACCCGGGGTCGACGGACATGACGAGGACGAAGTCGACGAACCCGAGGGCCTCGTCGAGGGCCGCCAGGGACGTTCCGGGGTTGACGGCCACGCCGGGAGAGGCTCCACGGGAACGGACGTGGGCGGCGAAGCGGTGGAGGTGGGGCTCGGCCTCGACGTGGACCGACACGCGGGCGGCGCCGGCGTCGAGGTACTGGTCGAGGGTCCGGAACGGCTCCTCGATCATCAGGTGGACGTCGAAGGGGAGACGGGTCTCCTTGCGGAGCGCCCGGAGGACGAGCGGGCCGACCGTCAGGCTCGGGACGAACCGTCCGTCCATCACGTCGAAGTGAATGGCGTCGGCGCCGCCGCTCTCGCACGCGGCGACGGCCTCGGACAGGCGTCCGAAGTCCGCCGAGAGGAGGGAGGGCGCGACCCGGACGGAGGTCACGACGCCGGTCCCTCCGTGGACGCCACGACGAAAGAGAGGGTGTCCTTCAGCGTCACCGGGTAGCCCGCGAGGGGGAACTGCCGGAGGATCGTCCCCGCCGCGGCGCCCTCGTACGTCTGGCTCCGGACTCCGCCGAGACGGAAGCCACGGGCCTCGAAGGCGAGACGGACCCGTTCGAAGTCGCGTCCGATCAGGTCCGGCATCACCCACGAGACCTCGGGGGCGCCACGGGTGACGAGGACGTCGACGGGCGTCCCCGGCGTCGTGACCGTTCCGGGGGCGACGCCCTGGGCGACGATCCCGGGCGGACCGTCCGCGCGGGCGGCGCTCACCACGCCCGCCGCCAGGCCCGCCCGCTCGAGGGCGAGGGCCGCGGTCCGGGGGCGGCTGCCGCCGAGGTCCGGGACGCGGATCGTCCGCGGGCCGAGCGACAGGAAGACGCGGACCGTCTGCCCCGCCTTGACGGCCGTTCCCGCCGCGGGGACCTGGCCGCGGATCCGCTGCGCGGCGACCCCTTCGTCGTAGTCGGCCCGCGCCGCGTCGGGGACGACGCGCAGACCGCGGGCGGCCGCCAGCGTCACGGCCTCCTCGACGCTCAGGCGGCTCATGTCCGGCACCTCCAGCGAGCGCCCGAGGATGAAGCGCGAGAACGAGATCCAGACGGACGCCACCAGGACGGCGGCCAGGACGAGGGCGTACACCAATCGGCCGAGGACTCCTGTCATCGCGGGGCGTTCCCGGCTCGGGCCGGCGCCGGGCGGACTCTACCAGCACGAGCGGCTTGACGTCCGGTCCGGCAGGACAGGAGACTCCCTGCGGATGGCCGTCCCTCCCCCTCCGCCCGCCCGCCGCCGGCCGCGTCTGGTGCCCGGTGGGGGGCCGCTCCCGCCCGGCCAGCCCAGGAAGACCGCGGCGCTCCCGATGGCGCGGGCCGACCTCCACGTCCACACGAACGCGTCGATCTTCAAGTACTTCCGGGCCGCCAATTCCCACGATTCGTACAACGAGCCCGAGGAGGTCTACCGCCTCGCCAAGGCGCGCGGGATGGACTTCGTCACGTTCTCCGACCACGACACGATCGAGGGGTGCCTGAGGTTCCAGGACGCCCACCCGGACCTCACCGACTTCTTCGTCTCCGTCGAGGTGGAGACCTACTTCCCGAGGACGGGCCACCGGATCCACGTCAACGTCTTCGACCTGACGCGCCACCAGCACGCCGTCATCGAGCGGAAGCGGCGGGACATCTTCGATCTGGTCGACTACCTGCGCGCCGAGAGCCTCCTCTACTCGGCCAACCACCTCTTCCAGTCCTACCGGATGCGCCAGGCGCCCGAGGACTTCTTCGCCACGATGCTGAACCTCTTCGACGTCTTCGAGGTGAAGAACGGGTCGATGGCGTACCAGCACAACGCTCTCGTCGAGGACCTGCTGACCGCCGCGAAGCGGAAGAAGGGCTCGCTCGCCCTCGTGGGCGGCTCGGACGCGCACACGTACCCCCCGATCGCCTCCGTCTTCACGATGGCGCCGGGCTCGACCTGGCGGGAGTTCCTCGACTCCGTCCGCAGGGGCGAGTGCCTCACCTGGGGGACGGAGATGGGGTTCACGAACGTCCTGGGGGACGTCTACCGGATGCTCGGGCAGTACTACCGCTCGGTCACGGACTTCCGCAACCCTGAGTTCACGGCCCGGGAGAAGGCGCGCCACTTCCTCCTCTCGATGGCCTCGCTGCCGATCGCGGCCTCCGGGATCCCCGCCGCCGTGCTGTCGCTGAACTACGCCAAGCAGATCGCCCTGTCGCGGAACCTGAAGCGCCGATTCCTGAGGAAGGGGCTCGCGGGGAACGACGAGTGAGCCGCCCGGCGCGTCCCGGCGCCGGGCCGCTCGTCGGCGCGCACATGAGCGCGGCCGGCGGGCTCCCCCGCGCCGTCGAGCGGGCCGTCGCGGCCGGCTGCCGGGCGCTCCAGGTCTTCACGAAGAGCTCCAACCAGTGGGCGGGCAAGCCGATCTCCGGCGAGGAGGCCTCGGTCTTCCGGACCGCCGCCGCCGAGGCCGGGATCTCCTCGCTCGTGTCGCACTCGGCGTACCTGATCAACCTCGCCTCCTCCGACGCCGTCGTGCGGGCCCGCTCCGTGACCGCCCTCGTCGACGAGATCGCCCGGTGCGCGGCCACCGGGATCCCGCACCTCGTCCTCCACCCGGGGTCGCACATGGGCGACGGCGAGGAGGCCGGGATGGACCGCGTGGCCCGGGGCCTCGACGAGGCCCTCTCGCGCGCCGAGACGGGGGTCGAGGTCCTCCTCGAGACCGCCGCGGGGCAGGGCGCCTGCCTCGGGCACGAGCTCTCCCAGCTCGCCGAGATGCGGCGACGCGCCGACGCCAAGGACCGGGTCGCCTTCTGCCTCGACACCTGCCACGTCCACGCTGCCGGGTACGACGTGGTCTCGCGGGACGGCTGGAGGCGCCTCGTCGACGAGGCCGACCGGACGCTCGGGCTCTCCCGGATCCGGGTCGTCCACGCCAACGACTCCAAGAAGGAGCGCGGCTGCCGCGTCGACCGCCACGAGCGGATCGGCCGGGGCGCCATCGGCGAGGCCGGCTTCTGGAACCTGATGAACGAGCCGGCGCTCGCGGAGGTCCCGAAGATCCTGGAGACGCCCAAGGACGAGGCGGGCCTCTGGGACCGCGAAGGCCTCGCCCTCCTGCGCCGCCTCGCCCGGAGGAAGGCGCCGCGCGGGCGCTGACGACCTACATCCCGAGGTTCTTCAGGACGTCGAAGGCCAGGACCGTCACCATCAGGAGGACGAGGAAGACGAAGCCCGCCTGCAGGAGCCGCTCCTTGAGCTTCAGGGAGAAGTCCCGGCGAGCGGCCGACTCCAGGAGGAGGATCAGGATCTGGCCCCCGTCCAGGAGGGGGATCGGGAGGAGGTTCAGGAGCCCGAGCTGGAGCGAGAGCATCCCGATGAAGCCGAGATACTCGCCCAGTCCCGCGCGCGCCGCCTCGCCGGAGAACTTCGCGATGTCGATCGGACCGGAAAGCTGGCGGACGGAGCCCTTCAGCTGGAGCATCCGTCCGACGGTCGTGAACGTCAGCCGGGCCTGCTGAACCGTCTCGTTCCAGGAGGCCACGACCGCGGCGGCGAGGCCGAGCCTCACGCGGACGGTCTCGTAGAAGGGCGTGAAGCCGATCTTCCATGCGTCCCCTTCCTTTCGGGGGACGATCGGCAGGGTCAGACGGGACCCGTCTCGTTCGACGACCACCTCGAGCGCCCGCGACCCCGTCTTCTCGAAGCCGGCGGTCGCCTCCTTGATCTGGTGGACGACCTGAAAGTAGAGGACGACCGGCTTGCCGTCGATCGAGACGATCCGGTCGCCCACCTTGAGCCCCGCCTTCTCCCCCGGGTACCCCTTCACCACCGTGTGGACGACGGCCGGGACGTGCGGGTTCAGGCCCGTGTAGCCGATGTCGTAGGTCTTCTGCTCCTTCGTCTTCGGGGTCGGCACGATCTCGAGGGAGAGCCTCTGTCCGGCGCGCTCGACGCCGACAGCGATCCGCTCGCCGGAGGCCAGCGCGAGCTGGATCTGGACCTCCTCCCACGTCGAGACCGGCTTGCCGCGCAGCGTCAGGATCCGGTCCCCCGCCAGGATCCCGGCGGCCTCGGCGGGGCTTCCGGGGTCGACGACCGTGACGACCGGGGCCTCGCCCTTGTACTTCGGCACCTCGCGCCCGACGAGGAACGCCCCCGCGGTCAGCGCGACGGCCAGGACGAGGTTCACGGCGGGCCCGGCGAAGAGGATCAGGAGGCGCTGCCAGCGAGGGCCCATCGTCGTCGGAGCCGGCGCCGAGGCGCCCTCGACCACGTCGCTCTCGTCGGGGCCGAGCCCCACGACCTTCACGTACCCGCCGAGCGGGATCATCGAGACCCGGTAGTCCGTCTCCTTCCTTCGGAACCCGAAGAGGCGCTTGCCGAACCCGAGGGAGAAGACCTCCACCGGGAAGCGGAAGAGCTTGGCCACCGCGAAGTGGCCCCCCTCGTGGAAGAAGATCAGGAACGAGAGGCTGAAAAGGGCGACGATCGCGTATTCGAGGATCTGCATTCGCGTCTCTTACTCCGGAAAGCCCGGCCGGGTTGGGGTCGTCGAGCCCCGAGCGAGCTCCGGGAGGAGGGCCTCGGCCTCCCGGCGGGCCCGGGTGTCGACCAGGAGGGCCTCCTCGACGGTCGTCAGGGGCGTCACGTCGTGACGGTCGAGGACCCGGGCGGTCGCCTCCACGACGGCCCCGAACGGGATCCGGCCGTCGAGGAAGGCCGCCACGGCGACCTCGTTGGCTGCGTTCAGGGCGGCCGGGGCCGACCCCCCGGCCTCGAGGGCCGCGTAGGCCAGCTTCACGGCCGGGTAGCGTGCCTCCTCGAGCGGGGCGAAGTCGAGGCGGCCGAGGGAGAGGAGGTCGAGCCTCGGGAGCGGCGTCTCGATCCGGCGGGGGTGCGTCAGCGCGTAGAGGATCGGGAACCGCATGTCGTTCGGCGACAGCTGCGCGACGACCGAGCCGTCGACCCACTCGACCATCGAGTGGACGATCGACTGCGGGTGGATCACGACGTCGATCCGTGAGCCCGGGACGTCGAAGAGCCAGCGGGCCTCGATCACCTCGAGCCCCTTGTTCATCATGGTCGCCGAGTCGACCGTGATCTTCGGCCCCATCCTCCAGGTCGGGTGGGCCAGCGCGTCCTCGACCGTGATGCCGGCGAACGTGTCGAGCGGGCGGGTCCGGAAGGGGCCCCCGGAGGCGGTCAGGACCAGGCGGCGGACCTCATCGGGCGCCCCGGAGCGGAGCGCCTGGTGGAGGGCGCAGTGCTCGGAGTCGACCGGCAGGACGGCCGCTCCCGAGGCGCGGGCGGCCTCCATCACCAGCTCGCCCCCGACGACGAGGACCTCCTTGTTCGCCAGCGCGAGCGTCTTCCCGAGCCGCACCGCCTGGAGGGCCGGGAGGAGCCCCGCGGACCCGACGACCCCACCGAGGACGACGTCGGCCTCCTCGCACGTGGCCACGTCCACGAGCCCCTGCTCGCCCCAGCCGACGCGGAGCCCCGGGAACTCGGCGCGGAGGCGCTCGGCGTCCTCCCGCCGGCTGACCGAGACGAGCGCGGGGCGGCAGGCCGAGATCGCCGGCAGGAGCGCCTCGACGTTCCTTCCCGCCGACATCGAGACGACGCGGAAGCGGTCCGGGAAGGCCTCGACGACCGACAACGCCGAGCGGCCGATCGAGCCCGTCGCCCCCAGGAGCGCCAGCCGGCGCGGAGCCCCGGCGCTCACCGGAGGAAGCTCCCCGCCGGGGTCAGGCAGAGCCCGAGCAGGACCGGGGCCGAGTAGAGGAGCGAGTCGAGCCGGTCGAGGAGGCCGCCGTGCCCCGGCAGGAGGCCGCCCGAGTCCTTCACGTCCAGGCTCCGCTTGAAGGTCGACTCCACGAGGTCCCCGACGACGGCCACCCCGGAGAGGAGGGCGCCCGCGGCACCCCCGAGGAGCGCGCCCGTGGCGCCCGAGGCGAGCGCCCCGGCGCCGGAGCCGGCCAGAGCCCCGCCCGCGATCTGGCCCCAGAACCCCTCCCAGCTCTTCTTGGGGCTGACGACGGGCGCCAGCTTCCGGCGGCCCCACCGGCGCCCCGCGTAGTAGGCGGCGGAGTCGCCGGCCCAGACGACCGCGAGGAGGAAGAGGACCGGCTTCCAGCCGATCTGCCGGAGGGCCACGGCCGCCGACGCCCCCGCCGAGACGTACAGGGTCGAGAAGACCGCCGTCGCCGAGGACGCGAGGAGGACCCCGACGGGGGGCCTGGCGAAGAGGACGAGGGCGGGGAGGAGGACCAGCGCCGCGCCGGTCACGACGACGAGCGCGGGCGCGCTGCCGAGGTACGTGGCGACGAGCGCCGCGACGAAGAGCGCGGCGCCCGCGGCCCGAGGCACCGCGAGGCCCGATCCCGAGAGGAGGCGGTGGAACTCGACGAGGGCGAGGCCCGCGGCCAGGCCGACGAGGAGCGCGAAGGCCCAGACGGGGCCGGCGACCAGGATCGCCAGCACGGCAGGGATCAGGACGAGGGCGGTCAGCTCGCGCTGGTACTTCAGCGGGGCCTCCACGAACCGGGCGCGAGGAGCGCCGTCACCGCGCGGCCGCCGCGGGGCGTGGCTCGCCTCCGGCCTCGGCCGGGTGGTCCGGCTCCAGGACGCCTCCGTACCTGCGCTCGCGGCTCTGGTAGTCGAGGAGCGCCTCCAGGAAGTTCCGGCAGCGGAAGTCCGGCCAGAGGACCGGGGTGACGTGGATCTCCGAGTAGGCGATCTGCCAGAGGAGGAAGTTCGAGACCCTCAGCTCGCCGCTCGTCCGGATGAGGAGGTCCGGGTCGGGCGTTCCCGCGGTGTAGAGCCGCCCGGCCACGGCGGCCTCGTTCACCTCGTCCGGGGAGAGCGACCCGCGCGCGACCTCCTCGGCGATCCGGCGCGCCGCGTCCGCGATCTCGACGCGCCCCGAGTAGTTGAGCGCCACGTTGAAGAGGAGGCCGCGGCCCGAGGCCGTGGCGTCCATCGCCTCGCGGAGGGCGGACTGCACGGAGGGGTCGAGCCCCGAGAGCCTCCCGACGACCTGGAAACGGATGTCGTGGCGCCGCAGGGTCGAGAGCTCCTTCCTCAGGAACTCCTTCAGGAGGGCCATGAGGGTCAGCACCTCGAGCCGCGGGCGCTTCCAGTTCTCCGTGGAGAAGGCGTAGAGGGTCAGCGCGCCCAGCTCCAGGCGCGCGGCGGTCTCCACCGTCGCCCGGACGGAGTCGATCCCGGCACGGTGGCCCTCGACGCGGGGGAGCCTCCGCGCGCGCGCCCAGCGGCCGTTGCCGTCCATGATCACGGCGACGTGCCTCGGGAGGCGGGCGAGGTCGAGCCGGTCGAGCAGCTCCCGCTCCGGGGTCTGGGTCCTGGCGATGGCGTCCTTGTCGATCATGCGCGGACGGCGCCCGGCACGGGGATCCGGACGCCCGAACCTTTTATTCTAGCCCCCTCCTCGCGGCCGGCGAGGCACCCCTCAGCGGGCCCCCGCGCCCGGCGGGTAGAGGACCTCCGCGAGCGTCAGCCCCCGCGCCTGTGCTGTCGGTCCCGCGTTCTCGTACGCGGAGGGGGGCGGGAAGCGCCCCCGGCCGGCCTCCCGGAGGGTGCCGACGAGGCGCCTCACCATCCCTCGGAGGAACCCGTCGGCCTCGGCCGTGACGACGAGGACCGGTCCCTCCTCGGTCACGTCCAGCCTCCGGAGCGAGCGCACCGTCGACTCCACTCCTCCCCCCGTGACACGGAAGCGCGCGAAGTCCCGGCGGCCGACGAGGGCGGACGCGGCCAGCCGCATCGCCTCGACGTCGAGCCGTTCCCGGGCCAGCGCCTCGACGAGCCCCGCGTGGGGCGGGAGGAAGAGCCCCCGACGGAGGCGATACCGGTAGACCTTCCCGCTCGCCGAGAAGCGCGCGTGCCAGCCGGGCTCCGCGACCGACGCCTCCGTGACCCGGACGTCCTCCGGAAGCCGGTCGTTCAGGGCCCGCGTCAGGCCCGCGAGCGGAATCCGGCGGGCGCCCTCCGGAACGTCGAAGTGGGCGACCTGTCCCTCCGCGTGGACCCCGGCGTCGGTCCGTCCGGCCCCGTGGATCCGGACGGGCACCCCCGAGACCGCGAGGAGGGCCTGCTCCAGGACTCCCTGGACGGTTCGCGGCCGCTCCCCGCCCCGTTCCGTCTCCTGGGCCTGCCACCCTTCGAACCGGGTCCCAAGGTAGGCCAAGTCGAGCCGGATCCGCACGCGTCCCTCCGCGCGGGATCCTGCCACCGGCAGCCGCGCCGTGCACGGGGACGCCCGGGAGAGGACCGGCTCCTCCGGGGGCCGTCAGCTCAGGCTCGCCCGCCGGCTCGGGTCCACCTGGTTCAGCTGGAGGTCGACGATCGACAACGGCGGCCGGGACGTACGTTCCGTCAGTCCCGCGGGAGTCTCGACGCAGGCGATCAGGAGGCCCGCCCTCCGCTGCACGACCTCGATGGGCCGACCCGGATAGGTCCGGGCGAGCGAGGCGAGCGCTGACTCCTCCTCCTTCTGGCGGATCAGGAAGCAGAGGGTGCCACCGGCCGAACGGACCAGGATCACGTCTTCAAGCTAGTCCAGACGCCTCTTCCGCCGCATCCCCCGAAAAGGTGAGGTGCCATGTGTCGGTATCTACAGTCTCACTGTAGAAAAAACTTGATACTGCCAAGCTGAGATATTAGATTCTGCGACGAGGAGACGACCATGAACCGGGACCAGCTGACCCTCAAGTCCCAGGAGGCGCTCCAGAAGGCGCTCCAGTCCGCCCGGGCCTCGGGTCACCCCGAGGTGACGGCCGAGCACGTCGCCGCCGAGCTGATCCGGCAGGCGGACGGCAGCGTCCCCGCCATCCTGGAGAGGGTCGGAATCCCCGCGAAGCTCTGCCTCGAGGACCTCGGCGCCGAGCTGGGCCGGCTCCCCCGCGTCGAGGGCGACGGCCACGAGCCGCGCTTCTCGCCCCAGCTCCTGAAGCTCCTCGACCTCGCCGGGAAGCTCGCGGGCGAGTTCCACGACGACTACGTGGCTTCCGAGCACCTCCTTCTCGCGATCCTCAGGGACGGCCGGTCGGCCGCGGCGAAGAGGCTAACCGCCAGGGGCCTGACGGAGGCTTCCCTCCTCTCGGCGCTCCGGGAGGTCCGCGGATCGGCCCGCGTGACGGACCCCGGAGCCGAGGAGAAGTACCAGGCCCTCAAGCGGTACGCGCGCGACCTGACGGAGCTGGCCCGGCGCGGCAGGCTCGACCCGGTCATCGGGAGGGACGAGGAGATCCGGCGCGTGATGCAGGTCCTCACGCGCCGGACGAAGAACAACCCCGTCCTGATCGGGGACCCGGGCGTCGGCAAGACGGCCGTCGTGGAGGGGCTGGCGCGGCGGATCGTCCAGGGGGACGTCCCCGAGAACCTGAAGGACAAGCGCGTCGTCGCCCTCGACCTGGGCGCGATGGTGGCGGGCGCGAAGTACCGCGGCGAGTTCGAGGAGCGTCTGAAGGCCGTCCTCGCGGAGGTCGAGGAGTCGGAGGGGAAGGTCGTCCTCTTCATCGACGAGCTCCACACGCTCGTCGGCGCGGGCGCGGCGGAGGGGGCGATGGACGCCGGCAACATGCTCAAGCCGGCTCTGGCCCGCGGTGACCTGCGCGCCATCGGCGCCACGACGATCGGCGAGTACAGGAAGCACGTCGAGAAGGACCCGGCTCTCGAGCGCCGCTTCCAGCCGGTCCTCGTCGGGGAGCCCTCCGTCGAGGACACGGTCTCGATCCTGCGCGGCCTGCAGGAGCGGTACGAGGTCCACCACGGCGTCAAGATCACCGACGCCGCCCTCGTGGCGGCCGCCGTCCTCTCGGAGAGGTACATCGCGGACCGCTTCCTCCCCGACAAGGCGATCGACCTGATCGACGAAGCCGCCTCGCGCCTGAAGATGGAGATCGACTCCCTCCCGACCGCGATCGACGAGGTGGAGCGGAAGGTCCTCCAGGCCGAGATCGAGAGGAAGGCGCTCCAGAAGGACGACGCCCCGGCGGCGCGCGAGCGCCTGGCCGCCCTCGAGCGGGCGCTCGCCGAGCTGCGCGAGTCCTCCGACGGGATGAAGGCCCGCTGGCGGAACGAGAAGGAGGCCATCCAGCGGATCCGCGAGCTGAAGAAGAGGATCGAGGACGCCCGCGCCGACGCCGAGCGGGCCGAGCGGCAGGGCGACCTGAACCGGGCCGCGGAGCTCCGGTACGGCGTCCTGAACCAGCTGCAGCGGGACCTCGACGCCGCCACGGCGCGCCTGTCGGAGCTCCAGGCGGGCGGCGGCTTCCTCCGCGAGAAGGTGGAGGAGGAGGACGTCGCCGCGGTCGTCTCGCGGTGGACGGGCATCCCCGTCTCGAAGATGGTGGAGGGGGAGACGCAGAAGCTCCTCAGGATGGAGGAGCGGCTCCGGCGCCGCGTCGTCGGGCAGGACGAGGCCGTCGTCGCGGTCGCCGCCGCCGTCCGGCGCGCCCGCGCCGGGCTGAAGGACCCGCGCCGCCCCGTCGGCTCGTTCCTCTTCCTCGGCCCCACCGGCGTCGGGAAGACGGAGCTCGCCCGGGCGCTCGCGGAGTTCCTCTTCGACGACGAGAACGCGATGGTCCGCCTCGACATGTCCGAGTACCAGGAGCGGCACACCGTCTCGAGGATGATCGGGGCCCCCCCCGGCTACATCGGCCACGACGAGGGGGGCCAGCTCACCGAGGCCGTGCGGCGCCGTCCCTACTCGGTGGTCCTCTTCGACGAGATCGAGAAGGCGCACCCGGACGTCTGGTCGACCCTCCTGCAGGTCCTCGACGACGGCCGCCTGACGGACGGCAAGGGCCGCGTCGTCGACTTCAAGAACGTCGTCGTCGTCATGACGTCGAACGTGGCGAGCTGGGTCCTGCAGGAGCACGCCGGCGAGGACGAGGCGGAGCTGAAGCGGCGCGTGGAGGCCGAGCTGCGCCAGCACTTCAAGCCGGAGTTCCTGAACCGGATCGACGACGTGATCGTCTTCCACCGCCTGTCGCGCGAGGACATGGAGCGGATCGTCGAGATCCAGCTCCGGCGGGTGGCGGAGGTGGTGGCCGCCCGCGGGGTCACTCTCGCGTGGACCGCCGGAGCCTGCCGGCTGCTCGCCGAGGCCGCGTTCGACCCGCTCTTCGGGGCGCGCCCGCTGAAGCGCAGGATCCAGAAGGAGGTCCTCGACCCGCTCTCGCTGAAGCTCCTCTCCGCGGAGGTGAAGACGGGCGACACCGTCACCCTGGAGGCGGGGCCCCTCGGCCTCGCGTTCGCCCTCGGGGCGGGGGCCGTAGAGGCGGCCCCCGCCTGAGTCCGTCCGCTGCCCCGCGCCCCGCCGTCAGATCGTCGGGGCCGCGGGGGGGATCTCGTCCTCCTTGAAGAGGTCGGTCGAGATGTACCTCTCCGAGGTGGACGGGACGACGAAGACGACCAGCTTCCCGGCGCTCTGGGGCCTGCGGGCCACCTCCAGCGCGGCGAACGCCGCCGCGCCGGAGGAGATCCCGGCCAGGATCCCCTCCTCCCGCGCCAGGCGACGGGCGGTCGTGAACGCCTGGTCGTTCGTCACCTGGACGACCTCGTCGACGACCGACGTGTCGAGGTTCTTCGGGACGAAGCCGGCGCCGATCCCCTGGATCTTGTGGGGCCCCGGAGCGCCTCCCGAGAGGACCGGGGAGTGGACCGGCTCGACGGCGACGACCTTCAGGCCGGGCTTCCTCGGCTTCCAGAAACGGCCCACCCCCGTCAGCGTCCCCCCCGTCCCGACGCCGCCCACGAGGACGTCCATCGTCCCGTCCGTGTCGTTCCAGAGCTCCGGCCCGGTCGTGGCCTCGTGGATCGCCGGGTTGGCGGGGTTCTCGAACTGCTGCGGGATCACGGCGTCGGGGCCGATCTCGGCGAGGAGCTCCTGGGCCCGGGCGATCGCCCCCTTCATGCCGAGCGGCCCGGGGGTGAGGACCAGCTCGGCCCCGAGGAGCCGGAGGACCTTCCGCCGCTCCAGGGACATCGTCTCCGGCATCGTCAGGACCAGCCGGTACCCCTTGGCGGCGGCCACGAACGCCAGCGCGATTCCGGTGTTCCCCGAGGTCGGCTCGACCAGGACGCTCTTGCCCGGCCGGATCTTCCCTTCCCGCTCCAGCGCCTCGACCATCGCCACGCCGATCCGGTCCTTGACCGAGTGGGCGGGGTTGAAGAACTCCAGCTTGGCCGCGACGACGCTCCCGGGAGCGGTCCCTTCGGCCATCCGGTTCAGGCGGACGAGCGGCGTGTTGCCGATCAGCTTCGTCACGTCGGCGGCGATCTTCATGGCGGTCTCTCCTTCCCGGCTCCCGGCCGGGCCCGTCGGCGGGGCGGCCCCGCGTTTGCTAGATCTCCCAGACCAGCGCCTCTCGCGACGCCCGGACGGACGCCGCGAGCTCCCCGACGGTCGTCCCGTCGAGGACCCGGCGATACGCTTCGTCGGCCCGGCGCACCAGCTCGTGAATGGCGGGAGGCTCCTTCTGGCCCAGAACAGACTCCGTCCCGAGGCCGCCGTACGGCGCCACCACGTCCGCGACGGGGAGCGACTCGGCTCCCGGAGCGGACCGGTAGCCGCCGTTCCGGCCCCGCCCCGCCCGGACGTAGCCCGCCTTCACGAGCGGCAGGAGGAGCTGGTAGACCGACTCGCGCGAGGTCCCAAGGGCCTCGGCCAGCTCGGCCGAGGAGGTCTCACGCTCGGGTCTCAGGAGCAGCTCCACCATGGCCTCGATCGCTTTCCTCTGTCTGGTTCCTAAAATCTTGAAATCTCCTATCAGGTATTTGTAGATTATGAGAAACCGCCTCCGTTCGTCAAGACCCGATCTCGTTTGCCTGGCAGGAGCCCTGCCGCTCCTCCTCACGGCGCCCCTCTTCGGCCAGCGCCCCGTGCCCGACGACCCTCGCCGGACCCCGGTCGTGGTGGCGGTCGAGAAGGCCGGCCCGTCGGTCGTCAACGTCTCGGCCGAGCGGCTCGTGAGGCGGCGGTCCTCCGTCTTCGAGGACTTCTTCAGCTTCGGGGGCCCCGACCGGAGGCAGCGCGGCTACGCGACGGAGTCGCTCGGGTCGGGGGTCGTGATCGACACGACCGGGGTCGTCGTCACGAACGACCACGTCGTCTCCGGGGCTTCCCGGATCTTCGTCACGACGGCCGACGGGCGCGAGCTGGAGGCCGAGGTCCTCGGCGCCGACTCCGAGAACGACCTGGCGGTCCTGAAGGTCGAGGCGAAGGGGCCGCTCCCCGCGATCCGGCTCGGCTCCACGGCCGACCTCCTGATCGGCGAGCCGGCCATCGCGGTGGGGAACCCGTTCGGCCTCTCGAACACCGTCACCACCGGCATCGTCTCGGCCATCCACCGCTCCGTGCGGGGCGAGAGCGGGCGGACCTACTCGGACTTCCTCCAGACCGACGCCGCGATCAACCCCGGGAACTCGGGCGGGGCGCTCGTGAACGTCCGGGGGGAGCTGATCGGCATCAACACGGCGATCGTCGGAGGCGCCAACACCATCGGCTTCGCGATCCCCGTGGAGCGCGCCAAGCGGATCGCCGACGACCTCCTCCGCTTCGGCGAGGTGAAGCCGGTCTGGCTGGGCGTCCGCGGGGCGACGTTGACGTCCGACCGGGGCCGCGCCTCCGCCAAGGGGCTCGGCATGAGCGTGAGGTCCGTCTACCCCTCCTCCCCCGCCATGGCCGCGGGCGTCGAGCCGGGCGACCTCGTCGTCTCGCTGGCCGGCCGGTCCGTCGAGGGCCGCGAGGACTTCGACACGACCCTGGCGTCGCTCGAGCCGGGGCGAGAGGTCCCGCTCGTCGTCTCGCGCGAGGGCAGGGATCTGAACCTCAGGGTCCGGACCGCCCGCGCCCCGGAGGACCTCGGCCTCTCGGTCCTCAAGACGGAGGTCGGCGTCTCGCTCGCGCAGAGGAACGGGGCGCTCCGGGTCAGCGGGGTCGCCCCCGACTCCCCGGCGGACCGGAGGGGGGTCGAGCCGGGCGACGGCCTGCTGGCCGTCAACGGCCGGAAGGTGCGGACCGTCGAGGAGGTGACCAAGGCGGTGGAGGCGGGCTGGTCCCGCTCGGGGATCGTCCTCGTCGTGGCGCGCGGCCCCTACGCCTACACCCTGACCTTCCCGCTCGACTGACGGGCCGCCCCCCCGCGGGTCAGCGCCTCCCGCGGGGCCAGTCCGAGACGAGGATCCCGGCCAGGATGAGCGCCGCGCCGGCGACGTCGCGGCGGCCCATCCGCTCTCCGAGGACGGCCGCGGCGAAGAGGGCGGTGAAGACCGGCTCCAGGGCGAAGATGATCGCGGCGTGCGTGGCCGACATCCGGGCCTGCGCCCATGTCTGGACGACGAACGTCACGACCGTGGCCATCAGGGCCATCCAGAGGACCGCCAGGAGGAAGCCGCCCGTGCGCGGGAGCGCGCGCGCCTCCGCCGCGAGGAAGGCGCCCTCCCCGCCGAGGAAGGGCGTCAGGAGCAGGCGCCCGGCGAGGACCCCGGCGGCCGCGAAGGAGATCTGGACGAAGGCGTACCGCCTCGCGTCGTGGAGGGGCGAGGTCTCGCCGAGGAAGAAGATGAGCCACGCGTAGATGACCGCCGTGACGAGGACGAGGAGGTCCCCGGGCGAGACGCCGGAGGCGTCCCGAGGCCAGGCCAGGACCGCGAAGCCGCCGGTCGCCAGCAGGATCCCCGCGAGGTTCTCGCGCGTGGGGACCTTCCGGGCGACGAGGAAGGAGACGACGGGCGTCAGCGGGACGGAGAGGCCGGTGATGAACGCCGCCTTCGAGGCCGTCGTGAAGAGCTGCCCGGTGATCTGGCACCCGATGCTCACCGCCAGCAGGACTCCCAGGAGCGCCCCGTGCCGGACGAGGCCGGGGGTCGTCGGGCGCCCCCGCGTCAGCGCCGCCAGGACGAGGGCCGCCAGGCCGAACCTCAGGACGAGGAAGAGGAGCGGCGGGGAGTCCTCGAGGACGAGCCGGTTCACGACGAACGTCGTCCCCCAGATCGCAGTCACCCCGACGAGGGCCAGATCCGCGCCCCACGGCGAGCGTCCCCCGGCCGGCATCGCGCGGGATCATACGGGTAAGATCCGCCGCCGATGACGCCGCCGCGGGTCCGCTTCGCCCCCTCCCCGACCGGCTCGCTCCACGTGGGAGGCGCGCGGACGGCCCTCTACAACTTCCTCTTCGCGCGCCGCCACGGAGGGACCTTCGTCCTCCGGATCGAGGACACCGACGTCGAGCGGAACCGCCCGGAGCTCGTCGACCAGATCCTCGAGGCGATGACATGGCTCGGCCTGGCGTGGGACGAGGGCCCGTACCGCCAGAGCGAGCGGTACCCCCTCTACCGCGAGGCCGCGGAGCGCCTCCTCCGAGAGGGGAAGGCCTACCGCGCCTTCGAGACGCCCGAGGAGCTGGAGGCGATGCGGAAAGAGGCCGAGGCCGAGGGGCGGACCTTCCGGTACACGGGCGCCGGGCGCTCGATCCCGGCGGAAGAGTCCGAGCGGCGCGCCGAGGCGGGCGAGCGGTTCGTCGTCCGCCTGAAGATGCCGGACGAGCCGATCGTCGTGGACGACGTCGTCCAGGGGCGGGCCGAGTTCCCGGCCGACGCCCTGGACGACTTCGTCCTCGTCCGCTCGGACGGCCACCCGCTCTACCACTTCTCCGTCTGCGTCGACGACGTGGCGATGGGGATCACGCACGTCGTCCGCGGCGTCGACCACCTCCCGAACACCCCGAAGCACGTCGCCCTCTTCCGCGCCCTGGGCGAAGCGCCCCCCGTCTTCGCCCACCTCGGGATGATCCTCGGACCGGACGGCAAGAAGCTCTCCAAGAGGCACGGCGCCGCCGGGGTCGAGGAGTTCCGCGCGCAGGGTTACCTCCCCGAGGCGCTCGTGAACTTCCTCGCCCTCCTCGGCTGGTCCCCGGGCGAGGACCGCGAGCGGATGACCCTCGACGAGATGGTCTCCCTCTTCTCGCTCGAGAGGATCGGACCCTCCCCGTCGCGCTTCGACCACGAGAAGCTGGCGTGGATGAACGGGCAGCTCCTGCAGGAGGCGCCCGTCGGCCGCCTCGTCGACGACCTCGCCCCGTTCGGCCTCCCCGGCCGGGACCGCGCGACGCTCGAGAAGGCCGTCGCGCTCCACCGCTCGCGCTGCCGGACGCTCCGCGAGCTGGCCGCGGCCCTCGCGGTCTACGGCCCCGACCCCTCCTCCTACGACGAGGGCGGCATGAAGAAGTTCGGCAAGCCCGCGAGCGGAGAGCTCCTCCGCGCCTTCGCCGCGCGGGTCGAGGCGGCCGACCCCTTCGTGCACGCCTCGCTCGAGGAGGCCGCTCGCGCGCTCGCCGCCGAGCGCGGCGTGAAGCTGGGCGACCTGGCCCAGCCGGTCCGCCTCGCCCTGACGGGCACCCTCGCCTCCCCGCCCCTGTTCGAGCTGATCGAGGTCCTGGGCAAGGAGACGGCCCTCCGCCGGATCCGCGCGCTCGCGGACCTCGTCGAGGCCTCCCGCTAGCGCCCGCCCCCCCGAGGAGACGCATGGACGACACCCGAACCCCGACGCCCGAGAGCGCCCCCGCCGCCGCGGGGAAGGACTTCATCCGCGAGATCGTCGACGAGGACGTCCGGACGGGGAAGCACGCGGGCCGCGTGGCCACCCGCTTCCCGCCCGAGCCGAACGGCTACCTCCACATCGGGCACGCCAAGTCGATCTGCCTGAACTTCGGGATCGCGCAGGAGTACGGCGGGACGTGCAACCTCCGCTTCGACGACACGAACCCGCTGAAGGAGGACGTCGAGTACGTCGACTCCATCCAGGAGGACGTCCGCTGGCTCGGCTTCGACTGGGCGGAGAGGCTCTACTACGCCTCGGACTACTTCGAGCGGCTCTACGGGTTCGGCGAGGAGCTGATCCGCCGCGGCCTCGCCTACGTCTGCGACCTGACGGCCGACGAGGTGAGGGAGTACCGCGGGACCCTGACCGAGCCCGGGCGGAACAGCCCGTACCGCGACCGGGGCGCCGAGGAGAGCCTCGACCTCTTCCGGCGGATGCGCGCGGGCGAGTTCCCCGACGGCTCGCGGACGCTCCGCGCGCGGATCGACATGGCCTCGCCCAACATCAACCTGCGCGACCCGGCCCTCTTCCGGATCCGAAAGGCGACCCACCACCGGACGGGAGACGCGTGGTGCGTCTACCCGATGTACGACTACGCCCACGCCATCTCGGACTGGGTCGAGGGGATCACCCACTCCCTCTGCACGCTGGAGTTCGAGGACCACCGCCCCCTCTACGACTGGTGCCTCGCGGCGCTCGACCTCCCGAAGCGCCCGCGGCAGATCGAGTTCGCCCGGCTGAACCTGACCTACACGCTCCTCTCCAAGCGGAAGCTCCTGCACCTCGTCACGGGCGGGCACGTGCGCGGCTGGGACGACCCGCGGATGCCGACGATCGCGGGCCTCCGCCGCCGCGGCTACACGCCCGAGGCGATCCGCGACTTCTGCGAGAGGATCGGCCTGGCCAAGCGGGACAGCGTCGTGGACGTGGCTCTCCTCGAGCACTGCCTGCGCGAGGACCTGAACCGGCGCGCGCCGCGCTACCTCGGCGTCCTCGAACCGCTGAAGGTCGTCCTGACGAACTTCCCCGAGGGGAAGGTGGAAGAGCTCGACGCCGTCAACAACCCGGAGGACCCCTCCGCCGGGACCCGGAAGGTCGAGTTCACCCGGGAGCTCCTGATCGAGCGGGACGACTTCCGCGAGGTCCCGCCGCCGAAGTACCACCGCCTCTCGCCCGGGCAGGAGGTGCGCCTCCGCTGGGGCTACGTCGTCCGCTGCGAGGAGGTCGTCAGGAACGCGACCGGCGAGGTGACGGAGCTCCGCTGCACGTACGACCCGGCGACGAAGGGCGGCGACACGGCAGGGACACGCAAGGTCAAGGGGACGATCCACTGGGTCTCCACCGCGCACGCCCTCCCCGTGGAGGTCCGCCTCTACGACCGGCTCTTCACGAAGGAGGACCCCGACGACGCCCCCGAGGGGAAGGACTTCCTCTCGAACCTGAACCCGGAGTCGCTCGTCGTGAAGCGCGGCTTCGTGGAGCCTTCGCTCGCGTCGAGGAAGCCCCTCGACTTCCTCCAGCTGGAGCGCCTCGGCTACTTCGTCGTCGACCCGGACTCGGCCCCCGGCGCCCTCGTCCTGAACCGCTCCGTCGGCCTGAGGGACACCTGGGCCAGGATCGAGAAGAAGGCCCAGGGCGGGCGGTGACGGCCCGCCGGCGCCTCGCGCTCTGGGCGCCGGTCGTCCTCCTCCTCGCCGTAGAGGCCGTGCTCTCGCACCAGCCGAAGCTCCCGCACGTCCTCCCCCTCGCCCTCCCCGCCGCCGACAAGCTCGCCCACTTCGCCTACTTCGCCGTCGTGGGATACCTCGCCGCGAGGGCCGCGCGAGCGGGCGAAGGCTGGAGCCCCAGAAGGACGCTCGTCACGGTCGCCCTCGGCGCCCTCCTCTGGGGCCTCACCGACGAGGTCCACCAGTCCTTCGTCCCCGGCCGTGACCCCGATCCCCTCGACGTCCTCGCCGACACCCTCGGCGCCCTCGCCGGCGCGGCGGCCCAGCGGTGGGCCCCAGAGAGGGTCAGGGCTTAAGTATAAATGATGTGCGTGCCAGGTGAGGTCGACACCTCGCCGCGCGCCCCTGTCAGCCGCCCTCTCGCGCCCTGGCTCGGAGCGCCGCCTCCAGTCGCGCGACCCGCCGGACGACCGACGCGTCCTCGCTCTCCTCGATCCCCTTCGCCAGCTGGCTGACCCGCGCCGAGGTGATCCCGAACCGCTCGCCCAGCTTCACCCCCGTCGCCCCCGTCAGCCGCCGCGCCAGCGTGACGGCCACCGCCCTCGCCACCGGCCTCTCCTCCCCACGCCGCCACGCCTCGCCCAGGTCCTCCTTCGAGAGGCCGTACTCCTCCGCCACGGCGGCGACCACGTCCTCGACGTCCACGAAGCCTGCCTCCCGCTGCGCCCGCGGGATCGCCCTCGGTAGGTCGGCCCCCTCTTCCTCCAGCCGCCGCCTCATCTCCGCCACGAACCCCGCCCCGCCCAGGAACACCTGCCCCGTCACCTTCTCCATCGGCGAGGCCGCCCCGCGCCCCTCCGCCACGAACCGCCGGTACGCCTCCCGCGCCCTCCTCGCCTCCTTCCCGAACTGCGAGAGCGTCCAGTCCACCTCCAGGAACCCCGGCCGCGCCGTCTCGCCCGCCGTCGCCCGGTAGTTGCTCCACCGCCACTCCCGCGCCGAGCGCGCCATCCCCGCCCGGACCGGGTTCAACACGAGGTATCGGCACAGCTCGAGCAGGTACCCCTCCTTCTCGACGACGACCGCCTTGTACCGGTCCTCGAAGAGGTGCCCCTTCCGCCGCTGCTCCCGGTTGAACGCCTGGCTGTACCGGCCGTTCAGGAGCTGCATCCCCGACGTGAGGTTCGCCTCCGGCGTCTCCACCAGCAGGTGGTAGTGGTTCGTCATCAGGCAGTAGCCGTGGAGGACCCACCGCCTCTCCCCGACCACCTCGCCCAGCTCCTCGAGGAACCGCTCCCGGTCCTCGTCCCCGCGGTAGATCGCCCCCCGCTCCTGCCCCCGCGCCATCACGTGGTACACCGCCCCCGCGTACTCCAGCCGCAGCGGTCGCGCCATCTCCCGTCCCTCCTCCGGACGGGAGAATATCATTTACACTTAAGCCCTGACCCCTTCTGGGACCCAAGAAAAAGGCCCGCGCGTCGCGCGGGCCCGTCCAGACCAGAACTCGGTGAGCCTACTCGACGTCGAAGCTCTGGAGCGTGACCGGGACCGGCGCGTTCGCCGTCAGCTCGATGCCGAAGCTCTCGCCAGCGCCGAGCGCGTAGATCGTGCCGGCCGGAGCCGGCGTGTCGGCGCCGCCGACGCCCGTGCGGACCCAGTAGTTGTCGGTGCTCGTCCCGACGTCCGGACCGGTGAAGATGCCGAGCCCGTAGTTGGCGAGCTCCGCCTCCGACACGAGCAAGGCCCCGTTGTTGTCGGCGAAGTGGCTCCAGGTCCAGATGCTCGCGCTCCCGGGGCTGGTCGTCCACATGGTCGAAAGATCCACGTACCAGCAGACGACGCCATCGGGATGCTCGTTACCTGCGGAGAAGCTGACGCCCCACCCGCCCATGCAGGCGGGGGTTCCCCCCGGGACGCAGCCGCCACCGGGGGCACGCTCTCCCGGCGCGCCGCCGTTGTCCAGGTACAGGAACTGGACGTACTGCACCTCGGTAGGCGCCGCGTTCCCGTTGTACGTGCAGAGCTTGGCCCCGTTGATCTCCGTGTTCCCGGTCATGAACGTGTCGTCCATCATGCCGACGGTTCGCGCGCCGGATCCGTAGACCCCGGCCGCGCCGGCGGAGAGGCCGCTGAAGGCGAAGTTCGTGACGTTCGAGTAGAGGGCGCTCGGGTCGACAACGAACGGTGCGACTCCTCCCTTGACGCCCGGAAGCGTCGCGGGCTTCCCCTTGAGGTCCTTCAGCGGGATGTGCTTGAGGATCTTCACCTTCGAGAAGGGGATCTGCTTGACGTTCGTCATGTCGGGGGGCGCCACCATGACGGTCTTTCCGCTCGGCGTCTTCGCCGGTTCGGTGTTGATCTGCGCCGCTCCGGCGTTCGCCCCGAGCGCCGCCACGATACCGAGTGCAAGGATCCTCATCCGCGTACTCCTCCCTTCGAATCGCGCCGATTCTAGTAGAGCCCGTACCATCCCGCAGCTTTCTGCTCACTCCGGAGACACGATCTCAGGGACCTGCCGACCGCTCGGCATTCCGTTCCTGTTGCCGCAGAGGGTTCGGTCTCCCGGCTCCCCCGCTCCCGCCTCACAGGCGGGGAGGGATCCGGATCTCCCCGGTCTCCCGGCTCCCCGGTCTCCCGGCTCCCCCGCTCCCGCCTCACAGGCGGGGAGGGATCCGGATCTCTCCGGTCTCCCCGCTCCCCGCTCCCCGCTCACGGCCGCGGAGGGGTTCGGGGAACCCGGGCACGGGTTCCCCGAGAACACGAGCTGCAGCCACTCTTCAAGCGAAGATCCCCCGCACCGCGGGGGATCGAAGCACCCGCCGCGAAGCGGCGGTGAAGAGTGGCTGGGGGGCAGGGATTCGAACCCCGATAGGCAGATCCAGAGTCTGCAGTCCTACCATTGGACGACCCCCCAACCGGCAGGGCCGGCGATTATCGCGGGGCCCCGCGGAGCCGTCAACCACCCGCGCCGTCCGCGGCGGGGCTGAGCCGGCTCCCTACGACGTCCGCCCGAGGGAGAGGAAGAAGGCCGCGAGGTCGTCCGGCAGGCCGCTCCCCTCGAAGCGGACCGTGACGGCTCCCCCCTTCCCGGGGGCGCCGACCGTCAGGACCGGCGCCGCGACCGCCTTCGGCGCCGGCTTCGCGGGAGCCGGGGCCTTCGCGGCCTTCGGACCCTTCACGCCCTTCGTGCCCTTCGCGCCCTTGCGGGGCCTCCCGCCCCTGCGGGTGGCCTTCGCCGAGGCCGGGCGCAGGCGCGAGACGTCCGGCGCCCCGATCCGGACGCCGAACCGCTCGGCCAGGGAGTCGATCAGCTGGCGCGCCGGCAGCTGCGGGTCCTTGGCCAGAGCCTCGCGGGCGAACGCGAGGGCGGCCGGGCGGTCGATCCCCATCTTGCGGCGCACCTCGCGGACGAGGCCACCCCCGACCTCCTCCGGGGCGACCCCGAAGGACTTGGCGACGGCCGCCTTGACCTCTTTCTCGGTCAGGGACTTCTTCTCCTTGAGGAGCGCCCGGATCGCGGCGCTCGCCTTGGCGGCGTTCAGGCCCATTCGTGGACCGTCCTTTCTCGGGAGGCTCGGAACGAGTCTCCCGGCCCTACGCACAAACATTCGCACAAATCGGCGAAGGGGATCAATACCGGCGGACGGAGGGGTCGATCCGCTCGGACCACGCCAGGATCCCTCCCTCGAGGTTCACCGCCGCGGCGAACCCGGCGCTCCGGAGGAAGGCGGCCGCCTGCGCGCTGCGCGAGCCGCTCCGGCAGGCGCAGACGATCGTCCGTTCCTTCGGCAGCTCGCCGAGGCGCCGGGGGAGGCTCCCGAGCGGGATCGCGAGCACCTCGAAGGGAAAGGGGGAAACCGCCAGCTCGAACGGCTCGCGCAGGTCGAGGACCAGCGGCGCCTCGCCCGCGTCCTGCAGCGCCTTCAGCTCCTCGACGGTCATTCGCCCTCCCCCCTCGCTGTAGGATAGCCGCATGCTTCAAGACTTCCGCAACGAATCCTTCACGGACTTCGCCGTCTCCGAGAACCGGGTCCGGTTCACGGACGCCCTGGCGAAGGTCGAGGGGCGTGCCGGCGAGGAGGTCCCGGTCGTCGTGGCGGGGAGCCGCATCGCGACGGGCAAGCTCCTCGACAACGTCGACCCCGCCGACCGCTCCCGCGTCCTCTCCCGCCACCACCTCGCCGACCAGGCGGTTGCCGAGAAGGCCCTCGAGGCCGCGCTGGCGGCGCAGCCCGCCTGGGGGGCCCTGCCGCCCCGCGAGCGGGCCACGGTCCTCCTGCGCGCCGCCCGGCGCCTGCGCGAGCGCAAGCACGAGATCTCGGCCACGATGGTCCTCGAGATCGGGAAGTCCTGGCCGGAGGCCGACGTCGAGACCGCCGAGGCGATCGACTTCCTGGAGTTCTACGCCCGCGAGATCCTCCGGTGGCAGGGGGAGATCCCGATCACGCCGTACCCGGGCGAGTTCCCGGAGACGCGCTACCTGGCCCTCGGCACCGGCGTCGTCATCCCGCCTTGGAACTTCCCCGCGGCCATCTGCCTCGGGATGACGACGGCGGCCCTCGTCGCCGGGAACGCCGTCCTCCTCAAGCCGGCCTCCGACACGCCGCTCGTCGCGTACCGCCTCTTCGAGATCCTCGAGGAGGCCGGCGTCCCCGACGGCGTCCTGGCGTACCTCCCGGGCCCCGGCGCGGCCGTGGGCGACTTCCTGGTCCAGCATCCGCAGACCCGGTTCATCTCCTTCACCGGGTCCAAGCCGGTCGGACTCGGGATCCACGAGAAGGCGAGCCGGACTCCGCCGGGACAGCTCTTCATCAAGAGGACGGTCCTGGAGCTGGGCGGCAAGGACTTCATCGTCGTCGACCGGGACGCCGACTTCGACGACGCCGTCCAGCAGGTCGTCGGCTCGGCCTTCGGCTTCCAGGGCCAGAAGTGCTCGGCCTGCTCGCGGGCGATCGTCCACGAGGCGGTCTACGACCGGTTCGTCGAGGCGGTCGTGGCGAGGACCGAGAAGATCACGATGGGCCCGACGAAGGACCTGGCCAACTGGATGGGCCCGGTGGCCTCGAAGAAGCAGTTCCAGACCGTCACCGAATACGTCGAGGTCGGGAAGAAGGAGGCCCGCCTCGTGGCGGGCGGGACGAGCGACGGGAGCGTCGGCAACTTCGTCCGGCCGACGGTCTTCGCCGACGTGCCCCGAGAGGCGAGGATCTGGAAGGAGGAGATCTTCGGGCCGGTCCTGGGGATCACGAAGGCGAAGGGCTTCGACCACGCGATCGCGCTCGCCAACGACACCGAGTTCGGCCTGACGGGGTCGTACTTCGGGCGGGACCGGGCCCGGATCGAGCGCGCCAAGCGGGAGCTCTTCTGCGGGAACCTCTACGTCAACCGCAAGTGCACGGGCGCCCTCGTCGGCGTCCACCCGTTCGGCGGCTTCAACATGTCCGGGACCGACAGCAAGGCGGGGGGCCGGGACTACCTCGGCCTCTTCCTGCAGGCCAAGGCGATCAGCGAGCGGTTGTAGCCCGTCTCCGGAGGCTCGGCTGCGCGGGCCCGGCCGAAAGGCCGGGCCCGTCGCGTCCCGTCCGGGGTCGCCCCGAGGCCCGGCTCAGCGGAGGGCGCCGCAGCAGGGGGCCGAGCAGCGCTCGTAGACCGAGCCGCGCTGGCGGGCCGTGAAGCCGGCGTCTTCGATCAGCCGGACCATCTCGTCCCGCGTCATCCGGTTGTGGGCGCCCGCGGCCGCGACGACGTTCTCCTCGATCATGATCGAGCCGAGGTCGTCGGCGCCGAAGAAGAGCGAGACCTGGCCGATCTTCTTCCCCTGCGTCACCCACGAGCCCTGCACGTGCGGGACGTTGTCGAGGTAGAGGCGCGAGAGCGCGAGCGTCCGGAGGTAGTCGACGCCCCCGGCCGTCTCGACCTTCCCGTCGAGCGCCGTGTTCTCCTCCTGGAACGTCCAGGGGATGAAGGCCGTGAACGACTCGCGGCCCTCGGCGAGCGAGGCGTCCTGGATCGACCGGACGACGTCCAGGTGCGCCACCCGCTGCTCGACCGTCTCGCCGACCCCGAACATCATCGTCGCGGTCGTCGGCATCCCGAGCCGGTGGGCCTCGCGGTGGACCCGGGACCACTCGGCGACCGGCGACTTCGTCAGCGCCCAGACGCGCCTGCGGACCTCGTCGTCGAGGATCTCGGCCCCGCCCCCCGGGACCGACATCAGGCCGGCGTCCCTCAGCCGGCGGAGGACCTCGGCGATCGACGTCCGCTCCTTCTTGGCGAGGAAGAAGACCTCGGGCGCCGAGAAGGCGTGCCGGTGGACCCGAGGGAACCGGTCCCTCAGGTAGGAGAGGAGCTCCTCGTAGAACGAGAACGGGAGGCCGGCGTGGACTCCGCCCTGCAGGAGGAGGCCCGTCCCCCCGAGCGCGAGCGTCTCCTCCACCTTCCTCCCGATCTCCTCGAGCGGGAGGACGTACGCCTCGGGGTCCTTGTCGGTCCGGTAGAAGGCGCAGAACGAGCAGCGGTAGACGCAGACGTTCGTGTAGTTGACGTTCCGGTCGACCTGGTACGTGACGACGTTCCCCGGGTGACGGGAGAGGCGCGAGAGGTGCGCCGCCTCGCCGAGCTCGAGGAGGGTCGCCTCCCGGAGGAGGAGGGCCGCGTCCTCTCTCGACAGCCGGCCCCCGTCGAGGACCCGGTCGAGGACCCCTTCCACCCGCGGCGAGCCTCCGAGCCCGGGCGCCGGGGGGAGGGCGAGGACCGCCTCGGCGGCCGCCTCCACCTCAGCTCTCCCCCAGCGGGACGAGGGGGACCTCCGAGAAGGGCGGCAGGTCCGGCGACGGGAGGATCCCCTTCTCGGCCGCCCGGCGGAAGAACTCCGCCAGCCCCTCCTCGTCCTGGGGACCCAGGTCGTGGTGGAGGGCGGTGTTGAGGTACGACGAGAGCCTGGACTCCGGCAGGCCGGTCCTGGCGGCGGCCATCTGGACCACCTGGTCGATCTTCCGCCGCCCGAAGTCCCGCGACCAGACGAACGGCTCCGGCGGAACGCCCGGGCGGACGGCCCAGACCGCGAAGACGAACGGGAGCCCCGTCAGCCGCCTCCAGCCGTCCGCGAGGTCCAGGACGGTCAGGCCGGTCAGGTCCGCGGTGAGCGCGGGGTCCCCGATCAGGAGCGCCGCGTCGTGGTGGGCGAGCATCTCGCCGAGGTCCGGGGCGGCGGGGTGGTACTCCGGCGAGAGCCCGTAGAGGTCGGCGAGGAGGATCCTCACCATGGCCGCCGACGAGCGCGAGGAGGTGTCGAGGGCCACGGAGCGGATCGACTCGATCGGGCCCCGGGAGGCCAGGAGCACGCTCCGGACGTTCTCGCGCGCCGCGATCCCGAGGCCGCGGACGATCCGGATGCCCGGGATCCGCGCCGCCTCCAGGGAGGGGACGAGCCCGGCGTCCACCTCCCCGCGCCGGAGCCGCTCCGCGCAGGCGGCCGGGATGTCGGTGATCCGGTCGACCCCCTCCACGGCGCCGCGCAGGAACCCCCACGTCAGCGGCCAGGCGTTGACGAAGTCGATGACGGACACCCGAATCGTTCGATTCATGCGGCCCCGAACGATGATACGACGGCCGCGGCGGGGCGGACGGAGGCAGAATCCCCCCGATGAACGGGGACCCGGTGGGCGGCGAGGTGCTCGTCACCGTCCTGATGCCCTGCCTGAACGAGGCAGAGACCCTCGCCGCCTGCGTGGCGGAGGCCCGCGCGGCGCTCCTGGCCTCCGGCCTCGCCGGGGAGGTCCTCGTCGCCGACAACGGCTCGACGGACGGGTCCCGCGAGATCGCGGTCGCCGCCGGGGCCCGGGTCGTCCCGGTCGCCGAGCGGGGCTACGGCGCCGCCCTCCTCGGCGGGATCGCCGCCGCCCGGGGGCGGTACGTCGTGATGGGGGACGCCGACCGCAGCTACGACTTCGGGGCCGTCCCCGCCTTCGTGGCGGCGCTCGCCTCGGGCGCCGACCTCGTCATGGGCTCGCGCTTCCGGGGCCGGATCGAGCCGGGAGCGATGCCGTTCCTCCATCGCTGGCTCGGCAACCCCGTCCTCTCGTTCCTCGGGCGGCTCTTCTTCGGGGTCGGGGTCTCGGACTTCCACTGCGGCCTGCGCGGGTTCCGCCGCGAGGCGGTCGAGCGGCTCGGCCTGAAGACGACCGGGATGGAGTTCGCGAGCGAGATGGTGGTCAAGGCGGCGCTCTTCGGCCTGGTGATCTCGGAGATCCCCGTGACGCTCCGCCCGGACGGGCGCTCCCGCCCGCCGCACCTGCGCACCTGGCGCGACGGGTGGCGCCACCTCCGCTTCCTCCTGATCTACTCGCCGCGCTGGCTCTTCCTCGTCCCCGGCCTCGCCCTCGTCCTCCTGGGGCTCGGCCTGATCGCGTGGCTCCTTCCGGGGCCGCGCCTCCTCCTCGGCGCGCGGCTCGACGTCCACACGATGCTCGGGGGAGCCGGGATGGTCCTGGCGGGGGCCCAGGCCGTCGCGTTCGCCCTCTTCACGAAGGTCTTCGCGGTCACGGAGGGGCTCCTGCCCTCCGACGAGCGCCTCGAGCGGATCTCCAAGCGCGTCTCGCTCGAGGCGGGACTCCTCCTCGGCGCCCTCCTGGCGCTCGCCGGGGGGCTCCTGGCGGCCGACGTCGTCGCCGACTGGTCCCGCTCCGGCTGGCGCTACCTCGACTACGCCACCTCCATGCGCAGGATGATCCCCGCCCTCCTCCTCCTCGTCCTGGGCGCGCAGGCCGTCCTCTCGGCCTTCTTCCTCTCGATCCTCGCCCTGAAGCGGCGATAGCCCCCGGGCGCGAGCAGCGCCGGCAGGCGCCGCGGGGGCCTCCCCACTTCGCCGGCCCGCCCTGGCGGGCCCGCCTCACCGTGGCGGAGGGGTTCGGGGAACCCGCACGGTCCCGGGTTCCCCGAGAAATCTAGCCAGCGTTCATCGAGGAGAGGAACTCCGCGTTCGTCCGGGTCTTGTCCAGCCGCTCGAGGAGGAGCTCCATCGCCTCCACGGACGACAGCGGCGTGAGGACCTTCCGGAGGATCCAGACGCGGTTGAGCTCGGCCTTCTCGACGAGGAGCTCCTCCTTGCGCGTCCCGGACTTGTTGATGTCGATCGCCGGGAAGACGCGCCGGTCGACGAGCTTGCGGTCGAGGTGGACCTCCATGTTCCCGGTCCCCTTGAACTCCTCGAAGATGACGTCGTCCATCCGGGACCCGGTGTCGATGAGGGCCGTCGCCATGATCGTCAGCGAGCCGCCCTCCTCGATGTTCCGCGCCGCGCCGAAGAACCGCTTCGGCTTCTGGAGCGCGTTGGCGTCGACGCCGCCCGAGAGGACCTTCCCCGACGGGGGGCACGTGGTGTTGTAGGCCCGGGCCAGGCGCGTGATCGAGTCGAGGAGGATGACGACGTCGCGCTTGTGCTCGACGAGGCGCTTGGCCTTCTCGATGACCATCTCGGCCACCTGGACGTGCCGCGTGGCGGGCTCGTCGAAGGTGGAGCTGATGACCTCCCCCTTCACCGAGCGCTGCATGTCGGTGACCTCCTCCGGCCGCTCGTCGATCAGGAGGACGATCAGGGTGATCTCGGGGTGGTTCGACGTGATCGAGTTGGCCAGCGCCTGCAGGAGCATCGTCTTGCCCGTCCGCGGCGGGGCGACGATGAGGCCGCGCTGCCCCTTGCCGATCGGGCTGATCAGGTCCAGGACGCGCGCGGAGAGGTTCGGCGTCTCCAGGCGGATCCGGTCCTGCGGGTAGAGGGGCGTGAGGTTGTCGAACAGGATCTTCTCCCGCGCGACGTCGGGGTGCTCGAAGTTGACCGCCTCGACCTTGATGAGGGCGAAGTAGCGCTCCCCTTCCTTGGGCGGCCGGATCTGGCCCGAGATCGTGTCGCCGGTCCTCAGGCCGAACTTGCGGATCTGCGACGGCGAGACGTAGATGTCGTCGGGGCCGGCGAGGTAGTTGTACTCGGGCGCCCGGAGGAAGCCGAAGCCGTCCGGCAGGACCTCGAGGACCCCCTCGGAGAAGATCAGCCCGAGCCGCTCCGTCTGGGCCTGCAGGATCTTGAAGATCAGCTCCTGCTTCCTCAGGGCGGCGGCGCCCTCCACCTCCAGCTCCTGCGCGATCCGGAGGAGCTGGGGCATCGCGTGGTTGTGGAGCGTCCGGATGTCGAGCATCGGCTCGGTCGACGGCTCCGCGGCCGGCTCCTCGAGGTCGGTCGGGAGCTCGCGGGGGTCGATGAGGGGCTGGGAGTAGTCGGAGCCGGGAGCGCGGCGGCGAGGCATCAGGGGACCTCCGGAGAAGGAGTCGTCGGCGCGGCGGGGCCGCGCCGGGGGGTCGGCAGGGCGAGCCGCTCTCGGACGAGGGCGGCCAGGCGGGGGAGGGACTCCCCCGTGCGGGTGGAGACGGGGAGGATCGGGCGGTCCGGGGCCTCGTACTCGGCCGAGAGCTCGCGGAGGCGGGCCGCGCGGCGCGAGGGCTTCACGTCGTCCCACTTCGTCGCGACGAGGACCGTCGGGACGCCGGCGTTGGAGAGGAAGAGCGCCATCGAGCGGTCGGACTCCTGCGGCGTAAGACGCGAGTCGACGAGGAGCAGCGCCAGCTCGGGGCGCGGGGAGGCGGTCAGGAGCTCCTCGATCAGCCCGGCGAACAGCTCCCGGGACCCCTGGCTCGTCCGGGCCCAGCCGTAGCCGGGGCAGTCGACGAGGTCGAAGGCCCCGTCCACGCGGTACCAGTACAGGGCCTGCGTCCGCCCCGGCGTGGACGAGACCCGGGCCACCCCGACGCCGAGGAGCGCGTTCAGGAGGCTCGACTTCCCGACGTTGGACCGGCCCAGGACGGCTGCCCGCGGGCGGGCGGGGGACGGGCGGTCGCCCGGCCGGTGCCCGGCGAGGACGAGGCGGACCTCGCTGCCGAGGCGAGTCCGAACGGCAGAGCTCTGCCGGGCCCGGGAGGTCCGGGGCGGCTCGGCGGTCCTGCGAGCGGGGGCGTTCTTCATCGGAAAGGCAGGTGCGGGCCGGAGGCACCGGCCCGGGGTGATTCCGGAGAGCCGTGGCGCTTCGCCACGCCTTCCGGGCTCCTGGACAGTCAATCGTGCGGGAGGAAGCGGAAGGGACCGGCGACCCGGTCGGGAAGGAAACGTCCTGGATCCCGCTTCGTCCCGAGCATACCCGAAACACCCGCCCCGAGATCAAGCCCCCCGGCCCCGGGTCGGGGAATCGGCTAGTGGGACACTTCCGGCGGCGTCACCGCGTCCGCCGGCGGCGCCTTCGGCGCCAGGGGCGCGGGCGCGGACTCGAGCGCGATCCGGACGACGTCGTCCACGTCCTCGACGAGGTGGAACTCCATGACGGAGCGGATCTCCTCGGGGATGTCGTCCAGGTCCTTCTCGTTCTCGTTGGGAAGGACGATCGACGTGATCCCGGCGCGGTAGGCCGCGAGCAGCTTCTCCTTGATCCCGCCCACGGGGAGCACCTTGCCGCGGAGCGTGATCTCGCCCGTCATCGCCACGTCCTTGCGCACCGCGACCCGCGTGACGGCCGAGAGGATCGAGAGCGCCATGGTGATCCCGGCCGAGGGGCCGTCCTTTGGGATCGCCCCCTCGGGGACGTGGACGTGGATGTCCTTCTTCTCGTAGAAGTCGGGGTCGGCGCCGTACAGCTCGGCGCGGGTCCTGACGTACGAGAGGGCCGCGCGGGCCGACTCCTGCATCACCTCGCCGAGCTGTCCCGTCAGGACGAGGTTCCCCTTGCCGCGCATCAGCGTCGTCTCCACGTGGAGGACGTCGCCGCCGGCCTCCGTCCAGGCCAGCCCCTGGGCCAGCCCGACCTCGGCCTTCTCCCCCTTCTTCCCCGGCCGGAACCGGGTCTTCCCGAGGAAGTCGGAGAGGTTCTCGGCCGTCACGGTCACCGGGCCCTCGACGTCCTTGCCGACGACCTTGCGCGCGATCTTCCGGCAGACGGAGGCGATCTCGCGCTCGAGGTTCCTCACGCCGGCCTCGCGCGTGTAGCGCTCGATCAGCCCGTAGATCGCCCCGTCCTCGAAGGCGGCCTGGCCGGCCTTCAGGCCGTTCTCCTTGACCTGCTTCGGGACGAGGAACTGCCGCGCGATGGCCAGCTTCTCGTTCGGCGTGTAGCCGGAGAGCTGGATGATCTCCATCCGGTCCTTCAGGGCGGGCGGGATCGGGTGGACCACGTTGGCCGTCGCGATGAACATGACCTTCGAGAGGTCGTACTCCACGTCGAGGTAGTGGTCGACGAAGGCGTGGTTCTGCTCGGGGTCGAGGACCTCCAGGAGCGCCGAGGACGGGTCGCCCCGGAAGTCCATCGACATCTTGTCGACCTCGTCGAGGAGGAAGACGGGGTTGACCGTCCCGGCCTTCTTCATCATCTGGACGATCTGTCCCGGGAAGGCGCCGATGTAGGTCCGCCGGTGGCCCCGGATCTCGGCCTCGTCGCGGACGCCGCCGAGCGAGAGCCTCACGAACTTCCGGTTCAGCGAGCGGGCGATGCTCTTGGCGAGCGACGTCTTCCCCACCCCCGGCGGGCCCGCGAAGCAGAGGATCGAGCCCTTCGTCTCGGTGACGAGCTGGCGGACGGCGAGGAACTCGAGGATCCGCTCCTTGATCTTGACGAGGCCGTAGTGGTCCTCGTTCAGGATCCGCTCGGCGTGCCGGATGTCCTTCATCTCGCGCGACGCCTTCTTCCACGGGACCGAGACGAGCCAGTCGATGTAGTTCCGCGAGACCGTCGCCTCGGCCGAGACGTTCGGCATCGCCTCGAGGCGCTTGAGCTCCGCCAGGGCCTTCTCCTTGACCTCCTTCGGCATCCCGGCGTCCTCGATCTTCTGCTTGAGCTCCTCGACCTCGTCGGACTTCTCGTCCTTCTTCCCCAGCTCCTGGTGGATCGCCTTGATCTTCTCGTTGAGGTAGTACTCCTTCTGCGCCCGCTCCATCTGCTTCTTGACCTTGTTGTTGATCCGGCGATCGATGTTGATCTTCTCGATCTCGATCTCCAGCAGGTCCTGGAGCTTCTGGAGCCGCTCGAGCGGGTTCAACGTCTCGAGGAGGCCCTGCTTCTCGGCGGTGGCGATGGCGGTCGGCAGGTGCCCGGCCAGCATGTCGCCGAAGGCGTCCGGGTCGTCCAGCTTCAGCGAGGAGAGGACCCCCTCGAAGGCGAGCTGGTGGGAGAGCTTGGCGTACTGCTCGAAGAGCCCGAGCACCTTCTGGAGGTAGGGGGCGAGCTCGGCGGCCTGCGGCGAGGAGATCGGGCGGGGCGCGACGGCCTCGACGGAGACGACGCGGTGGTCCGGGGCCGGCACCCAGCCCCGGACCCGGCCGCGCACGAGCCCCTCGACCATCACCTTGATGTGGCCGTTCGGCAGCTTCAGCGACTGCACGACCGTGGCGACGACCCCGATCTCGTGGACGTCGGCCGCCTGCGGCTCGTCGACCTTCGGGTCCCTCTGCGCGGCCAGGAAGATCCGCTTCTCGCTCGACAGGAGCGCCGCCTCGAGCGCGGCGATCGACGACGCCCGGCCGACGACGAAGGGGGCCATCATCCGCGGGAAGACCACCATGTCGCGCAGCGGCACGAGGGGCAGCGTCATCGGTTCGGGTGAGGTCTCTTTCATCGGGTCACCTCGGGGTCGGGAGGCGGGGCGCCCGCGGGCCGCGCGGGCGGCACGGCGGCCGCCCGCCCCCGGGGAGGCGCTCGGGGAGCCGGTGGGCCCCTCCTAGCCCGCCTTGCGCAGGGAGAGGATCGGCGCCGCCCGGCGCGCGACGGCGTCCGCGGTGACGACGCATTCCTCGATGTCCTCCTCGGACGGGACGCGGTACATCACGTCGAGCATCAGCTCCTCGAGGATGATCTTCAGGCCGCGGGCGCCGACGTTGCGGGCGAGCGCCTCCTCGGCGATCGAGTCGAGCGCGTCGTCGGTGAAGCGAAGGGCGACGTTCTCGAACTCGAGGAGCGTCTGGTACTGGCGGATGAGGGAGTTCTTCGGCTCCTTCAGGATCGACACGAGCGCGGCCCGGTCCAGGTCGTGCAACGAGGCCACGACGGGGACCCGCCCGACGAACTCCGGGATCATCCCGAAGCGGATCAGGTCCTCGGGGTGGACCTTGGCCAGGAGGTCCCCGGCCCGCTTCTCCTTCTTCGAGGCGATCTTGGCGCCGAAGCCCATCTGCTTCTCGGAGAGCCGCCGGCCGATGATGTCCTCCAGGCCGACGAACGCCCCGCCGCAGATGAAGAGGATGTTCGTGGTGTCGATCTGGATGAACTCCTGATGCGGGTGCTTGCGCCCCCCCTGGGGCGGGACGTTCGTGATCGTCCCCTCCAGGATCTTCAGGAGCGCCTGCTGGACCCCCTCGCCGGAGACGTCGCGGGTGATCGACGGGTTCTCCCCCTTGCGGGCGATCTTGTCGATCTCGTCGATGTAGACGATGCCGCGCTCGGTCTTCTCCTTGTCCTGCCCCGCCGCCTGGTAGAGCTTCAGGATGATGTTCTCGACGTCCTCGCCGACGTAGCCGGCCTCGGTCAGCGTCGTGGCGTCGGCGATCGTGAAGGGGACGGAGAGGAGCTTGGCGAGCGTCTGGGCGAGGAGGGTCTTCCCGGTGCCGGTCGGCCCGATCAGGAGGATGTTCGACTTCTGGAGCTCGACGTCGAGCTTGCGGTTCCGCTCGAAGTAGTCGATCCGCTTGTAGTGGTTGTAGACGGCGACCGCGAGCTTCCGCTTGGCCTGCTCCTGCCCGACCACGTACTCGTCGAGGAACTCCTTGATCTCCCGCGGCTTCGGGAGCTTCGTGTCGGGCTTCTGCTGGTCGAGGACTCGGTCCTCGGCGATGATGTCGAGGCAGATGTCGACGCACTCGTCGCAGATGTAGACCGTCGGGCCCGCGATGAGCTTCTTGACGTCCCTCTGGGACTTGTTGCAGAAGCTGCAGCGGAGCACGTCGCCGGAACCGGCTTTCTTCGTCATCTCACCCCAACAGGGCCTCCGGGAAGGCCTCACCACGATTGTAGCCCGCAACCGCCCGGACCCGCGACCCGCCCTCCCCGGCCCGTGACCGGGCTCACGGAAGGCGCTCGGGGGCGGCGTCCCTACTCCCGGCGGCGGATGACCTGGTCGATCAGCCCGTACTCCTTGGCGGCGTCGGCCTCGAAGATGCTGTCGCGGTCCGTGTCGCGCTCCACCCGCTCCAGCGGCTGGCCGGTGTGGGAGGCGAGGATCTCGTTCAGGCGCTTCTTCAGCCGGATCAGGTCCCGGGCGTGGATCTCGATGTCCGAGGCCTGCCCTTCCATGCCGTAGGCGAGCGGCTGGTGGATCAGGACGCGGGAGTTCGGCAGGGCGAAGCGCTTCCCCTTCGCCCCGCCCGCGAGCAGGACCGCCCCCATCGAGGCCGCCTGCCCGACGCAGTACGTCGCCACGTCGGGCTTGACGTACTGCATCGTGTCGTAGATCGCCATGCCGGCGGTGATGGAGCCGCCCGGGGAGTTCAGGTAGAGGGTGATGTCCTTCTCGGGGTTCTCGGCCTCGAGGAAGAGCATCTGGGCGATGACGAGGTTGGCCACCTCGTCGTTGATCGCCGACCCCAGGAAGATGACGTTGTCCTTCAGGAGGCGCGAGTAGATGTCGTACGCGCGCTCCCCGCGGCTGGTCTGCTCGACGACGATCGGGATCAGCACGGTGCCCTCCTCCGTTCCTACGACAGGGACGCCGGGGCGGCTTCCTGGAGCAGGAACTCGATCACCTTCTCGATCCTCAGCTCCTCGCGGACGCCGTCGAGGCCGCCCGACTTGGCGAGCGCCCCCTTCAGCTCGGAGAACGGCGTCCCCGTGCTCCGCGCCCGGCGCCTCAGCTCGCCGTCGACCTCGGTGTCGGTGACGGCGATCTTCTCGGCGTCCCCCACGGCGTCCAGGAGGAGGTACTCCTTCACCCGGCGCGTGGCGGCCGGCCGGGCCTCCTCGCGCAGCTTCTTCCAGTCGATCCCGGCCTCCTTCAGGTCCACTCCCTGCCGGGCCAGGAAGCGCGCGTACTCCTTGAGGGAGCCGTCGACCTCGGCCTGGACCATCGTCTCGGGCGCCTCCACCTCGTGGAGGGCCAGGAGGCCGTCGAGGACCGCGCGCCGCCGCTTCTCGCGGAGCGCGTGCTCCTTGTCGTGCTTGAGCGAGTCCAGGACCCGCCCCCGAAGCATCGCCAGGTCCGCCCCCTCCGGCGGCTCCCCCTCGCGCGGCGTCAGGGCCTGACGGGCCAGCTCGTCGTCGAGCGGCGGCAGGACCCGCGCCTTCAGGGCGTGCAGCTCGACCGTGTAGAGGACGGTCTTCCCGGCGAAGTCCGCGTCGGGGGCGTCCGCGGGGTAGTCCTTCTGGAACGTCGTCCGGACCCCCACCTCGGCGTTCCTCAGGTTGGCCGAGAGCTCGGGGAGCGTCTCGGCGCCGCCGATCTCCACGAGGACCTTCTCCCGCCTGAAGTCCTTTCCGTCGCCGCCCGGGAACGTCCCCTCGATGTCGATCAGCGCGAAGTCGCCGTCGGCGGCCGGGCGTCCCTCGACCGGGTCGTAGGCGGCGTGCCCCTCCCGGATCCGCTCCAGGACCTTCTCGACCTCCTCGGGCGACGGCTCCGTCGGGTCCGTCGGGACCTTCAGGCCCCGGTAGTCGGCGGGCGTGACCGCGGGCCGCACCTCGAGCTCGACCCGGAACGAGAGCGGCTCCCCCGCCTCGAACTTCACGTCCTCGACCTTGGGCCGGCCGATCGGCGCGAGGCCCTTCTCGGCGACGGCCTCCTCGACGGCGTCGCCGACGAGGTGCTCGAGGACCTCGCCCCGGATCTCCTCGGCGAACCGCTTCTTGACGAGGTCCACGGGGACCTTCCCGGGGCGGAACCCCGGGAGGCGGACGTCCCGCGCGAGGCGGCGGGCCATCTCCTCGGTGGCGGCCGTGACGTCCTCGGCCGGGATCGAGAGGTGGAGGGTCTTCCGCGTGGCGGAGTCTTCGACGTAGGACGTGATGAGGCTCATGGCGAGGCGGTTCCGATCTCTTGCGTGGTGGTGCGGGAGGAGGGAGTCGAACCCTCACGGGGGTCCCCCACCGGATCCTAAGTCCGGCGCGTCTGCCGTTCCGCCACTCCCGCGGGCCGGCGGAAGGGGGACGCTACCACAGGGCCGGGCGGCCCCCCGGAAACGAAAGGCCGGCCGAGGGACTCGGCCGGCCGGGAGAGCTGGTGAGCCGCGAGGGACTCGAACCCACAACCTAGAGATTAAGAGTCTCTTGCTCTACCAATTGAGCTAGCGGCCCGGAACGGCGCCCGCGCGCGGGCGCCGGCCGCGGAATATACGAAAGAGCGGACCGGAGAGCAAGCCGTCCCGGCCCGACAGCCGGCCGGCCTCAGCGGGCCTTCTTCTTCACCAGCTGCTTGAGCTCGTTGTTCCCGAGCGGCGAGGTGGCGGCGATGATCAGCGCCGCGTTGGCGTTCCCCACCTCCGGGACGGTGACCGTCGTCTTGACCAGGCCGTCGTTCCCCGTCACGCCGCGGAAGAGGACCTGCGGAGCCCCCCCCGTCGAGACGACCCGGATCGTCACGTGCGCCCCGGCCACGGGCTTCTCCGTGAGCGACGTGGCGGCCCTCACCGACAGCGAGACGGGCTCCCCCGAGGCGATCTCCCCCCCCTTGACGAGGGAGATCTCCAGGTGCTCGGAGGCGGCCTCGGAGGCCAGGTACTCGATGATCACCTGGTCCAGCGACCGCTCGCCCGGGACCCCGATCCCCGACGGGGCCTTGGAGGGGGAGGGCGGCGGGGTCGAGCGGGCATGCCGCGGGCGTGGCGATTCATGGATTTCGGGCGCCCTCGTTCTCGATCACCAAGGGTGCGGAGTGGGCGTTCGACGTGTTGCTGGACGCGGGGCTGAAGTATGACGCGAGTTTGTTCCCGGCGGCGCGCGGGCATGGTGGGTATGCGTGCCCGCCCGGAGCGCACGTGGTGACGGCACCCTCGGGGCGGCGTATTCCGGAGTTGCCCATGTCGATCGCGCCCGTGGGGGTGGGGCCGCTTCGCAAGCGGATGTGCTATTCGGGGGGCGGGTATCTTCGATTGCTGACGCCGGGCATGATCGAGCAGGGCCTGGCGCACGAGGCGGCGGCGGGGAGGCCGACGGTGGTGTATCTGCATCCGCGCGACTTCGCGCCCGATTGTCCGCGCGTTTCGATGCCCTTGCACCGGCGCTTCAAGTGTTATGTGGGGATGCGCGGGACGGCGGACAAACTCCGAGCGTTGCTCCGGCACCACCGGTGGGACACGTGCGAGAACGTGCTTCGACTCGGGGGCGCCATGTCGAGCGATGCGACGGCCGCGATCTAGAAAGCGCGCGCGGAATGTCTAGGCGCGCGTGTGCCTCTGAACGCGCGCCGCGACGCCATCGAGCGTTTGCATTTTTTCGATGTCTTCGGGCTCGAGCGTGATGCCGAAGTGCGCCTCGACCGCCATCGCGAGGCTGAGGTGCTGCACGGAATCCCAGGCTTCGACGCTCTCGGGGGAGGACGCGCCCGAGAGGGATTCGGCGGGCACGCCGAAAACGTCGGCGGCGACGGACTTGACCTGTTCGAGGATGTCCTTGCTCATGCTCGTGCTCCGGCGTCGAGGCGCTTGATCCACTTGGGCCAGGCGATCTCGTTGGCGGCGAGATCACAGGCGTAGAGCAGTCCTCCGGCGTCGTTCTTCTCGACGATCTCAAACTTGTGGGACGCGTAGAACTCCTTGCAGGGAGCGTTCTTTTTCGTGGGGAGGTACCAGCCCGTCAGGCGGGTCGCACCGGCGGCCCTGGCGCGCTCGGCGATGAAGGAGAGGAACGCCGTCTCGA
>RHKY01000052.1 GCA_008363385.1 Acidobacteriota bacterium | reverse complement strand
AAAGCCGTGTGCGGGAAACCCGCACGCACGGTTTGAAAGGGGGTCTTGTGACGACTCTTGCGGCTCCGCCGCGAAAGGACTAGCAGGATCTACCAATGCTGCTCGACCGCGAGGCCGCCGACCGGGAGTTCCCGTCGCGGAGGCACGGGATCCACTTCAACCACGCGGCGGTGGCGCCGCTCCCGGCGCGCGCGGCCGCCGCGCTCGCCGCGCACGGCCGGGACGTCTCGGAGCGCGGCTCGATGACCTTCCCCGAACAGGAGCGGAAGGTGGAGGAGCTTCGCGGCCTCGCCGCGCGGCTGATGGGGGCGGGCGACGGGGCGGGGGGCGCCGCCTCCGTGGCGATCGTCGCCAACACGTCGACCGGGCTGAACCTCGTGGCTCAGGGCCTCTCGTGGGAGCCGGGCGACGAGGTGGTGACGACCGAGTCGGAGTTCCCCGCGAACCTGATGCCGTGGCTCGCTCTGACGCGGAAGGGCGTGGTCGTCCGCCGCGTCCCGACGAGGGACGGCGCCTTCACGGTCGAGGACGTGGAGCGGCACCTGACGCCCCGGACGCGCCTCGTCTGCGTGTCGGCCGTGGCCTTCCACACCGGGTTCGTCGCGCCGTGCGCGGGGATCGGGGCGCTCTGCCGTTCGCGCGGCGTCGCCTTCGGAATCGACGCGATCCAGGCGCTCGGGGCCGTGCCGGTGGACGTCGAGGCGTTCGGCCTCGACTTCCTCTCCGCCGACGGGCACAAGTGGCTCCTCGGGCCCGAGGGGTGCGGCGTCCTCTGGACGCGGCCGTCCTTCCGCGAACGGCTCGCGCCCCCGGCCGGGTGGCTGAACCTGGCGCGCCCGATCGGACTGATCCCGCCGGACGAGGTGCCGGGCTACCGGGCGGACGCGCGCCGGTTCGAGCCGGGGGCGCTCCCGATGCCGGGCGTCCACGCGCTGGCGGCCTCGATCGGCCTCCTCCTCGAGCTCGGCCTCGACCAGGTCGGGGAGCGGATCGCGCGAGTCCACGCGGCGCTCCTGCCGGGCCTCTCCCGCCTCGGGTTCGAGCCGGTCCTCTTCGACTCTCCCCCGCGCTCCGGGATCCTCTCGGCGCGGCCGCCCGCGGGGAAGGACGCGCGCCTCTACCACCGCGCGCTGGAGGAAGCCGGGATAGCCGCCTCGGCGCGCGTCGGGCTCCTGCGCCTCTCGCCGCACGCCGGGAACGACGAGGAGGAGGCGGAGCGCGTCCTCTCGGTCCTCGCGCGCGCCTGAAGCCCGGAGGCCCCCTCCCGGGCTACCGGAGCTGGGGGGGAAGCCCCTCGTCCTCCGGCGCCACCGGGGCCGAGCGAATCTCCTCGACGCCGATCCAGTCGACGTCGAGGATGTAGAGGCGCGGGTCGACCGGGAGGAACCTCCCGCCGGTCAGCCGGCGGACCTGGTAGTGGAGGCGCGGCGAGGGGGCGAGGCCCGAGAGGCCCGCCAGGCCGATCCGGTCCCCTCGCCGCACCTTCTGCCCGCGCCCGACGAGCACCCTGTCGAGGTGCCCGTAGACGGTGCGAGTCCGCTCGTCGTGGGCCAGCACCACGATCCTCCCGAGCCGCCGCCACTCGCCCCCGGCCGAGTCGGGAGCGCTCCCGGCGAACGCGACCGTCCCCGCCCCCGGGGCCCGGACCGGGACGCCCTTCGGGACGGCCAGGGCCAGCCCCGGGAAGAACTCGGGGCGGTGCGTCAGCGGCGAGATCCGCCGGCCGAAGACCGAGGCCGGGACCGCGGTCGAGGGCTCGACGGGGCAGAGGGACGGGAGCCGCGACGCGTCGCCGTACGAGGCCTCCGCCAGCGTCCGGCGGAAGATCTCCAGGGCGCGGAGCCGCCGGGCCACGGAGGAGACCGCGACGTCCAGCTCGTCCGCGGTGGACGGCCGCTCCGCCGGGCGGGCGGGCGGGAAGGCGTCCGGGAGCGGGACCGACGCGATGACGGCCACCCGTGTGAGGAAGAGCTCCCCGAAGACGAGGCGCCGGTCCAGCCGCTCCTGCCTCCGCGCGACCGACTCCAGCGCCTCGCGCGACCTCAGGCTCGTCTCGCGAAGGGCGAGGCGGTCCGCCTGCCGGCTCAGGTCGGCGATCAGGTCCGGCGCGCCGAAGAGCCCCAGCGCCGCCGCCGTCCCCGCCGCCACGACGAACGCCGCGGCGACCCAGCCCGCGGGCCCCTCCAGCGAGACCGCGTGCGGCCTTCGCGAGGCGTCGGAGGAGTGGAAGAGGATCCGCGTCACGGCCGTTCCGAGAGCTCCCCCACCTCCACGCCCAGCCGCCGGGCGTCGCCCCGGCCGGGGGGGCGGAACGCGGCGGAGGGGACCAGCCGGAGGACGCCGGGGCCCTCGACGCGCTGCGAGAGCGTCAGCCATCGCCCCGCCGGGAGGGAGACGCTTCCGGTCGGCCGGTCGTTCCAGAGGACGGTGACGGAGACGGGCTCCAGGTCGGGGCGGGCGTTCTTCATCGGGAGGAGGAGCGTGGCGGGGCCGGATCGGCCCGGCCGGAGGAAGGCGGCCGAGGTCCCCGTCCACCGGAACGGCCTCCCGTCCGGCTCGAGCTCGACGCCCCACACCCCCGCGGTCGTCCCTCGCGCGAAGGCCGCCCCGGGGACCCAGGTCTCGTACGCGCGCGCCACGACGCCCCCGAGGAGGAGGACGAGGGCGCCGGCCACCACGACCGGCCCCTGCGCCGAGAGGAGGCGCGCGGTCCTCCCCTCCGGCGGGACCTCCAGCCGCGCCGTCAGGAGGCCCGCCAGCGCGGCGACCTCCGGGTAGACGACGTGCGAGCCGAAGAGGAAGACGACGAGGAGCCCCGCCAGCGCCGCCCCCGCGCCCGCCGCGCGGAGGGCCTCCTCCGAGGAGCCGGAGCCGAAGCCGAACGCGGCCAGGAGGCCGCGGACGAGGCCGACGAGGAAGAGGGCGAGGAGGAGGGCGCCAGCCAGCCCCTGCTCGACGAGGACGCCGAGGTAGAGCGACGGCGGGTGGTCCGACCCGGCCGTGGGGCGCCCGAGCGCCTCGGCCGCGACGTTGGGGTACTCGGCGCGGAAGGAGCCGAGCCCGCTCCCGACCACCGGCCTCTCCTGGAACATGAGGAGCGCGGCCTCGTACAGGACGAGCCGCTCGGAGGCGCGCTCGGACGGGGCCGAGGCCCCCGAGAGGCTCCCTTCCAGGCGAGCCAGGAGAGCCGAGCGGGCCGAGCCCGGGCCGGGCCAGGCCAGCGCGGCCGCGAAGGCGACCGCCAGGAGGAGCGCCGCCGCGCCGACGGTCACCGAGATCTGGCGGCGAGCGCCGGGCCGGGCTCCCGCTGCCAGCCGCGTCAACCCCCAGAGCGTGAGGAGGACCACCGCCGTGACGCCGCCCAGGAAGCCGGCGCGCGAGCCGGCGTCGGCCACGACCGGCAGGAGGAGGAGCGCGCCGGCGAGGGCCGCCCAGCGCGTTCCGCGGCTTCCGCCCGCCACCCGCGCCAGGAGCGGGGCGAGGAGGAGGGCGGCCGCCACTCCGGCCGCCGAGGGGTCGGTGAAGGTGGCCTGTGCCCGGTTGGCCTCGGCCCAGCGGTCGGCCCGGAGGAGGGGGAGAGCCCCGAGCTTCTGGAGGAGGGCGACCGCGCCGGCGACGAGGGCCGCAGCCACCAGCCCCAGGTCGACCGCGTGCCGCCCGGCGGGCGTGGCCGACAGCGCACGGGCGTTGCGATGGAAGCCAGCCGCCACGGCGAGCGCCGCGAGCGCGGCGACGGCCCCCGCGACGGCCTGCGCGTCGTCGTGGCCGAGGACGTTGACCGTCCGCGGCGACGGGACGCCCCGAAAGAGGAGGAACGCGGTCCGGGCGTTCACCCACGTCACCGCTGTGGCGACCGCCCCGGCGGCCAGGAGCCCCCGCCAGAGCGGCAGGAGCGGCGCGGGCGGCAGCGTGGCGCGGATCTCGTAGATCGACCGGAGCGCCGCTCCCGCCAGGTAGCCGCTGGCCGGGATCGCCCCGGCCGCCACCGGCTCGCCGAGGCCGAAGGCCAGGGCCGAGAAGCCGCTCGCGGCCACGGCGCACGTCGCGCCGACGAAACCGGCACGAGGAGCCGCGAGCGCGAGTGCGAAGAGGAGGACGGCGGCCGCCACGACGGCCGTGCGGTAGGCCGGAGCGGGCGGCAGGAGGATCGGCGTCGCGACCGCCGTCGCGGCGATCCACCCCGCCGCCGAGAGCAGCCCTGCCGAAGGAGAAGGGGTCTTCAAGGTTTCCTCACCTGGACCGCGAGGATGCGCCGGTCGAGGCCTTCGCGCGAGGCCGGGCAGAAGGCTCCCGAGGAGACGATCTCGACCGCGGCGTGCTCGCCGGAGGCGCGCGCCCCGCCGGCGCGGAGGGCGATCGCCTCCCATCCCCCCGCCGGAGCCCGGCCGCGCGCCCGGTCGCCCCCGTCGACGCGGACCGACACGGACGGCTCGCCGGAGGGGCCCGGCCGGGGTCTTCTCAGCTGGAGGGAGGGGTGCTCGCCGAGCGCCGGCCGCGGGAGCCAGATCAACGCCCGCGGGCCCGCCCAGCCGTAGCGCCCCTCCCCCTCGCCGAAGCCCCAGAAGCCGTAGCCGAACCGGCCCGCCTCGCTCCCGGCCGAGAATGCCAGCCGCGGGATCCCCCAGGCCAGGAGGCCCGCGACGAGGAGGCGCCTCGTGCCGGACGCGGGTGACGGGGCCGGCCCGGAGCGCCCGACCTCCTCCTCCAGGAGCGCCGCCGCGCTCCAGAAGAGCGCCTGCACCTCGACGAGGAGCCAGGGGTGGGACGCCAGGCCCGAGAGCGTCGCGGCGAGGAGCCCGAGAGAGAGGAGGGCGGCGGGAGCCGGGCCGTCGCTCCTCAGGCCCCGGCGGACGAGCGGAAGGAGGGCGCCGAACGGGGCGAGGAGGAGGAGGCCGCCGGCGAGGCCGTTCTCGGCCAGGGCCTGGAGCGGCCAGGAGTGGAGGTTCTCCCGCTCGACGGGGAGGTCGGCTCCCCGGTGCTCGGCCAGGTGCTCTGGGACTCGCCCCGGCCCGACGCCGGCGAGCGGGTGAGCGGCGACCATCGAGGCCCCCGCGCGCCAGAACGGGAGGCGGCCGTACCGGACCGCGTTCCTGGCCTCGGCCGGCGAGACGAGGGAGCGGACCCGCGCGCGGAGGACGGTCCCGGTCTGCCCCGGCCAGAGGAAGGCCGATGCGCCGACGACCCCGAGGACCGCGACGGCCGCGCCGAGGGCCCCCCGGGAGAGGCGCCTCCTCGCCGCGAAGGCGGCCCCGACGAGCGCCGCCGCGGCGGTCCCCAGCCACGCGGCCCGCGAGCCGGTCAGGACGAGGCCCACCGCGACGAGGAGCGCGGCGCCCCCCGCGGCGGCCCGGCGCCCCCCCCGCGCGGAGAGCGCCAGCCCCACCGCCGGGAAGAGGAAGAGCGACAGGAGCGTCGCCGAGGCGTTGTGGTCGGGGAGCGTCGAGACGACGCGCGAGAACGAGGCGTACGGGTCGTAGGCCGCCCGGGGCCAGAGCCGGAAGGAGAGGAGCGCCTCCAGGACCCCGTAGGCGCCGACCGCGGCCATCGAGCCCGTCAGGAGCGCCAGCAGCCGCGAGGCGCGAGACCGCGCGAGGACACGGCGCGTGAGGAGCCAGGCCAGGAGCGGGACCGAGTGGACGGCAGCTGCTCTCAGCGGCGCGGCCGCGTGGTCCGCCCCGGCGGCGGGGAAGGTCGCCGCCAGGTCGGCGATCGCCCCCGGCAGCGCCCAGGCGGGGACCGCCGCGAGCGTCGCGGCGAGGCCTCCCGCGGCCGCCGCGAGCGCGGAGACGGCCAGGCAGAGCGAGAGCGTCGAGCTGCCGATCCGGGGGCTCGGAGGACGGCCGAGGAGGAGCGCCGCACCGCCCGCGACGAGGAGGAGCGTCTCGGACGGGGAGACGCGCGGCCCGCGGAGGAGGTTCGCGGTCACCGGGAGGAGCGGGACGAGCGCGAGGGCGACGGCGAGGGCGGCTCCATCCCACCGCGCGACGGCGAACGCGGCGAGGAGCGCCGGGACCAGGAGGAGGAGCGGGGAGGCCTGGAACGGGAGGCCGAGCGAGACGAGGGCGAGGAGGAGGAGCGCGGCTCCGGCGAGGGCCGGAAGGCCCCTCGTCAATCCAGCGGCTCCTGCAGGGGGGCGACGCCGTCGCCCCCGTCCGCGGCGGTCCGGATCGCCTCGACGGCGGCGGCCGCGGCCGAGAGCGTCGTCAGGCAGGGGATGTCCCGCTCGAGCGCCGTCCGCCGGATGGCCAGCTCGTCGTACATCGACTCGCGCCCGAGCGGCGTGTTGACGACGAGGGCGACCTCGCCGTTGATCATCCGGTCGACGACGTTCGGCCGCCCCTCGTTCACCTTGAAGACCGGCTCCACGTCGAGGCCGCCCGAGGCGAGCGCCCGCGCCGTGCCGCCCGTGGCGGTGAGGCCGAAGCCGAGGGCGGCGAACTCGCGCGCGATCGGGAGGAGCTCGGCCTTGTCGCCGTCGTGGACGGAGAGGAAGACGCGCCCCGACCGCGGGAGGCGGACGCCGGCCCCGAGCGCGGCCTTCTCGAACGCGAGGCCGAAGCTCGTGGCCCGCCCCATCACCTCGCCCGTCGAGCGCATCTCGGGGCCGAGGAGCGTGTCCACCCCCTCGAACCGCCGGAACGGGAAGACGGGGGCCTTGATCGAGAAGCCGCGGACCGGCGGCTCGGCGGTGAGGCCGACCTCGGCGAGCGTGGCGCCCAGGCAGAGCCGGGCCGCCAGGCGCGCGAGCGGGACGCCGGTGGCCTTGGCGACGAACGGCACGGTCCGCGACGCGCGGGGGTTCACCTCGAGGACGTAGAGCTTCCCGTGGTGGATCGCGAACTGGACGTTCATCAGGCCGACGACGCCGAGCGCGTGCCCGAGCCGCCGCGTCGCCTCGCGGATCTCGCCGAGCGAGGCGCGCGGGACGCGCCGGTACGGCGGGATGACGGCGTACGAGTCGCCCGAGTGGATCCCGGCCTCCTCGATGTGCTGCATCACCCCGCCGACGACGACCTCCGTCCCGTCGCCGAGGGCGTCCACGTCCAGCTCGAAGGCGTCCTCGAGGAACCGGTCGATCAGGACGGGGCGGCCGGGGAAGGCCTCGAGCGCCTCGGCGAGGACCCGGTCGAGCGCCGCCTCGTCGTAGACGACGCGCATCGCCCGCCCGCCCAGGACGTAGCTCGGGCGGACGAGGAGCGGGAACCCGAGGGCGCGCCCCTCGCGCGTCCCCTCGGCGACCGTCCGGGCGGTGGCCCAGGGGGGCGCCGAGAGGGAGAGCTCCGCGAGGAGCCCGCCGAAGCGCTCCCGGTCCTCGGCCCGGTCGATGGCGTCGGGCGAGGTGCCGAGAACCCTCACCCCGGCCTCCTCCAGCGGGTGGGCGAGCTTCAGCGGCGTCTGCCCGCCGAACTGGACGAGGACGCCCTTCGGCCGCTCGCGCTCGACGACGGCCATCACGTCCTCGAACGTCAGCGGCTCGAAGTAGAGCCGGTCCGAGGTGTCGTAGTCGGTCGAGACGGTCTCGGGGTTGCAGTTGACCATCACCGACTCGTACCCGGCCTCGGTGATGGCCCGCGCGGCGTGGACGCAGCAGTAGTCGAACTCCAGCCCCTGCCCGATCCGGTTCGGCCCGGAGCCGAGGACGATCACCTTCTCCTTGCCGCTCGGGGAGGCCTCGTCCTCGGTCTCGTAGCACGAGTAGAGATACGGCGTCGTCGACTCGAACTCGGCCGCGCAGGTGTCGACGCGCGAGAAGACCGGGAGGATCCCGGCCTCGGCCCGCGCGCGCCGCGCCTCGAAGACCGAGCGGTCCGTCAGCCGGGCCACGTCCTCGTCGGAGAAGCCGTGCCGCTTGGCGCGCAAGAGGAGCGGGGCCGGGAGCGAGGCCTCCGCCGCGGCGGCGCGCAGCTCGGCCTCGACCGCGACGACCTCCTCGAAGCGGTGGAGGAACCAGCGGTCGATCCCGGTGACGCTCGACAGCTCGTCGACGTCCGTCCCCGCGCGGAGCGCCGCGAGGACCGCGAAGAGCCGCTCGGGGCGCGGGACGCGGAGCGCCTCGACCCGCGGGGGCCCCGCGGGCTCGGAGGCGTCCGTCCAGCCGCTCCGCCCCGTCTCCAGAGACCGGAGCGCCTTGCCGAACGCCTCGGCGAAGGTCCGCCCGAGGGCCATCACCTCGCCGACCGACTTCATCTGGACGCCGAGCGTCGAGGCGGCGCCGGGGAACTTCTCGAACGCGAAGCGGGGGACCTTGACGACGACGTAGTCGAGCGACGGCTCGAAGGAGGCGGGGGTCTTCCCGGTGATGTCGTTCGGCAGCTCGTCCAGCCGGTAGCCGACGGCCAGGAGCGCCGCGATCTTGGCGATCGGGAAGCCGGTCGCCTTCGAGGCCAGGGCCGAGGAGCGCGAGACGCGCGGGTTCATCTCGATGACGACCCGCCGCCCCGTCGACGGGTGGACGGCGAACTGGATGTTCGACCCGCCGGTGGCGACGCCGACCGTCCGGATCACGGTCTTGGCGTCGTCGCGCATCGCCTGGTACTCGACGTCGGAGAGGGTCATCTGCGGGGCGATCGTGATCGAGTCGCCCGTGTGGACCCCCATCGGGTCGAGGTTCTCGATCGAGCAGACGACGACGCAGGTGTCGCGCGCGTCGCGCATCAGCTCCAGCTCGAACTCCTTCCACCCCAGCGCCGACTCCTCGACGAGCAGCTCGTGGACCGGCGAGAGGAGGAGGCCGCGCTTGACGATCGCCTCGAAGTCCTCCGAGTTGAAGGCGATCCCGCCCCCGGTGCCGCCCAGCGTGAAGGAGGGGCGGACGACGACCGGGAAGCCGAACGGGCGGGCGACCTCGCGCGCCTCGTCGAGCGACCGCGCCAGGCCCGAGCGGAGGACGTCGACCCCCGCCTCCTGCATCGCCTTCTTGAAGAGGAGGCGGTCCTCCCCCAGCCTCACCGAGGCGGCAGAGGCGCCGAGGAGCTCCACGCCGTACCGGTCGAGGGCCCCCGACTCGAAAAGCGCCACGGCCAGGTTCAGCGCGGTCTGCCCGCCGACCGTCGGCAGGAGGGCGTCGGGCCGCTCCCGCGCGATGACCTTCTCGACGGTCGCGGGCTCGAGCGGCTCCACGTACGTGGCGTCGGCGAACTCGGGGTCCGTCATGATCGTGGCGGGGTTCGAGTTGACGAGGACGACCCGGTACCCCTCGCGCCGGAGGACGCGGCAGGCCTGGGTCCCCGAGTAGTCGAACTCGCACGCCTGCCCGATCACGATCGGGCCCGACCCCAGGACGAGGATCGACCTCAGGTCCGTCCGCTTCGGCATCCGGCGCGGAGTCTACGGGAAGAGGCCTATCTCCACTCTCGGGGCGGCGCGGCCTCGACCGGCGGGGCGAACCCGCCGAGCACGCGGTCCAGGAACGCGAGGACGTCCGTCGTCTCGTCGAGCTGCTTGGTGGTCGGCTTCCCCGCGCCGTGCCCGGCCCGCGTCTCGACCCGGATCAGGACCGGCGCCTCGCCCCCCTGCGCGTCCTGGAGCGCCGCGGCGTACTTGAACGAGTGCCCCGGGACGACCCGGTCGTCGTGGTCCGCCGTGACGACGAGGACCGCCGGGTACTTCGTCCCCTTCTTCAGGTTGTGGAGCGGCGAGTAGGAGAGGAGCCGCTTGAAGTCCTCCGGGTCGTCGGGCGAGCCGTAGTCCGAGACCCACCCCCACCCGATCGTGAACCGGTGGAACCGCAGCATGTCCATCACGCCGACCGAGGGGACCGCCGCGGCGAAGAGCTCCGGCCGCTGGTTCAGGACGGCCCCGACGAGGAGGCCCCCGTTGCTCCCGCCCCCGATGGCGAGCCGCTCGCGCGAGGTGTACCTCTTCTCGAGGAGCCACTCGGCCGCCGCCACGAAGTCGTCGAAGACGTTCTGCTTCTTGCCGAGCCTCCCGGCGTCGTGCCACTCCTGCCCGTACTCCGAGCCGCCCCTCAGGGACGGCTGGGCGAAGACGGCCCCGCGCTCGGCGAGCGCCAGCACCTTCACCGAGAAGGCGGGCGTCATCGCGATCCCGAAGCCGCCGTAGCCGTAGAGGTACGCCGGGGCCGTCCCGTCCCTCTTCAGCCCCTTCCGGTGGACGAGGAACATCGGGACCCGGGTCCCGTCCTCGCTGCGGTAGAAGACCCGCTCCGTCACGAAGCCCGCCGGGTCGAACTTGAGCGGCGACCGTCGGAAGAGCTCGCTCTTGCCGGTGGCGAAGTCGTACCGGTAGACGGTGCCCGGGTCGGTGAACGAGGTGAAGGCGTAGAAGGTCTCCTTCTGCGACCGCCGGCCCGCGAAGCCCGTGACGCTCCCGAGCCCCGGGAGCTCGATCTCCCGCTCCTTCTTCCCGTCCAGCCGGTGGACCACGACGCGCGACGCCGCGTCGACGAGCAGCCTCAGGACGAGCCGGTCGGCGATCAGGGACACCCCCTCGATCACCGCGCCGGACTCTGGGACGACGGTCGTCAGGGCCGGCTTCCCCGGCTTCGTGACGTCCAGAGAGACGACGCGGCCTCGCGGGGCGTCCTTGTCGGTCAGGAGGTAGAAGACGGGGCCCGCGCTCCCGGCGAAGTCGTACCGGGCGTCGAAGTCGTCGAGGAGCCTGACGACCGGGGAGCCCTCCTCGGCGAGGTCCTTGACGTAGAGGCGGCTCCTCCGGTCCGTCCCCTTCCAGACGGAGAGGACGAGCCACCGCCCGTCGTCGGTCACGTCCGCCCCGAACCCCAGCTCCGGGTCGTCGGGGCGCTCGTAGACGAGGACGTCCTCCGACTGCTTCGTCCCGAGGCGGTGGAAGTAGAGCTTCTGCCCCTTGTTGACCGACGCCAGCTCCTTGCCCGGCTCGGGGGCGGCGTACCGGGCGTAGTAGACCCCCTTGCCGTCGGCGGTGAACGCCGCGGAGGAGAACTTCACCCACGAAAGGACGTCCTCGGCGTCGCGCCCGGTCCCGACGTCGCGGAAGCGCCAGCGCGTCCAGTCCGAGCCGCCGTCCGACACGGCCCACGCCAGAGTCTTGCCGTCGCGCGAGACGGAGAGGCCGGAGAGGGCCACGGTCCCGTCCTTCGAGAGGCGGTTCGGGTCGAGGAGGACCCGGGGGTGCGTGTCGAGCCGCTCCTGCACGAAGAGGACCGGCTGGTCCTGCAGGCCGTCGTTCCGGAGGTAGAAGACGCGCCCCCCCTCGACGAACGGGGGCGAGGTCCTCTCGTAGTCCTGCAGGCTCCGCAGGCGCCGCCGGATCCCCTCGCGCGCCGGCACCTTCGAGAGCCACGCCTCGGTCAGCGCGTTCTCCGCCTCGATCCAGGCGCGCGTCTCGGGCGCGTCGGGGTCCTCCAGCGGCCGGAACGGGTCGGCCACCTTCGTCCCGTGGTAGTCGTCGACGACCTCGGCCCGCGGGGCCTTCGGGTACGCCAGCCGCTCCTCGGCCGCGCCGGCCCGGGAGACGGCGGCCAGGACGAGGACGAGCGCGAGCGGGGCGAGGGGGGACGGCGGCAGGCCGGGGCTCATCGTCCCATGCTACCGAAGAGCTACCATGCGGGCCGCATGACGAGGCCGATCTCGGTCCACAAGTTCGGCGGCACGTCGCTCGGGTCGGCCGAGCGGATCGTGGCCGCCGCCCGCCTCCTCCGGAAGGCCGCGGCGAGGTCCCCCGTGGTGGCGGTGGCCTCGGCCATGGGAGGGGTCACCGACGTCCTCCTCGCCGCCGCGCGCGACGCCGAGCGGGGACGGCTCGCCGCGGCCCGGCGGGCGGTCGCCGCCGTCCGGGACCGGCACCAAGAGGCCGCGGCGGGGATCTCGCGGGCGACGGGGAAGGCCGTCGCCTTCGACGAGGGGCTCCTCGGGCAGCTCGACACGGCGCTCGCGGGGGTCTCGATGCTCCGCGAGCGGACGCCCCGCGTCACCGACCTGATCTCCTCCTTCGGCGAGCGCCTCTCGGCGCCGCTCGTCGCCTCCACGCTCGAGGCCCTCGGGACCCCGTCGCACGCCGTCGACGCGCGCGCGTTCCTCGTCACCGACGAGCGGCACGGCGGGGCCCAGTGCGACCGGAAGCGGAGCGACCCGCGGATCCGGCGCGCCCTCCTCCCCCTCGCCGGGAAGGGGGTCCTTCCGGTCGTCACCGGGTTCGTCGGCCGCAGCCCCTCGGGCGAGACGACGACGCTCGGGCGCTCCGGCTCGGACACGACGGCTGCCCTCCTCGGCGCGGCCCTCGGGGCGCGGGAGGTCGTCATCTGGACCGACGTGGACGGCGTCCTGTCGGCCGACCCGCGGCTGGTCCCTTCGGCCCACCTCCTCTCGCGGCTCTCGTACCGCGAGGCGGCCGAGATGACGTACTTCGGCGCCAAGGTGCTCCACTTCCCGGCGGTCCTCCCGGCCATCGCCGAGGCGATCCCGCTCGTCATCCGGAACTCCTTCGCCCCCGCCGGGCGCGGGACGACGGTCTCCTCGCGCGGGAGCGAGCGGAAGGGGGTCCGGGCGGTCACGTCGATCCCCGGCCTCTGCCTCATCTCGCTCGACGGGCGCGGGATGACCGGCGTCCCGGGGATCGCCGCGCGGGTCTTCTCGACGACGGCCCGCCTCGGCGTCTCGGTCGTCATGTTCTCGCAGGCCTCCTCCGAGCAGAACATCGCCCTGATCGTCCCCGAGAGCGACCGCGCCCGGACCGTGGCGGCTCTCCTCGGCGAGTTCCGGTACGAGCGCCTCACCGGGGCGATCGACGGCGTCACGGCGCGCGCCCCGATCGCCGTCGTCGCCGCGGTGGGGGACGGGATGCGCGGGACGCAGGGGATCGCCGCGAGGGTCTTCGACGCCGTGGCGCGGGCAGGCGTCAACGTCGAGGCGATCGCGCAGGGCTCCTCCGAGTGCAACATCTCCTTCGCCGTGGAAGAGGCCGACCGTGCCTCCGCCGTCCGGGCGCTCCACGAGGTGGTGACACCAGAATGAAGACGAAGACGACCCCGCGCCCTCGTGGCGCCCGCCCGCCCGCGGTGGTGAAGGCCTTCGCCCCCGGCTCCGTCGCCAACCTGGGCGTCGGGTTCGACGCCCTCGGCGCCGCCATCGACGGCCCGGGCGACACCGTCACGGCGCGGCTCGCCCGGCACGAGGGCGTGAGGATCCTCTCCATCGAGGGGGACGCCGGCCGCCTCCCGCTCGACCCCGAGCGGAACACCGCCGCCGTCGCGGCCCGCGAGGTGCTCGCCGAGGCCCGGCGGAAGGGCCACCCGGCGCGCGGCCTCGACCTCGTCATCGAGAAGGGGCTGCCGCTCGCCTCGGGCCTCGGCTCGTCGGCCGCCTCGGCCGTGGCGGCCGCCTGGGCCTCGGCCCTCCTCCTCGGGATCAGGGACAAGAAGGCCCTCCTCCGCCCCGTCCTCGTGGCCGAGAACGCCGCCGACGGGGCCTGGCACGGCGACAACGCCTTCGCCTCGCTCCTCGGCGGGATCGTCCTCGTCCCCTCCTCCGACCCGCGCGCCGCGCTCCGGCCCGTCTCGCTCCCCGTCCCGTCCGGCCTGCGGTTCGTCCTCGTCCACCCCGAGCTGGAGCTGCCGACCGCCGAGGCGCGCTCGGTCCTGCCGCGCGCCGTCCCGCTCGGCGAGCAGGTGCGGCAGGGGGCGGCCTTCGCGGCGCTCGTCGCCGCGCTCCACGCGGCCGACCTGAAGACGTTCGGGCAGTGGGTCTCCTCGGACCGGATCGTCGAGCCGGCCCGCGCCCCGCTCGTCCCCGGGTACGCGGCCGTGATGCGCGCCATGCGCCGGGCGGGGGCCTACGGCGTCTCGCTCGCGGGCGCCGGCCCGACGCTGCTCGCCGTCTCCGAGGAAGGGGCCCGCCCGGCCGCCATCGCCCGGGCGGCCGTCGCCGCCTGGAAGGCCGAGGGGATCCGCGCCGACGCCCGGGTCCACCGGATCGACGTGGCGGGCGCCCGGCAGGTGGCGTAGCCCCGCGCGCTCGTCGCGGCGCCCGGGCTCAGGGCCGCGGCGCCACGCGCCCCAGGTGCTGGACCATCCGGTCGGGCTCGGTGACCGTCAGGAGGAGGTCGAAGTCCCCGGTCGTGGGCAGGTAGACCACCCGGTCGCGGGCCGTCACGTAGAGGAGCGCCTTCCGGCCGCCGGCGAGCCGGAACCAGCCGGCGAGGTACCCGGGAAGCGCCGTCCCCATCCGGCGCCTGACGGGTCTCAGGTCCGGGTCGTGCCGCAGGTCGACGACGCGCGCCGCGGCCCCCCGGAGCTGCGACGCCGGGACGAACCGGCCGTAGAGGTCGCCGGTGAGCCTCAGGCCCTCGGGGGAGAGGGTGAAGCGGGCGTCGTTGGAGCCGGCCGCCGTCCGGGCGAGGAGGAAGCCGACCGTGCCGAGGACGAGGAGCATCAGCACGAGGAACGGGACGACGAACCAGAAGGCCTTCGGTCCCGCGGGGACGATCTCGTAGACGGCGGTCTCGCTCATGCGGGCATTCTCTCGCCGCCGCGTAGACTCGGGCCGATGCCTCCGATCTCCTCGTTCCGCTGCGTGGCGTGCGGCGCGGCCTACCCGATCGAGGAGCCGCGGACGAGCTGCGCTTCCTGCGGCGACCTCCTAGACGTCGTCCACGACTTCCGGGCCTTCGGCCTTAGCGGGGCCGCCTGGCGGGACCTCTTCGACCGGAGGCGCTCGGCCCTCCCCTCGGCCACGACCCCGGCGTGGGAGCGGAGCGGCGTCTGGCGGTACCGCGAGCTGGTCTTCCCGGCCCTCCCGCAGGGGGAGATCGTCAGCAAGCCCGAGGGGAACACCGGCCTCTACGCGGGCCGCGGGCTCGGCGAGGAGATCGGCCTTTCGCGCCTCTTCGTCAAGCACGAGGGGGAGAACCCGACGCTCTCGTTCAAGGACCGCGGGATGACCGTGGGCGTCTCGTGGGCGCGCCACCTCGGCGTCACGCACGTGGCGTGCGCCTCGACGGGGGACACCTCGGCCGCGATGGCGGCCTACGCCGCCGAGGTGCCGGGGATGACGGGGGTCGTCCTCGTCCCGGACGAGAAGATCACAGGCGAGCAGCTCTCGCAGGCCCTCCACTACGGGGCGAGGACGCTCGCGCTCTCCACCGACTTCGACGGCTGCATGCGGGTGGTGGCCGACCTCTCCGCGCGGTACCCGCTCTACCTCCTGAACTCGAAGAACCCGGTGAGGATCGAGGGGCAGAAGACGATCGGCCAGGAGGCGATCCACGACCTCGGCTGGGAGGTCCCCGACTGGTTCGTCGTCCCGGTGGGGAACGCGGGGAACGTCTCGGCGCTCGGCAAGGGGCTCCGCGAGTGGCTCGACCTCGGGATCCTCGGGAAGAAGCCGCGGATCGCAGGCGCGCAGGCCGAGGCGGCCGACCCGTTCTACCGGTCGTACAGGGGCGGCTTCCGCGAGCGGGTGACGCGGACGGCGGGAGAGACGGCCGCCTCGGCCATCCGGATCGGCGCGCCGGTCTCGCACGCGAAGGCCCGGAGGGAGATCGAGGCCTTCGACGGCGTCGTCGAGAGGGTCACCGAGGAGGAGCTCCTCTCGGCCTTCGCGACGGCCAACCGGCACGGCCTGGCGATCTGCCCCAACTCGGCCGTGGCGCTCGCCGGGGCGAGGAAGCTCCGGGAGGCAGGCGTGATCCGCAAGGACGACCTCGTCGTCGTCGTCGCCACGGCGCACGCCCTGAAGTTCTCGGGCCCCGCGCTCGCCTGGCACTCGAGCGGGCGCCCCGGCGCCAACCCGGTGCGAAAGCTCCCCGCGACGCTCGAAGCCGTCGCCGGGGAGCTGGGGCTCTGAGAAGCCCCTACCGGACGAGCTCCCAGACCTGGGCCGCCGGGCCGTCCCACGGGGGCGGGACGGGCGCCCGCTGGCCGTCGGCCCAGACCAGGCGGAACCGGGTGAACGGCCGGCCGAACGGCCCCGCGGGCGGGAGCGGGGCGCCCCGGCCGAAGTAAGCGCGCCACCAGAAGGTCGCCTGGCAGAGGTGCGTCACCCGCGGGGCGTCCCTGGGCGAGGGACCCGGCCGCAAGTAGGCCGAGGCGGGCCGTCGCAACGTCTCCGCGTACCGGGGGAGGACGAGGAGCGGGTTGTCGAGGACGACCCACCTGACGCCGTGCCGCGCGCAGAAGTCGGCCGCCACGTCCTCGTCGATCGAAAGGAGCGCCGAGAGGGCGTTCTCGAACTCCCCCTTCCGCCCCCACGGTCCGAACCCGTCGGCCAGGACGCCCCGGCCCGACCCGAGGTGGAGGAGGTGGCCCCACGACCACGGGCCGAGGACCCTTCCCGGCGGCGCGCTCGACAGGAACGAGGCCGCCCTCCGGAACGGCCCCGAGAGGTCCCTGGCCGTCGGGTCGGGCGGCGGGGCGAGGAGGAGCGACAGGCCGGACGGGACGAGGAGGAGGGCCGCGATCGCGGAGGCCGCGAGGACCCGGCGCATCGAGAGGAGGTCGCGGGCGTCCAGGACGGCCGCGACCACCAGGAGGGTGGCGGCGACGGGGGCGAAGCGCCCGCTCGTGAGCGCCGCCGCCAGGCTCCCCCAGGCGAAGACGAGGAGCGTCCGCCGCCCCGCCGTGGCCGGGATCCCCGCGAGCGCCGTGGCGGCGAGCGAGGCGAGCGCCACACCGCCGAACCGGAGGAGGTCGGTCCCCGGGTCTCGGAACGGCGGGAGGAAGAGCGGGCCGAACTCGACGATCGTGTCGAGCCACGGGTCGCCCCCGAAGAAGGCGATCCCCTCGAGGAGGCTCGTGCCGGCTCCGGGGACGGCGAGGGCGGCGAGGCCCCCTCCGAGGAGCGCCGCGGGGACGGCCGCCGGCGCCGCGACCCCCCGCCGGGCGAAGCTGGAGAGGAGCGCGGCCGCGGCGGAGGCCCCGAGGAGCGCCGCCACGTGCGGCCATCCGAGGTACCAGGCCTCCTCCGGGTAGCCGGCGGGCTGCACGAGCCGCCAGGCCGCGACCGCCGCAGCTGCCCCGAGGAGCCCTCCCGAAACGGCGGTCGAGCCCGCGGGCGGAGGGCGGAGGAGGACGGCCGACAGGAGGGCGAGCGCCGCCGCCACGAGGAGCGCGGGCTGGACGAGGAGCGCGAGGACGATGGCGAGGGCGAGGAGGAGCGCGGACCGGACCGCGTCCCGGCCGGGGCGCGACCGGAGCGCCCGGGCGGTGGCGAGGGCCACGCCGAGGACGAGGGGCGGCTCCAGGAAGTGGTGGTCGATCGCCCCGACGCCCGAGACGTCGAAGAGGACCGGCGAGAGGCCGAGCGCCGCGCCCGCGAGAAGACCCCACGCGGGACCCGCCCGCCGCGCGACGGCGTGCGCCACGACTCCGGCGAAGAAGGCGAAAAGGAGCGGCGGGAGGAGCGCGGCGCGCCGGAGGGCCTCCGAGGCGGTCGAAGCGCCCGACGCGCGGGCGGCCCCGGCGGCGGCGAGGTCCCAGAGCGGGGGCCAGGGAGCGAAGGCGCCGGCGGATCCCCGGCCGGGGTCGGGCCGGACGAGGCCCGTGGGGCGGTCGAGCGCCCGGACGATCCGGAGCGCGTGATAGGACTCGTCGAACGGGGGGAGCAGGACGCTCGCGTTCGAGAGGACCTCGCCGGCCCCCTGCAGCCGGAGCGCCAGGGCGAGGCCGAACGCCAGGACCGGAGCGGACGCGAAGAGCGCCCGTGCCGGGGGGCGCGTGTCAGTCCTTCCGGGCCCGGATCAGCATCAGCGTCGAGGCGCCGACGTCGAACTCCGTCCGGTTCTCGATCTCGGCCCGGGTCACCCGCCGTTCGCCGAGGTAGGTCCCGTTCGTCGAGCCGAGGTCGACCAGGTAGACCTTGTCGTCGAGCACCTCGACGGCGGCGTGCTGGCGGGAGCACTCGCCGTCCGAGAGGAGGACGTCGGCGCCGGCCCGCCCGATGACGACGCGGGGCTTGTCGATCTCGAAGATCTTGCCGGCGTCGGGTCCGCCGAGGCAGGCCAGGGAGAGACGTTCCCACTCCGGCAGGCGCAAGCGCCTCGGGCCCGCGTCGCGCGCCTCCGCGTCCACCGCTCCCGCAGACCCGGCCGCCTGCGGCCGGGGGTACTCGGCCGTGGAGGGCGACCCCGCCGGCGCGGCCGACTGCGGGAGCGGCGGGGGGACCGGGACCGGGCGGGGCGCCTGAGGGGCGGCGGGAGGCGGGGGGACCGCGAGGGGACGCTTCCTCGGGCCGCCGCCCATCATCGTCGCGTCGAGCGAGAAGTCGTCGGAGCCGAGGACGGGCGAGTTGAGCGGGCCGGTCTCGTCCGGCTGGAAGCCCGGCGACGGCGCCCCCGCGGCGGCCGGGTTCCGGATCTCGAAGACGGTGCCGCACTTCGTGCACCGGATCCGCTTCGCGGGAGCCCCCGCGAACCTGGCCTCGTCGTAGTGGTACCGGGTCCGGCAGCTGGAACACTGGATGATCAAGACGCTCCCCCGTTCTTCCGCCGGGCTTGATTCGAGTGATTAGAGCGCGATCCCCGCCGGGGATCAAGGGGAGAGGGCGCGGGCCACCCTGGCCGCCACGCTCGGGACGACCTCGAGGAGGGCGTCCACGTCGTCCCCCGTCGTCGTCCACCCGAACGAGAACCGCACCGTCGACCGGGCCTCCTCCGGGGAAAGCCCCATCGCCAGGAGGACGCGGCTGACCGAGACCGTCCCCGACGAGCAGGCGGACCCGACCGACGCGGCGACCCCCTCCAGGTCGAGCGCGACGACGAGCGTCTCCGCGTCGACCCCCGGGAAAGTGACGGCGGAGCAGGCCGGGAGCCTCGGCGCCTCCGCCCCGACGACGCACGCCCCGGCGACCCGGCTCCGGATCCCCTCCTCGAACCGCAGCCTCAGCGCCAGGAGGCGCGCCGACTCGGCCTCTTGCCGGGCGACCGAGCGGGCGACCGCCGCGCCCAGGCCGACGATCGCGGGCACGTCCTCCGTCCCGCCGCGGCGTCCCTTCTCCTGCCCTCCCCCCGGCTGGAGCGGCACGACCTGGACCCCGTGCCGCACGTAGAGCGCGCCCGCCCCCTTCGGCCCGCCGAGCTTGTGGGCCGAGAGGGAGAGCAGGTCCACGCCGAGGGAACCGACGTCGACCGCGACCTTCCCGACCGCCTGGACCGCGTCCGTGTGGACGAGGGCTCCCCGGGCGCGGGCGGACCGCACCAGGTCGGGGAGGCCCGGTTCCAGGACGCCCGTCTCGTTCCCGGCGAGGATCACGGAGACGAGCGCGGCGGTGGGCGCCAGGGCGGCCTCCAGGGCGTCCCGGCACACGCGTCCGTGCCGGTCGACGGGCAGCTCGACGGGGTGGAACCCCTCGCCCACGAGCGAGCGCGCTGCCTCGCGGACCGCGGCGTGCTCGGCCGCCGGGAAGAGGACCGAGGTCCGCTCCGGGTCCCTCCGCCGGGCGGCCCGGGAGCCGCCCACGACGGCCAGCGTGTCGGACTCGGTCCCCCCCGAGGTGAAGACGATCTCCGCGGGCGAGGCCCCGATGGCGGCCGCCACGGCCGCCCGCGCCTCCTCGACGGCCCGGCGCGCCCGGCGCCCGGGCTCGTGGACCGAGGACGGGTTCCCCACGAGGCCCCCGAGCCACGGGAGCATCGCGTCCAGGACCTCGGGGTGGAGAGGGGACGTCGCGTGGTGGTCCGCGTAGACTCGGGGCTTCTCCAAGATACCGTCTCGCCGTTCGGGCGATTGTAGGGACGGCAGCCGGCTCGGGGGAGGTGCGAGCGGGACGCGCCCGGGCGACGCCGGGGAACGGGAACCCGTCTTGCTTCTACGAGGACGTGGAACTCGCGCGCGCCGCGCGCGTAGTCGAGGGTGGACGAAGAGATGAGACCCGCGCTCCGAACGCTCGCGCTCCTGGCCGCGCTCCTGGGAGCCGTCGCGGCGGCCCAGGGGGAGGATCCCACGGCCCCGCGGAAGGCCGAGGCCCTCCGTCTCTTCGGCCGGCTGGACGACGACCGGGCGCTGACGTTCGTGGCCTCCGGCCCGCCGGACGCCCGGACGCCGATCGCCTGCCCGGGCGTCTTCCGGGAGATCGAGGTCTGGACCTGGCTGGAGCACCCGACGCTGGGCAAGAGCGCCCAGGCCGTCTTCTACGCCGAGCCCGGGACGGGGGTCTACCGCTACTGGACGCTGGTGGACGGGGAGACGGTCCTCCTCGCGGCCAAGACGGCCGAGAAGGTGCCGCTCGCCGACGTGGACCCCGAGGCCACCGGCTGCCTGGACGCGTTCCTCGTGAAGGCCGCCGTCCGGAACGTGGCGGCCCGGCAGAAGGACAACAACGGCGGCCTGGCGGAGCGCGGGGTCATCCTGGCACCGCCCGAGAAGCCGGACGGCGCCACCGCCACCGCCGCCGCCGCGCCCCCGGCCCCGGTCCTCGTCTCCAACAAGCCCCTCTCGGGCAGGGAGCGCTCCCGGCTGCTGAAGGAGCTCCCCGAGCGGTACCGGCGGTTCCTGGAGGACGTGGAGCCGATCCTGGCGGACCTGGAGCGGGACACGTTCCTCCGGCTGGCCTCCGACTACCAGAGGGACCGGTTCGTCGAGGAGTTCTGGAAGCGCCGGTCCGTCGGCGCCGACGGCTTCCGGGTCCCGTTCCAGGACATCTACGAGTCCCGGCTGCGCTTCGTAAGGGAGCGGTACCGGAACGTCAACACCGACATGGCGCGGGTCTACCTCGTCAACGGCCCGCCGGACGGCCTGAGGAAGTACGACTGCCAGGACGTCTTCTGGCCGATCCAGGTCTGGTACTACGAGCGGCTCGAGTCGCTCCGGATGAGCAAGGTCCCGCTCCTGTTCTACCAGCCGTTCGGCACGGGCGACTACAAGCTCTGGACGTCGCTCGACGGTTACGGGGCGCTCCTCGTCGGGTGGATCGGCGGGGGGATGGCGGGCTCGGCCGTGAACCGCCAGGTGGACATCACGCGCTGCATCGAGTGGCGGGAGATCAACGCCGCGGTGAACGCCGTCGCGGCGATCTTCGGGACGACGACCGCGCTGAAGTTCTCGTCGGAGGTCAAGGAGGGGCCCAAGCCGGACGTCGAGGGGGTCGACCGGATCCTCCAGATGACCACGGACCTGCCGGCGGGGGCCGAGAAGCTCCCGATCCAGCGGGTCCTGCGCTTCCCGGAGATGGTCGCCAACAAGATGCGGCTGGAGCTGACGCTGATCCTCGAGCGGCAGGGCCTCGGCACCAAGCCGATGGGCGAGGAGACGTTCTACGACCTGGACGTCGTCGGCGAGGTGATCAAGGGGGGCCGGCTCGTCGAGAACTTCCGGTACCGGTTCGACTTCCCCGCCTCGACCGTCGCCGGCCCCTTCGTCCCGCTCCTCGTCGAGCGCGAGCTCTACCCGGGCGAGTACCAGCTGCGGGTCAAGGTCGCCGACGCCAACCGGAACGCGGCGGCCCTCCTCGACGAGAAGCTCGTCGTCCCCGAGTCCCCCGACGCCGTCCTCTCCCCGGAGGAGAAGGCGGCGCGGGAGGCCGCGCGCGCGGCCGTGGCGCGGCTCGTCGCCGACCCGAAGCTGGGCAAGGGCTCGATCTCCCTCGTGCCGCTCGCCCGCGAGTACGCCACCGGCCTCGTCCGGTTCGAGACGCGCTCCTCCTCGACCGACATCGCCTTCGTCGAGTTCTACCTGAACGGCCGGAAGATCGCGACGAAGCGGCGGCCGCCGTTCGACGTCGACCTCGACCTCGGCGAGCTGCCGCGCAAGCAGTCGGTCCGCGTGGTCGCCTACGACAAGGACGGCCGCGCCCTCTCGGAGGACCAGATGATCCTCAACGAGGGCCGCGAGGCCTTCCGGGTGCGGATCGTCAGCCCCGAGAAGGGGGTGAACCTCGAGGGCCCGGTGCGCGTCGTGGCGGACCTCGCCGTCCCGGAGACGAAGAAGCTCCAGAAGCTGGAGTTCTTCGTCAACGACGCCCGGGCGGCCACCCTCTTCCAGCAGCCCTGGCAGCAGGTCGTGGACGTCCCGCGCTCCAAGGACCTCGGCTTCCTCCGCGTGGTGGCCACGCTCGAGGACGGCGCGACGACCGAGGACCTCGTCTACTACAACGCCCCGAAGTACCTCTCGGAGGTCAGCGTCCAGGCCGTCGAGCTCTACACCTCGGTCTTCAGCAAGGGGCGGCCCGTCGTCGGCCTGCCGCGCGAGAGCTTCACCGTCCTCGAGGACGGCCAGCCGCAGGTCGTCGACGGGTTCGAGGTCGTGACGAACCTCCCGCTCTCGCTCGGGATCGGGCTGGACACCTCCGGCTCGATGGAGGAGGAGCTCGTGGAGGCCCAGAAGGCCGCCACGGAGTTCCTCCGCCGGGTCATGACGAAGCGGGACCGGTGCTTCTTCGTCAGCTTCGACACCGAGCCGCAGCTCGTCACGCGGTTCACCACGGACCGGGACAAGCTCGCCCAGGCCCTCGCCTCGACGCGGGCGCAGGGGTCGACCGCCCTCTGGGACGCCCTCGTCTACGGCCTCTACCAGTACCAGGGCGTTCGGGGACGGAAGGCCTACGTGGTCCTGACCGACGGGGAGGACCGGTCCTCGAAGTTCACGTACGAGGCGGCGGTGGACTACGCGCGGAAGTCGGGGGTGGCGATCTACTTCATCGGCCTGAGGATCGGCCCGACGCAGGTGGACATCCGGTCCAAGCTGAACCGGATCTCGCGCGAGACGGGGGGGGCCGTCTACTACATCGACTCGGCCAGGAACCTCGACGCGATCTACAAGGAGATCGACGAGGAGCTCAGGAGCCAGTACCTCCTGACCTACGTCCCCTCCGCCAAGCCGACGCCGGGAGGGAAGTGGCGGAAGGTCGAGGTGAAGGTCAACCCGGGGGACCTCGTGGCCCGCACGATCTCCGGCTACTACCCATGAAGCCCCGTCCCCCGGTGGTCCTGGCGTCGGCGTCGCCGAGGCGGCGCGACCTGCTGCGCGCGATCGGGGTCGAAGCCGCCGTCGCCCCGACCGACACCGACGAGTCGATCCTCGACGGCGAGGACCCCTTCGACGCCGCCGAGCGGCTGGCGCGGGCCAAGGCCCGGGCCGCCGCCGCCCCTGACGACGCGCTCGTCCTGGCCGCCGACACGATCGTCGTCCTGGACGGGAGGGCCCTCGGGAAGCCCGTGGACCGCGACGACGCGCGGCGGATGCTCCGCGCCCTCTCCGGGCGGACGCACGGCGTCGTCACCGGCGTCGCGCTGCGCCTCGGAGGCGAGGTCGTCTCCGGAAGGGACGTCACCGAGGTCGTCTTCGCGCCGCTCTCGGACGACGAGATCGAGCGCTACGTCGCGACCGGGGAGCCCGACGACAAGGCCGGCGCCTACGCCCTCCAGGGTTTCGCGGGCCTCTTCGTGGAGAGGATCGACGGCACGCCGTCGAACGTCGTCGGCCTCCCCGTCCGGCTCGTCGCCCAGCTCGCCCGCCGCCTCGGCGTCGACCTGCTGCCGTAGCCGGCGCTCGGGCGACGCGCCTGCCCCCGGACGAGAACCCCGACCGCTTCAGACTCTCGTCTGCTGCCTGGCCGCCGCGCGCGCGGCCTGCAGGACCGCGGCGAAGACGATGTCCTTCTCGTGCGTCGCCGCGCCGAGGCGGACCTTCACGGGCGCCGGGACCGGGCCGTTCCCCTCGCGCCAGAGACGGAAGAGCGTCGCCAGCTGCTCCACCTTCCTGCGGCAGGACGGGGCGTCGGTCCCGAAGAGGAGCGCCAGGAACTCGTCCTCGTCCCAGCGGAAGACGGTGTCCGCCTCCCGCAGGTTGCGCTGGAGGGCCTTGGCCGTCTCGACGATCACCTCGACGCCGCGCCCCTCCTGGCCCGCCTCCAGCTCCTCGAGGTTGACGATCACGACCGAGAGGACCGACAGGGAGATCCCGTGCCGCCGCGAGCGCTCCAGCTCCCGGCCGATCACCTCGTCGAAGTAGTCCCGCGTGAATAGGCCGGTCAGGAGGTCCCGGATTCCCGTCTCGCCGCTCATCCGCGGAGGGATCTTATCGGAGGTCCGCCGCCGGTGAGGCCGGGGCGGCTAGAACGCGCTGCCGGACGAGAAGGACACCAGCCACCCCGTCCGGCCCTGGGGGTCGGGCCGGAGCGCGCGGGCGACGTCGACGCGCAAGAGCGTGTTCGTGCTGGCGCGCGTCAGCCCGATCCTCAGGCCCACCCCGAGGTCGGCCAGGTCCCACGTCCCGTCCGGCTCGCCCCACGACAGGCCCGCGTCGGCGAAGGCGGCCCCGCCGATCGAGAAGAGCGACAGGACGTTCGAGAAGAGGAAGTACCGGACCTCGACGTTGCCGACGGCCCGGCCCTCGCCCGCGACGGCGTGCAGGTAGTAGCCCCTCAGGCCCGCCAGCCCGTCCAGGTAGACCTGGGTCTCCGGGTCGAGCCGCCAGCCGGCGAGCACCCCGACGCGCGCGATGAAGGTCCACGGGAACCGGAGGCGGTAGCCGCGCGCCTCCGCGCTCACCTTGGCGTCCTGGACCCCGCCCTGGAGGCGCCCGTCCACCCCCAGGCGCAGGAGGGCGAACCCCTCGGGGAGGAGCGTCCCCACGCTGCCCGTGGCGCGGAGCCTCAGCGCGTTCTCTGCGCTGAAGACCGACGTCGACACCCCCAGCTCGAGCCGGCCGGACGGGGCGAGGTTGAAGTCCTCGTCCCGGTCGAGCTGCTCCACCTGCCGCCGCTCGATCCAGTCGCTCCCGAGCCGCTCCGCCCCGGCGAAGAGCCAGAGGAAGCGGCGCGGCTCGTCCGGGGGCGGCGGCGCGCCGAAGTCGCCCGGGGAGAGCGTGACCTCGTCCCACTCCAGGCCCGCCGTGAGCCGGGTGGCGCCGGCCTCGCCGGACCGCAGCGCCTTTCCCCCCTCGAGGCGGAGGAACCGCTCGCGCCGCTTCCACTCGGCCACCTCGTCGCCCCCGGCGTACGTCTTCGCCTTCGTCTCGAGGTGGTGCATCTCGATCCCGGCGGCCTCCTCGACGCCGACCGCGTAGAACGGGCGCGAGAGGGCCAGCTGGTAGGACTCCCCGTCGGAGAGGTTCGAGTAGCCCACCTGGAACCTCGTGTGGGGCCAGATGAACTGCCGGTCCGTCAGCTCGACGGCCCGCGAGGTCCGCTCGGCGCTGTCGTCGTAGAGGAAGCTCAGCTCCCGGCCCGTGCCGAGGAGGTTCCCCTCCTCCAGCCCGAGGGACCACTCGGTGACCCCCGCCTTCCGCGAGATCGCCACGCGGGGCAGGAGCGTCCAGGCGTCCTCCGTCGCGACGACGACCTTCGTCCCCTCCGCCCGCACGGAGACGTTCCGGAAGAGCTTCGTGGCCCGCAGGTTCCGCTCCGTCTCCGCGAGGAGGGCCGGGTCCAGGGGGTCCCCGACCGCGAAGAGGAGCTCGCGCTGCACGAACGACTCGCGGGTGACCGCGTGGATCGCGTTGGCCGCCGCGAACGGCCAGAAGCTCGCCTCGGACTCGGAGAAGACGTCGCCGCGGCGGAACTCGATCGACTCGATCCTCGGGGCGTCCGGCGGGGCCGCGCCGGGGGCCGCGCCCTCCGACGCCGGCACGGCGTGGCGCGCCGCCAGCGCGCCGAGGAGGACGAGGATGCCGAGCCGCCCCACGGCGCGATCATCGCCCAGGAGCGCCGCCGGGAGGGCGGGCCGTCAGCTCTTCTTCGGGTCCCAGAGGACCTCGGGGCGCCGGTAGGCCCGCGCGGCCCACCGCGAGAGGACGAAGAGGAGGTCCGAGAGCCGGTTGAGGTAGACGAGGCAGTGCTCTCCGATCGCCTCCTGACGGGCCAGCGTGGTGACGACCCGCTCGGCCCGGCGGCAGACGGTGCGGGCCTGGTGCAGCGCCGCCGAGACGCGCCCGCCGCCCGGCAGGACGAAGGACGTCAGCTCCGGGAGCTCCTCGTTGAGGCGGTCCATCGTCTCCTCGAGGAACGCCACGTGCCTCTTCTCGATGACCGGCTGCTTCGGGTGGCGGTCGCCCGGGAGGGTCGCCAGGTCCGAGCCGAGGTTGAAGAGCTCGTTCTGGATCCGCGAAAGGAGGAGGTCGATCCGCTGCCGGTCGGCCGGAGCCGCCTCCCCCGCGGCCGGATCGTCGTTGGCGGCGCGGGCCAGGCCGACGACGGCGTTCAGCTCGTCCACCGTCCCGTAGCTCTCGATCCGGATCGAGTCCTTGGCGATCCGCTGCCCGCCGACGAGGCTCGTCTCGCCTCGGTCGCCGCCCCGGGTGTAGACGCGGTTGATCCGGATCGCCATGCTCTCTCCTCCCCTGGCCCGGACTCCGCCGGACTCTAACCTACGGATGCCCCCCTTCCGCCGGCGGCCCGCCCCGGCCAGAATCGGCCGTGCCTCCCCCCTCGTCGAGCCGGCCGGGCGCGTTCCGGCGCCTCGGGTACCGGGTCCGCTTCGCCGTCGCCGCTTCCCTCGGCGGCCTGGCGTTCCTCCTCTGGTGCTTCGTCGGGGCCGTCCTGGCCCTCCTGACCGGCGGGGGTCCCGGCGTCCTGCCTTGGGCGACGCACTCCTGGGCGGCCCTCCTTCGCCTCCTCCTCGGGTGGCGCCTCGAGCTCGAGGGGCGGGAGCGGCTCCGCCGGAGCTCCCCGGCCGTCTTCGCGGGGAACCACCAGTCGGCCCTGGACACCGTCCTCTTCGCGTCGATCTACCCGCCCCGGACGGTGACGCTCGGGAAGAAGGAGGTGCTCCGGATCCCCTTCTTCGGCTGGTTCTTCGTCGCGTCGGGGAACATCCTCGTCGACCGCGGCAACCTCGCCCGCGCCCGGGAGTCGATCCGCGAGGCGGCGCGGCGGATGACCTCCGAGGGCCTGAGCGTGCTCGTCTTCCCGGAGGGGCACCGGAACCTCTCCCCCCGCCTCCTGCCGTTCAAGAAGGGGCCGTTCCACCTGGCGATCGCGGCCGGGGCCCCGGTCGTCCCGATCGTCATGGAGCCGATCGGCTCGCTCTTCCGCGCCTCCCGCTGGATGGCCCGCTCCGGGCGGGTCCGGGGACGCGTCCTCCCCGAGATCCCGACCGAGGGCCTCGGCGAGGAGGACGTCGACGCGCTCGCACGCCGCGTCCAGGAGGCGATGCAGTCCGCCTTCGACGAGCTGGCCCAAGACGCCCGGGAGCCGATCGGCTGAGGGGGAAGCCCCGGCACAACCGGAAGCGCCTCCGCAGCGTAGAGGGGCCGGCGACCCGTCGGTCAACGCCACCGGGACGGCGCTGGTCCCGGCCGAAGAAGATGGAGAAGAAGGAGACCGAGATGAAGCCCGCCCCCCGCCGCCTCGCCCTGGCAGCCCTCCTGACGGCAGCCCTCTCCGCCGCCCTCCCCCTCCGGGCCGACGTCCCGACCTGGAAGATCGACGCTTCCCACTCCGACGTCAGCTTCCGGGTGAAGCACCTCGTCATCTCGCGCGTGGCCGGCCAGTTCGGCAAGTTCGAGGGGACGGTCGTCGGCGACCCGAAGGCCCCGGCCGCCGCCAAGGTCGAGCTGAAGATCGAGACGGCGTCGATCGACACGAAGGACGCCAAGCGCGACGCGCACCTGCGCTCGGCGGACTTCTTCGACGCCGAGAAGCACCCGGAGATCGCGTTCACCTCCACGAGGATCGTCGACCGCGGGAACGGCGCCTACGACATCCTCGGCAACCTGACGATGCGGGGCGTGACGAAGCCGGTCACCCTCTCGGCCAAGAACACCGGCTTCGTGACCGACCCGTGGGGGAACGAGCGCGCCGGGTTCGAGGCGTCCGGCCGGCTGAACCGGCAGGAGTGGGGCGTCAGCTGGAGCAAGAAGCTCGACTCCGGCGGCCTCGTCGTCGACGACGACGTCGACCTGATCGTCAACCTCGAGCTGGTCAAGCAGAAGCCCGCGGCCCCGAAGGGCTGACCCTCACGCGCACCGCCCGCCCCTCCGAGCGCCGCCCCCCCGGGGGCGGCGCTTCCCTCTCGCGCGGCCCGGCGAAGCAACGTACGATCCCCTCGCGCCGGCCCCGGGGCCGGCGGAGACCGCCGCTCCGAGGAGACCCGATGCCCGTGCCCCAGCCCGCCCCCCGCGCCCCGCGGGGGCGCGTCCGTCCGTCCGCCGCGCTCGGCTTCCTCCTCGTCCACGCGGCGGCGCTCCTGGCCTTCGCCGTCGGCGTCTCGTGGGAGGGCGTCCTCCTCTGCGCCGGCTCGTACTACCTCCGGATGTTCGCGATCACGGCGGGTTTCCACCGCTACTTCGCCCACCGGACGTACCGCCTCTCGAGGGTCCCCCAGCTCCTCCTCGCGTTCCTCGGGCAGACCGCCGCCCAGAAGGGGGTCCTCTGGTGGGCCGCTCACCACCGTCACCACCACCGGTACTCCGACCAGGAGGAGGACGTCCACTCCCCGGTCCAGAAGGGGTTCTGGTGGAGCCACATGGGCTGGATCCTGGCCGACGAGTGGGCCGAGACGGACCTTCACCGCGTGAAGGACCTCGCCCGGTACCCCGAGCTCGTCTGGCTCGACCGGAACCAGTTCCTGGCGCCGATGCTCTACGGGCTCCTCTCGTGGGTCCTCTTCGGCTGGACGGGCCTCTTCTGGGGGTTCTTCCTCTCGACGGTCCTCCTCTGGCACGGGACGTTCGCGATCAACAGCGTGATGCACGTCTTCGGCAAGCGGGTCTTCGAGACGAAGGACACCAGCCGGAACAGCTTCCTGATGGCCCTCGTGACGATGGGCGAGGGGTGGCACAACAACCACCACCACCACCCGGGGACGGCCGCGCAGGGCTTCCTCTGGTGGCAGGCCGACCCGAGCTGGTGGCTCCTCGTCGGGGGCGAGAAGCTCGGCCTCGTGCGGGACCTGCGCCGCGTCCCGGAGCCGGTCCGGGCCGTCGCGCGCGCGCGGGGCTCCTGGCACTTCAGCCGCCGCCCCTTCGAGAAGGCCCGGGAGGCGTTCGACTCGGCCCTGGCCTCGTGGACCGACCGCGCCGAGACCCTCTCGGAGCGCTGGGGCCGGGCCCGCGACGCGGCCCGGGCCTCCGCGGGGAACGCCCTGGCCGACCTGGAGGCCGCCCGGGCGCGGACCGCCGCCCAGCTGGAGCGCCAGCGGGCCGACTACTCCGCCGCGCTCGCGGCGTTCGCCGAGGCCTCGCGCCGGCGGCGCCAGCGGGCCGCGGCCCTGGCAGAGATCCGGATCGAGCAGCTGCGCGCCGAGATCGAGAGGACCGCCCGCAGCCTCGTCGAGACGCTGGAGCGCCTCGTCGCGGCCGCCGAGCCGGCGTCCCCGCTCGGCTCGCCCGCCTGAGGAAGCAGGAGGTCCCGTGAACCGACCCGAGGTCGCCCCCCTCTACGCCGCCCACGTGGCCGACCGCCGCGCCACGACGGAAGCCGCCCTGACCGCCTCGGGGTTCGAGCGGCTCCTCCTCCACTCCGGGAGGCCGTTCACCTACTTCGCCGACGACCAGGACGCTCCCTTCCACCCGACGCCGCACTTCGCCCACTGGGCGCCCGTGGAAGGGCCCCACCACCTCCTCGAGGTCCGCCCGGGCCAGACGCCCCGGCTCTTCCGCGTCACGCCGCGCGACTACTGGTACGAGCCGCCCACCCCGGCGCCGGACTACGTCCGGTCGGTCGTCGACGTCGTGGACGTGGCGACCCCCGAGGAGGCCTTTCGGGCGGCGGGCGACGGCGCGCGGACGGCGTTCGTCGGCGAGGACGCCGCGGCCGCCGCCGCGCACGGCATCCCGCCCGTGGGGGTCAACCCGCCCGGGCTCGTCGCGCGGCTGGACTGGGCGCGCTCGTACAAGAGCGCTTACGAGGTGGAGACGGTCCTCGAGGCGAACCGGATCGCCTCGCACGGCTTCCTCGCGGCCGAGGCGGCGTTTCGGGCCAGCCGGACGGAGATGGAGATCCACCACGCCTACCTGGCGGCCGTCGGGACGATGGAGGAGGCCCTCCCCTACCCGACCATCATCGGCCTGAACGAGCGGGCCGCGACGCTCCACTACCACGGCAAGCGCGGCCGCGAGGCGGGCCCCGGCGCCGTGATGCTCGTCGACGCCGGGGCGCCCCTCCGCGGGTACGGCTCCGACATCACCCGGACCTTCCTGACGGACGCGGCCGACCCGGCCTTCACCTCGCTGGTCCGCGGCCTGGACGGCCTGCAGCGGCAGCTGGCCCGCGAGGCCCGCCCGGGGCGGCCCTACCTCGACCTGCACGTCGCGGCGCATCGCGGGATCGCCTCCCTCCTGCGCGAGGCCGGCGTCTTCCGCGTCGACGCCGAGGAGGCGTTCGCGCGCGGGCTGACGCGCCCCTTCTTCCCGCACGGCCTCGGCCACTTCCTCGGCGTGCAGGTGCACGACGTGGCGGGCCGCCAGGCGGCGCCGGAGGGGGGGACCGTCCCCCCGCCGCCCGAGTACCCGTCCCTCCGGACGACCCGGACGATCGAGGAGGGGATGCTCTTCACGATCGAGCCCGGGATCTACTTCATCCCGATCCTCCTCGCGCCGCTCCGGGAAGGGCCCGACGCGACCGCCGTCGACTGGAGCCTGGTCGACCGGCTGCTCCCCTCCGGCGGCGTGAGGATCGAGGACGACGTCTTCGTCGGCCGCGACGAGAACAGGAACCTCACCCGGCCGTGGCTCCCCTCGTGAGCCCGGAGCCGTCGCCGCCGGCCTCGCGCGGGCTCCGCCAGCCCGCCGAGTGGGACGCCCACGAGGCCTGCTGGCTGGCGTGGCCGAGCCACGAGGATCTCTGGCTGGACGCGCTCGGGCCGGTGCGCGACTCCTTCGTCGCGCTGGCCCGGACGATCGCCGACCCCGACCCCGGGACGGGCGCCCCGCGCGGCGAGAGGCTGGAAGTCCTCGTAATGGACGAGGCAGCCGAGGCGACGGCGCAGGAGAGGCTCGCGGGCCTCGGCGCCCGGCTCCACCGGATCCCGTTCGGGGACATCTGGCTCCGGGACACGGCCCCGGTCTTCCTCGCCGGGCCCGGCGGCGCGCGGGCCGCGGCCACGTTCGCGTTCAACGGCTGGGGGGGGAAGTACGTCCTCCCCCACGACGCCGAGGTGGCGGGGCGCGTTGCCGAGGCCGCCGGCCTCCCGGAGCTGCGCGCGGGCTTCGTCCTGGAAGGGGGCTCGGTCGAGGTCGACGGGGAGGGGACCTGCCTGACGACCCGCCAGTGCCTCCTCAACCCGAACCGGAACCCCTCGATGGACGCCTCCCGGATCGAGGCCGAGCTCTCCTCCTGGCTCGGCGCCGGGAAGGTCCTCTGGCTCGGCGACGGCCTCCGGAACGACCACACCGACGGCCACGTCGACACCGTCGCCCGGTTCGTCGCCCCCGCGCGAGTCGTCTGCATGCGCTCCTCGAGCCCCCGCGACCCGAACCGGGAGGCGCTCGAGACGATCGAGCGGGACCTCCGCTCGTTCCGCGACGCGCTCGGCCGCCCCCTCGAGGTCCTCACGGTCCCCTCGCCGGGCCTCGTCCCCGGCCCGGACGGAGAGCCGATGCCCGCCAGCTACGTCAACTTCTACGTCGCCAACACGGCCGTGGCCGTCCCGGTCTACGGCTCGCCCGCGGACCGCGAGGCCGTGGAGACGATCGCCCGCCTGTTCCCCGGCAGGAAGGTCGAGGGCATCCCGGCCCGGGACCTGCTCGCCGGGGGCGGCGCCTTCCACTGCATCACGCAGCAGCAGCCCCGATGAGCGAGACCGTCACCGTCGCCGCCGTCCAGTGCGCCCTCGGAGGCTCCGCCGAGGAGAACGTCGCCCGCGTCGAGTCGCTCGTGAGGAAGGCCGCCGGGCGCGGCGCACAGGTCGTCCTGCCGCCCGAGCTCTTCGAGGGCCCCTACTTCTGCCGCGAGGAGAGGGACGTCTTCTTCTCCTGGGCCCGCCCCGTCGAGGGGAACCCGACGATCGGGCGGCTCGCGGCGCTCGCGCGCCAGCTCGGGGTCGTGATCCCGGTCTCCTTCTTCGAGAAGGCCGGGCCGGCCCACTACAACAGCGTCGCCGTCCTCGACGCGGACGGCGCGGTCCTCGGCGTCTACCGCAAGAGCCACGTCCCGGACGGCCCGGGCTACGAGGAGAAGTTCTACTTCCGCCCGGGCGACACGGGGTTCCGGGCCTTCCGGACCCGCTTCGGGACGATCGGCGTCGGCATCTGCTGGGACCAGTGGTTCCCGGAGGCGGCCCGGGCGATGGTCCTCCTCGGAGCCGAGCTCCTCCTCTACCCGACCGCGATCGGCTCGGAGCCCTCGAACCCGTCGCTCGACACCCGGGACCGGTGGCAGCGGGCCATGGTCGGCCACGCCGTCTCGAACGTCGTCCCGGTCGTGGCGGCCAACCGGATCGGGGACGAGGGGGGACAGGTCTTCTACGGCTCCTCGTTCGCCGCCGACCCGTCCGGGACGAAGGTCGCCGAGCTGGGGCGGGACGAGGAGGGCGTCCTCGTGGCCTCCTTCGACCTCGCGGCCATCCGCCGCGAGCGCGCCTCGTGGGGCTTCTTCCGTGACCGGCGGCCCGAGCTCTACCGGATCCTCACCACCGGCGACGGCCAGGGCTGATCCAGGCGGCGCCCGTCTCGGCCCAGGGGCCACGCGATCCTCACGGGAAAGGGGTCAACCGTGGACCCTGCACGTCCCGACTGACCCGTCAATCTCCGCGAGAATGGGTCCGTGGTTTCCCGGCTGGACGGGTCGAGACCGGCATCCTCCCCGCATTCGTTGGAATCGATCGAGTTAGCGGTCAGACCCGGGGTCGGCACGGAACTTGTTCTTCCCGTGACCTGGATCACGCTCCATCTGAAGCATGCGGGAGGAACGAATGACCCCGAACCCCCTCCACCGTCGCGCGATCACGATCGCGGTCGTGGCCCTGTTCCTGGTCGGCTTCGCGGGGACCGTCCTGGCCGTGGCCCCGGGCGACGCCGAGCGGCCGGCGTGGCCGACGCTCGCCGATCAGATCGCGAAGGCGAAGGCCCCCCGGGGGTCGGCGCTGGCCAAGCTGATCGCCGAGAACCAGGAGTTCGACAAGTACCTCCGCCCGGACGAGGCGGCCAAGTCCACCATCGTCCCCGCCTGGCTGAAGGTCTGGTACCGGAAGGGACACCCCGAGGCCAGCTACAGCGCCGACGACCCGACCGGCGGCTACCCGCACGTCCTCAAGGAGATCCTCGAGTGGATGGAGACCCACCCGGACCTCAGGCCCGGCTACTACGAGGCCGACCGTCAGCCCGGCTGGGACCCGCAGCCCGAGGGTGAGGAAGGGATCCCCCCGTCGGCGCGCGAGGGAGCCGAGCCCGACGCCACCGTCGGGACGAACCTCCGGGTCTCCGGCTCCTCCACGGCCCGGCGCAGCGAGTCCGACATCCGGGTCAACTACTGGAACCCGCAGTACATCATCTCGGCCTCCAACAACATCGGCGGTACCGGCTTCCAGGCCCAGTTCTGGTCGACGGACGGCGGCGCCACGTGGGGCCAGACGACGCTCCCGAACCCGCTCTCCGACGAGATGAACTCCGACCCGACCGTCGACTGGACCTCCGACGGCACGGCCTGGTCGACGACGATGGGGATCATCGGGAACACGTTGAAGATCCGCTCCTTCAGGTCGACGGACAAGGGAGCCACGTGGACGTACGACGCCACGGTCTCCGGCTCCCAGACGAACACCGACAAGCAGATGATGTGGGTCGACCACTCGGCCACGTCGGCCTACAAGGACAACATCTACGTCATCTGGCACAACGGCAACCCGGTCTACATGAACCGCCGGAACTCCTCCGGCTGGCTCGCGACCCCGGTCCAGGTCAGCGGCACGCAGACGACGGGCACCGGCATCGGCGGCGACGTGAGGACGAACTCGGCCGGGGACGTGTTCGGCTTCTGGCCCGACACCGGCTCCCGCGGCCTCTACGTCGTCAAGTCGACGAACGGCGGCACGAGCTACGGCGCGGCCGTCAAGATCGCCACGTCCTACGACTCGTACGACATCGGCGTCCCCTCCTTCAACAGCCGGCGGATCCTGATCTACGTCTCGGGCGGCGCCTACAAGAACGGGACGAAGGACAACGTCTACGCCACCTGGACGGACCTCTCCGGCGAGACTGGCTGCACCTCGGCCTCCAACGAGCCGGGCTCCTCGACGACCTCCGCCTGCAAGACGCGGATCTGGTTCGCGCGCTCGACGAACGGCGGCACGAGCTGGCTCGCCCCGGTCAAGATCAACAACCAGTCGTCGCTGAACGACCAGTTCAACCAGTGGTTCGTGGTCGACGAGAGCACCGGCCGCCTGGCGGTCATGTACTACGACACGGTCGCCGACTCGACCCGCAAGAAGACCGACGTCTACTACCAGACCTCCACGGACGACGGCGCCACCTGGAGCGCGGCGACCAAGGTCACGACCGCGATGACCGACGAGACGGTCTCCGGCGCCGACTCCGGCAACCAGTACGGCGACTACAACTCGCTCTCCGGCATCGCCGGCAGCTTCTTCCCCTCGTGGACCGACCGCCGGAACAACGCCAGCGAGGAGATCTGGACCGCGAAGATCTCCGAGTCGACGACGCCGACCTACTCGATCTCCGGCAGCGCCGGGACCTCGGGCGCCACCGTGACGGCGGGCTCGGCGAGCGCGACGAGCGACGCCTCGGGCAACTACACCCTCTCCGGCCTCGTCAACGGAACGTACACGGTGACGCCGACGAAGTCCGGCTGCACGTTCAGCCCGGCGAGCCAGTCGGTCACCGTCTCCTCGGCCAACCGGACCGGGATCAACTTCACGGCCTCCTGCAGCACCCCGACCTACTCGATCTCGGGCAACGCCGGGACGACGGGCGCCACGGTCACGGCCGGCGGCGTCAGCGCGACGAGCGACGCGTCGAGCAACTACTCCATCGCGGGCCTGGCGGCCGGGACCTACACGGTGAGCCCGTCGAAGTCGGGCTGCACGTTCTCGCCGGCGAGCCAGTCGGTGACGATCA
>RHKY01000051.1 GCA_008363385.1 Acidobacteriota bacterium | reverse complement strand
GACGTGCGGAGCCGGAGGGCCAGGGCGGCCGCGAGGACGACGAGCGCCGCCGCCGCCAGGGCCGCCGCCCGTCGCACCGCCGGCCGGACGGGGACCGCGCGTGACGGCGGGCGGCTCGCGCCGCGGGCGGCCTCCTCGCGGAGCCGCGCCAGGACCCGACCCTCGAGGCCGGGCTCGGGCTCGACCCGGGACCACCGGGAGAGCGCCTCGTCGACGAGGCCCTCGATGTCCTTCTTCTCCTCAGCCATGGCGCTTCCCTCCCACGTGCCGGGCCAGCGTCTCCCTCAGCCGCCGCCGCGCGCGAAGGAGCCGGGTCCTCACGGTCCCCTCCGGGAGCCCGAGGACCTCTCCCACCTCCGACGAGGTCAGCTCCTCGACGGTCGAGAGGACGAGAGGCTCCCGGAGGCTCGCGGGGAGCTCGGCGACGGCCCTCTCGAGGAGGCGCCGGACCTGCCGGTCCGACGCTGCCTCCTCCGCGCTCGCCCCGGCGCTCGCGAGGTCCCGGGCGGGCCCCGGGGCGTCCGCGTCGAGGGAGACCGTGCGCCGGCGCGGGAGGCGGTCGGTGGCCACCCGCCAGGCGATCCGCGCCAGCCAGGCCGGCCGGTCGCGGACCTCGGGCAGCCGGCTCCGGAACCTGAGGACGCGGAGGAAGACCTCCTGTGTCGCGTCCTCGGCGTCCTCGCGGCTCCTCAGGACGGAGTAGGCGACGCGGAAGACGAGGCGGGAGTGGGCGAGGACCGCCTCCTCCAGAGCGCGACAGAGGAGGCCCTCCGTCGCGTCGGCGACCGCGGGGAGGAGCTCGCTCACGAGGGCCTGCCCGTCCACGTGCCGCTTCCTTCCACGCCCGTGAAGACCGGCCGGACGGCGGTTCCGTTCACGGGCGGGATGCCTTTTCCGTCCTTCCCGGGAGGCGCGACGGGCACGACCGAGGATACGGATGCGGGGGTCGGGCTGCCGCGGGCTGGCTGGCGGCTTCGCGTCGAGAGCAGCCGGAACTACCGTCGCAAGTCATTGTTGGTAGAGTATTTATGCAGAATCTACGAAGACCCTTGACAGATTCGCCGACGGGACCTAATTTTGGCACTCGTCAGGGCTGATTGCTAACAAGTTCCCTCGGGGAACCAGCCCGGCGGAAGACAGATGACGAAAGCGCTCGAGAAAGCCCGGCCGAAGGCGCCCGGGCGGAAGGAAAGGAAGGAGCCCCCGATGAAGGTTCGTCCCCTCTACGACCGGATCCTCGTGAAGCGAGTGGAGCCGAAGGAGCAGATCCGCGGCGGCATCATCATCCCCGACACCGCCAAGGAGAAGCCGATGGAGGCCGTGGTCCAGGCCGTCGGCGAGGGCAAGTACGACGACAACGGCAAGCGGATCAAGCTCGACGTCAAGGCCGGCGACCACATCCTGATCGGCAAGTACGCCGGCACCGAGATCAAGATCGACGACGAGGAGTTCCTGATCCTCCGCGAGGACGAGGTCCTCGCCGTCATCGAGACCAAGTAAGCGAGGAACGAAGAGATGGCTGCCAAGAACATCACCTACGGCGAGGACGCCCGCCAGAACATCCTCCGCGGCGTCAACAAGCTCGCCGACGCCGTCAAGGTCACCCTCGGCCCCAAGGGCCGCAACGTCGTCATCGAGAAGAAGTTCGGCTCGCCGACCATCACCAAGGACGGCGTGACGGTCGCCAAGGAGATCGAGCTCTCCGACCCGCTCGAGAACATGGGCGCGCAGATGGTCCGCGAGGTCGCCTCCAAGACCTCCGACGTCGCCGGCGACGGCACCACGACGGCCACGGTCCTCGCGCAGGCGATCTACCGCGAGGGGATCAAGATGGTGACCGCGGGCCACAACCCGATGGAGGTCAAGCGCGGCATCGACCTGGCGGTGAAGAAGGCGGTCGAGGCGATCGACAAGCTGAAGAAGAACGTCGACGCCAAGGAGATCGCCAGCGTCGGGACGATCTCGGCCAACGGCGACACGGAGATCGGCGAGATCATCGCCAAGGCGATGGAGAGCGTCGGCAAGGACGGCGTCATCACGGTCGAGGAGGCCAAGGGCCTCGAGACCACCCTCGAGGTCGTCGAGGGGATGCAGTTCGACCGCGGCTACCTCTCCCCCTACTTCGTCACGGACGCCGAGCGGATGGAGTGCGTCCTCGAGGGCGCCAAGATCCTCATCTTCGAGAAGAAGATCTCCTCGATGAAGGACCTCCTCCCGATCCTCGAGCAGGTCGCCAAGCAGAACAAGCCCTTCCTGATCATCGCCGAGGAGGTCGAGGGCGAGGCGCTCGCGACCCTCGTCGTGAACAAGCTCCGCGGCACGCTCCACGTCGCCGCGGTCAAGGCCCCCGGCTTCGGCGACCGCCGCAAGGCGATGCTCGAGGACATCGCGATCCTCACCGGCGGCAAGATGATCTCCGAGGACCTCGGCATCAAGCTCGAGAACGTCAAGTGGGACGACCTCGGCGAGGCCAAGAAGGTCACGGTCGACAAGGACAACACGACGCTCGTCACCGACACCTCGGACAAGAAGCGCAAGGAGAACATCGCCGGGCGCGTCAAGCAGATCCGGGCGCAGATCGAGGAGACCACCTCGGACTACGACCGCGAGAAGCTGCAGGAGCGGCTGGCCAAGCTCGTGGGCGGCGTGGCGGTCATCAAGGTCGGCGCGGCCACCGAGACCGAGATGAAGGAGAAGAAGGCCCGCGTCGAGGACGCGATGCACGCCACGAAGGCGGCCGTCGAGGACGGCATCGTCCCGGGCGGCGGCGTGGCGCTCCTGCGCGCCATCGAGGCCGTCGAGACGATCAAGGAGGCCGAGGACGTCCAGGTCGGCGTGAACATCGTCAAGCGGGCCCTCGAGGAGCCGTCCCGGCAGATCATCAACAACGCCGGCAAGGACGAGGGCGCCGTCATCGTCAAGGAGCTGAAGGAGAAGGGCGGCAACATCGGCTTCAACGCCGCCACCGAGAAGATCGAGGACATGCTCGAGGCCGGCATCATCGACCCGGCCAAGGTGACCAAGTCCGCGCTCCAGAACGCCTCCTCGATCGCCGGCCTGATGCTGACGACCGAGGCGCTCGTCTCCGAGGTCAAGGAGAAGGAGAAGGCCCCCGCGATGCCCGCCGGCGGCGGCATGGGCGGGATGTACTGAGCTCGTAGCGGGCGGGACCGGCGACGTGCCGGTCCCCCCGGAACCCCCCTCCGGAAACGAAGGCGGGCTCTCGCGAGCCCGCCTCTTCGATTCCGCTCCCGTCCGCGCAGGGAACGAGCGGCCCGCCTCGGCGGGCCGTTCCGTTCGACGGGGCGGGGCGCGCTACGAGGCGCCGAAGAACGCCAGCTGCTGCCGGAGGCGGTCCGACTCGGCGGCGAGGCCGGCCGAGGCCCTCGAGAGGCGGTCCGCAGCGGCCAGGTTGGACCTCGCGACGCCCGCGATCGTCTCCATCGCCGCGACGACGAGGTCCCCGCCCTTGCGCTGCTCGGCGGCGGCGTTCGCGACCTCCTGCGTCATCGCGTTCATGCCGGTCACCGCGTGGAGGATCTGCTGGCTCCCCGAGGCCTGCTCCTGGGCGGCGGTGGCCACCTCGCGCGCGGCGTCGCGGATGCGAAGGGCCGCGTCCATGATCTCGGAGGCCCCCGCCGCCTGCTCCGAGGCGAGCTGCCTCACCTCGCCCACCATCCCGGAGGAACGGGCGACCGAGGCGACGATCCCGTCGAGGATCCGGCCGGAGATCTCGACCGCCTCCCGCGAGTCCCTCTGCATGGCCTCGACGACGCCCGCGATCTCGCGGGTGGCGTTCACCGCGCGCTCGGCCAGCTTCTTCACCTCGGCGGCCACGACCGAGAACCCCCGCCCGCTCTCGCCGGCGCGGGCCGCCTCGATCGAGGCGTTCAGCGAGAGGAGGTTCGTCTGGTCTGCGATCGCCTCGATCACCCTCACGATCTTCCCGACGTCCTGCGAGCGCTCGCCGATGGACCGGACCGTGGCCTGGAGGAGCTTCCCCCCGTCGGCGGCCTCGCCGACGCTCTGGCGCGAGGCGGCGTCCACCTCCTCGACCCGGCGGACGAGGCCCTGGATCGACTCGTGGATCCGCGCCACGGCGGCGGCGGTCCCGTCGGCGGCGGAGAGCAGGACCTCGGAGCTGCGGGCGGTCCGCTGCACCAGGGTCCCCATCTGCTGCATCGAGGCCGCGGTCTCGTCCACGTTCGAGGCCAGCGCCTGCGCGTTCTTCGCGACGGCGTTGATCTGGGCGGCCATCTGGACGAGGGTCGAAGAGGTCTCCTCGGTGGCGGCCGCCTGCGACTCGGCCCCCGCGTGGATGGAGCCGGCCGAGCGCGTGACCTCGTCCGCGGAGGCCGCGAGCTGGGCCGAGGTCCCCCGCAGGTCCCCCACGAGCCCCTGGAGCGTCGTGACGGTCCGGCGGAAAGCCACGCCGAAGACGTCCTGCCCGGAGCGCGGCCGGGGCGTCACCCCGAGGTCCCCGGCGGAGAGGCCGTCGGCCACCGCGGCCATCTCCCGGAGGTACTCCACCATGTCGTGGACGGAGCGGGAGAGGCGTCCCACCTCGTCGTCGCGGCGCGAGGCCCTCACCGGCGTCAGGTCGCCGACCGAGATGGCCTCCGCCGCGCGCCCGAGACGCGACAGCCGGCGGAACAGGAGCCCGGTCAGGAGGTAGGCCAGGACCGAGCCGACGGCCAGGAGGGCCACCAGCACCGCGACGGTCAGCGCGGTCGTCCACCGTGCCGAGCGCTCGACGCGCCGCGCGAAGGCGTCGGCCTGCGCCTGCCGGGCCCTCCGGACCCCCGTCAGGGCCACGCGGGCCGCCTCGAACGTCCCGTCGGAGGCGGCGAGGGCGGCCCGTGGAGCGTCCTCCCGCCCGGCCGGGGCCGGCCGCCCGGCGAGGGCGGCCACGTCCTCCGAGGCCGCCTCCCACTCCGAGAGCGCCTTCTCGAAGGGCCCGGCCAGCGCCGCCTCGTCCGCCGTCGACGGGATCGCCCGGTAGGCGTTCCAGGCCTCCCGCGCCCGCCGGAGCCGGTCGGCGCGCGCGAGCCGGTACCGATCCGCCTCCCCGGACGACGCCGCCGCCAGGAGGAGGCTCCGTTCCAGGACCAGCGCCTGGTGCATCAGGCTGTCGACGGCGTCCGCGCTCGCCACCGCCGCCAGGTGCTCGCCGCTCGCCACCGAGACCGCCGCCGCCGCCCGCCGGTAGCTCCAGAGGCTCCAGAGGCCGGCGCACGCGGTGAGGACCACGAAGCCGGCGAAGCCGCCCAGCAGCTGCGTCCGCAGGCTCAGGACCTTCCCGCTCCGCATCCGGCCCCCCATCGCGAGCGCAGCGGACGAGGCCCGCGAGCCCGGGCCCCGTCGTCCACCGGTTCCGTTGAGCTCGAAGGGGAGAGGATAGAAGCTCGCCTGGGGGCCGGCAAGCCCCGCGGCGGAGCCGGGCCCTCAGATCGGGTCGAGCGAGCGCATCCGGCGGAGCTCGGCCTCCTCGAAGCGGCGGCGGACGGCGGGGAGGGTCGCCAGCGGGATGACGGCCGAGAGGAGGCCGGCGAAGAGGCAAGCCCCCGAGAGCCAGCCGGGCTGTCCCGCGGCGAGGGCGGCGGCGCCCACGGCGACCAGGAGGACCCCCACGCCGATCAGGACGGCGAAGAGGCCGAGGACCGCCGCGCGGGCCTTCCCGCGACTGGCGAGGAGGCCCGCGAGGGCGCCGGCGCACCCCAGGAGCGCTCCGAGGATGCCGCCCGCGACGCCGATCGCGGGGGCGGAGAGCCAGGCGCCCTCGGGCGCCATCGGGTCCTCTCCCGGCGCCAGCTGCAGGAGGACGACGCCGGAGAGCTCCACGCGGCCCGTCCCCGGCAGGACGACGTTCACCTCGAGCCGCTCCGGGACCATCCCGGGCTTGCTGAAGAAGGGGAGGACGAAGGGCCGCCGGGGAGCGGTCCCCGACAGCCGCGCCATCGGCCCCTCGTCGCCCAGCGTCCGCGAGAAGTAGCGCGCGCCGTCGGGGAAGACGCTCCACATCTCGAGGTAGCCCGACCCCTCGACGTCCCGGGTGGCGACCTCGCCGCGGACGGCCCAGGAGGCGGTGGCGATGAGCGGCTTCTCGATCGTCGCGACGCGGGTCGTGCGTCCCCCCGGGGCCCCCTCGAGGAGGAGCATCCCGCCGGGCGCCTCGAGCCGCCAGAGCGCCTCCTCGGAGGCGGCGGGCGCGGCCGCGACGAGCGCGGCGGGGACGAGGAGCGAGCGGACGAGGGCGGGGATGCCTCTCACGGGTCCCTCCTTTCGGGGCTTCACGGCATCCGCCCGGATTCGCGGCGGTGCGCCGCGAGGAGGACCCGGACGGTGGCGAGGTCGAGCTTCCCGTCGGCGTACTGCGCGCGGAGGACCCTCTCGAACTCGCTCTCCACCTTCCGGTCGGAAAGCGCGCGCACCTTCCCGATCAGCCGGTCCAGGCGGAGGCGGACCGTCGGGTAGCTGACGCCGTACGCCTCGGCGGTCGCCTTCAGCGATCCCGACGAGAGGAGGAACCGCTTCAGGAAGCCGACGTCCTCGTCGTCGAGGTGGTCGAGCCAGCGACTCTCGGCGTCCCCTTCCGTCCCGCCCATGCCCCGAAGATGGGCCTGAAGAAAATGAAAGTCAAGTTCCTGTTTATTCAAGTCGGGCGGCCTGGTCAGAAGAGGGGGCGGTAGACGATCTCGACCCGGTGGCGGCCTCCGGGGACGGGGACGGCCCGGAAAGCGAGGTTCGCGGGGAGGAGCGGCGCTTCGCGCCCGTCGACGAGGGCCCTCCATCCCGGGCCGAACGCGTCGGCGACGAGGAGGAAGGCGGCGCCCTCGACGTCGGCGGCGAGCCGGTCCGGGAGGTCGGCCGTCACCGCGGCGCTCCGCGCCCCCTTCGGGCCCGCAGCGTGCCCCGCGCCGGCGGGGCGGAGCCAGCTCCCGGCTCCCGGCACGACGCCGCGGTCGACGAAACCGTACCGGTCGGCGAACTCGTCGGGCTCCGACGCGAGGACGGCGAGGAGACCCGACGGCCCGTCGTGGACGCGCAGCGCCTCGACGGTGCGGGCCCTCGGCAGGGCCGCCTGGACGGCCCAGAGCCCCAGCGGCCGCTCGGCCAGGACGTGGAAGGCGCGGACTCGGAGCATCCCGGGCCCGCCCCTGTCCAGCGGGGAGACGACGTGCGAGACGTTCGCCATCCGGAGGAGGAGCGTCCGTTCGCGAGGGGGCGCCGTTTCGACGAGGCGGCGGTAGGCGGCGTAGGTCGAGGGCGAGAGCGACTCGAGGTCCGTCGGGAAGGCGAGGGCGAGGCCGTACGCGGCGCCGACGTAGCCGGGCATCCGTTCGCGCTCCAGCCGGATCGCCGAGGCCGTCTCGCCGACCGAGACAGGGACGACCGTCCGGACGCGGCGGGCCTCCTCCGACCCGTCCACCCAGACGCGAGCCAGGGGCTCCGGGGAGGCCCGGAGGGCCGAGACCGCCGCCGGAGGGACCCCGTAGAAGTCGTCCGGGACGGTGGGGGCCAGCGATCGGCCCGCGAGGCCGACGTCGAGCGTCACGAAGCCCGCGAGGGAAGCGGCCACGAGGCGCGGGCGCCCCCGCCGCGCCGCCAGGAGGACCACGAGCGCCGCGCCGAGCAGGGGCAGGCCGGCTCGGAGCGCCCCGTCGCACAGGAGCGACGCGACGAGGGGCCGCAGCTCGGCGGGCGAGAGCGGAAGGCTCGTCCCCTCGAGGCGCGCGGAGGCGTAGGCGACCGCGACCGGGCCGTCGAGCCCCGCGAGAACCGCCGCCACGAGGCCGGCCGGCAAGAGGAGGGCAGCGCCGAACGCGGCCGGGAAACCCCGAGCCCCCCCCGGTCGCGCCGCCCGCGCCACGGCCACGTCCAGGCCGCGCGCGGAGAGGAGCGCGAGCGGCAGCATCCCCGCGAGCAGCCACTTGACGGGGTATCGGGACGCGGCGAAGCCAGGGACCTCCAGCAGCAGCTCGTGGCCGGGGACGTGCCGTCCGAGCGCGAGGGCCAGGAGGATCGCGAGCCAGAGCCCGTCCGTCCTCCCCCCGCGACCCCCGAGGAATGCCCCGAGCGCGGCGAGGAAGAGGGCGAGGAGGCCGACGTAGAGGCTCGGGAAGAGAGGTGGCACGTCGTCGTGGATCCCCGGCGCGAGGAAGCCCTGGGGTCCGAGGCGGAAGACGTCCCCGAAGATGCCGGGGAAGCCGAGGCCGAGCGCCGCCAGGGGGTGGAGCGACCTGAGGAACACCTCCCCGTGCGCGAGCCCGGCGCCGCGGGCGGTGCCGGAGAGCCACACCGAAGCGGCGACGAGGAGGGGAGACGCCGCGAGGAGGCCGAGCGCCGTACCGCCGGCCGCCGCGAGCGTGCGGCGCGCGGCGGCCCTCGGCGCGCCGGGGTCGTCCTCCCTCCCGGCGACGGCGTGGAGGGCGACGCCGAGGAGCGTGGCCGCCAGGATGAACGGGTCGCCCGAGGCGACCTGGACGGCGACCGTCCAGGCGAGGAGGAGGACGGCGGCGCGCCGCGGCGCGGGCCGGTCCGCCGCGGCGGCGTCCAGGGCGAGGAGGGCCCAGGGGCTCCAGGCCACGGTGAAGCAGAGGAGCGTCATGTGGCTCCCCGAGACGGCCATGCCGCAGAAGGCGAAGACGAACGCGCCGGTCCAGCGGGCAGGCAGAGAGGCCCCGCGCGAGCGGAGAAGGCCCCAGGTCCCCGCCGCTCCCCAGAGCAGGTGGAGGACCGTCAGGAGCGACAGCAGCCTCCCGCTCTCCGGCTCCGACAGGGCGAAGAGCCAGCTCGGTGGGTAGAGCGCCGCCGCGAACGGGCTCGCGGCCAGAGGCTGGCCGTGCCCGAGCTCCGGGGTCCAGAGCGGGAGCCCCTGGCGCAAGGCCCGTCCCAGCACCGACCGGAGCGGTTGGAAGGCGGCGTGGAAGTCGCCGTAGAAGAAGGACTCGCCCCGGAGGATCCCGGGGAAGAAGAGCGCCGCCGCCGCGCAGAGTCCGGCGGCGAGCAGGGCCTCCCTGGCCGGGGGCGGCCGGCGCGCCTCCCGCGCCGGAGCGCCGGGCCCAGCGGTGGGGAGCTGCACGGCGGCGATCGTAGCCGAACGGCCGGGTCAGCCCTCGTTGCCCCGGCCGAGGGTCGGCCGGAGGCGGTCCGGGAGGAGGTCGAACCGCCGTGCGAGGACCCGGTCGAGGGCGCGGTCGGGGAGGAGGAAGCGGAGGAGCCTCATGCCGCGCGCCTCGCGCGTGACGGTGTACCGCGTCCGCGGGCGCGCGACCGTGGCCGCGCGGAAGAGCGCCTCCGCGCATCCCTCCGCCGTCGTCGTCCCCGACTGGGAGGAGCGGGCCCGCCGCTCGACCGCCTCGCGCACCGCGCGGTAGAGCGAGCCCTCGCGGCTCCGGAACCCGTCGAGGGAGCCGGTGGCCCGCTCGCCGAAGCCGGAGCGGACGGGGCCCGGCTCCACCTGGACGACCTCGATCCCGAACGGGGCGAGCTCGACGCGCAGCGCGTCCGAGAGCCCCCGCACCGCGAACTTCGAGGCGCAGTAGGCGCCGCCGAACGGCGTGGCGATCCACCCGACGACCGAGCCGACGTTCACGATCCGCCCCGACCGGAGCTCGGCCATCCCGCCGGGGCCGAGGACGACGGCGCGCGTCACCTCCATCAGACCGACGACGTTCGTCTCCAGCTGGCGGCGCCAGTCGTCGGCCGTGAGCTCGACCAGCGGCCCCATCTGGCCGTACCCGGCGTTGTTGACGAGGACGTCGACCCGCCGGGCCCTCGCCCGCGCCTCTCGGACGGCGGCGTCGATCGACGCGCCGTCGGTGACGTCGAGCGCGAGCGGGAAGGAGGCCGGCCCCGCCAGGTCCGCGATCGCCTCCGGGCGCCGGGCGGTGGGGAAGACGGTCCAGCCGGCCGCGGCGAACCGGAGGGCGGCGGCGCGGCCGATCCCGGAGGAGCAGCCCGTGATCAGGACGGAGCTCATGGTCCCATCTTCGCCCGGGGCCGCCCCCGGCGGGCCGCGCGGGCCGGACGACGCGCGCTCTCCACCTCGCTCATTTCCATCGATCCTGCCGGCTCGCGCGCCGCGCCGTTCCTGGTGGGGCCGGGGCCGTGCGGGGCGCGTCCGCCGGTATCATCCCCGGGTCATGACAGCACCGACGACGACCTCCACCGCCCCCCACGGGGCGGCCGAGAAGTTCCCGCCCGTCTTCTGGATCGCCAACGTCACGGAGCTCTTCGAGCGGGCCGCGTACTACGCCGTCGCCAGCTTCGTCGTCATCTACCTCGGGCAGCTCGGCTTCGGGGACTACTGGCCCTCCACGCTGAACGGCAGCGTCCTCTGGACGCTGATCTACTTCCTGCCGATCCTCTCCGGCACCATCGCCGACCAGATCGGCTACCGCCGCGCGCTGCTGCTGGCGGGCGTCCTCCTGGCGATCGGGTACTCGCTCGTCGGCGCGCCCGTCTGGTTCGGCGGCGCGGTCCTGTCGCCGACCGTCGAGAAGGAGTTCACCGCGACGGCGGGGGTCGTCGTCCCGGTCGTCGCCGGGCTCCTCCTGATCGGGATCGGCGGGTCGTTCGTCAAGCCCTGCATCCTGGGGACCGCGCAGAAGGTCTCGGGGACGCGCGCCACGCTCGCCTTCGCCATCTTCTACATGGTCGTCAACATCGGCTCGCTCGTGGGCCGGACCGTCTCGTACTTCGTCAGGACGCGGGTCGAGTTCTCGCTCATCTTCGCGGTGGCGGCCGCCTGCTCGCTCCTGGCCTTCCTGATGGCGCTCCTCTTCTACCGCGACCCCGGGACCGTGCCCGGCTCGACCGCGCCGCAGAAGCCGAAGCGGAGCGTCGGGCAGATCCTCCTCGACATGGTGCGGGTCCTGACGAACGGCCGCTTCGTCGTCTTCCTCCTCGTCTCGAGCGGCTTCTTCTTCCTCTACAACCAGGTCTACAACGTCCTGCCGCTCTACTGGAAGCGCGTGCTCGAGACGAACCCGCCCGTGGACGTCTACACGATGGCCAACCCGCTCGTCATCGTCTGCTTCCAGCTCCTCGTGACGCGGCTCTTCGGGAAGATCCGGCCGATCCGCTCGATCGTGATCGGGACCGTGATCATCGGCCTCTCGATGGCCATCAACCTCTGGCCGATCTACTCCGAGGGAGGGATGCGGCGCGAGGTCCTCGGCGGGATCCCGATCGGCTCCGTCGTCATCGTGGCGACCGTCGGCCTCATCGCCTTCGGCGAGCTCTTCACCTCGGCGCGGATGTACGAGTACATCGGGGGGCTGGCGCCCAAGGGGCAGGAGGGGCTCTTCCTCGGGTACGCGAACCTGCCGCTGGCGATCGGCTCGCTCGTCGGGGGCCCCGTCGGCGCGGCGATCTTCAACGAGGTGATCTGCAAGGGGGCCACGAAGCTCCCGAACGGCCTCCTCGAGCTCGACCCCGCGGCGGCCGCGCGCGGCTGGGTCATCCTGATGCTGATCGGGTTCGCCTCGGCGCTGGCGATCTGGGTCTTCAACGTCTGGCTCGAGCGCCAGGAGCGCGCCGCCGCGTAGGCCGGCGCGTCCGGGGCGGGCCGAGACCCGGGCCCCGGGGAGGGAGAGAGGGATGTCGGTCGTCCTGGACGGTGGCCAGCTCACGGTCGAGAAGCTCGTCCGCGTCGCGCGGAACGGCGAGGAGGTCGTCCTCTCCGGCGGGGCGGTGGAGCGGATCCGCTCCTGCCGGGCGATGCTCGAGGAGAAGCTCGCCGCGCACGAGATCATGTACGGGACGAACACCGGGATCGGCGAGTTCTCGGAGGTCGTCCTCTCCGACGAGCAGGTCCGGCAGTTCCAGCGCTACCTGATCTACAACCACGCGGCCGGGATCGGCGAGCCCGCGCCCGTGGAGCACGTCCGCGGCGCCATGGCGGCCCGCGTCAACGTCCACGCGCACGGCAACTCCGGCTGCCGGCCCGAGATCCCCCTCACGCTCGTCGAGATGCTGAACCGGGGCGTGACGCCGGTCGTCTGCCGCAAGGGCTCCGTCGGCGCCTGCGGGGACTTGGCGCCGATGTCGCAGATCGCCCTCCTCCTGATGGGGGAGGGAGAGGCCTTCTACCAGGGCGAGCGGCTGCCGGGCGAGGTGGCGATGGAGCGGGCGGGGATCCCGGTCCCGGGCCTGATGGCCCGCGACGGCCTGGCCGCCATCAACGGCTCGAACCTCCTGACGGCCATGAGCGCCCTCCTCCTGCACGACGTCGAGCGGTGGCTCAAGCAGGCCGAGATCGCCTGCGCCATGACGCTCGAGGCGCTCGTCGCCAACCTCAAGCCGTACGACACCCGCCTCCACGAGCTCCGCGGCTTCCCGGGCGCCGTCCGGTCGGCGGCGGCGATCCGCAGGGTCCTGGCCGGGGGGGACCTGGCCACCGGGAAGATGAAGACGAAGGTCCAGGACGCCTACTCGATGCGCTCGACCCCGCAGGTCATCGGCGCCGCGCACGACGCCGTGGCCTGGGCGAAGAAGCAGGTGGAGACCGAGCTGTCGGGCGTCGGCGACAACCCGATCTTCATCCCCGAGGCGCGCCTGACGCTCACCGGCGCCAACTTCCAGGGGACGCCCGTCTCCCTCCCGATGGACCTCGTCGGGGCGGCCGTGACGATGGTCTCTGTCCTCTCCGAGCGCCGGCTGAACCGGATGACGAACCCGGCGCTCTCCGTCGGGCTGCCGGCCTTCCTGACGAAGGGGGCCGGGATGTTCTCGGGGATGATGCTGTCGCAGTACACCGCCGACACGCTGATCGTCGAGCAGCGGATCCTCTCGACGCCGGCCTCGATCCAGTCGATCCCCGCGGCGGCCGACCAGGAGGACTTCGTCTCCATGGGGATGAACACGGCGCTGAAGAACGAGCAGATCCTCGAGAACGCCTACGGCGTCCTCGGGATCGAGATGATGGCCGCGGCCCAGGCGCTCGACTTCCGGGACTTCGCGTTCGGCAAGGGGACGACGGCCGCGCGCCGGGCGGTCCGGCGGCACGTGGCCCACCTGGACGAGGACCGGCCCCTGTACGTCGACCACAACGCCATGCGCCAGCTCGTCCGCTCGTGCGAGGTCCTCGACGAGGTCGAGAAGGAGGTCGGCCCTCTGGGGTGACGTCCGCGTCCCGGGGCGAGGAGGCCGCGTCCGGGCCTACGCCGCCGGCGCCCTCCTCCTCTCCAGGGCGCTGACGCCCCAGGTCGCCAGGAACGAGAGGGCGAAGGCGGGGACCAGCTCGTAGATGAACCGGTCCGACAGGCCCGAGGTCTTCCACGCGACGGTCACGAGGAAGCCGGTCAGCATCCCGGCCAGCGCCCCCTTCCGAGTCACCCGGTCCCCGTCCAGCCCGAGGAGGAGGACCGGCCCGAAGGCCGCCCCGAGCCCGGACCAGGCGAAGAGGACGAACCAGAAGACGACGCGGACGTCCTGCAGCGCCACGACGAGGGCGAAGGCGCCGAGGACGAGGACGCTGACGCGGCCCGCCAGGACCGAGGCCCGGTCCGTCCGCGCCTTGCCGAGGACCTGCTCGAAGACGTCGCGGCTGACCGCCGAGGCGGCGACCAGGAGCTGGGAGGAGACGGTCGACATGATCGCCGAGAGGATCGCGGCGAGCATGACGCCGGCCAGGAGCGGGTGGAGGAGCGAGCGCGACAGGAGCGGGAAGAGCTGCTCGGGGTCCCCGCCCGGCGTCGAGAGCCCGGGCATCAGGACCCGGCCCGCCAGCCCGAGGATCCCGGCGCCGTAGAAGACCAGGACGCCCCAGACCATCGCGATCACCTGCGTCTGCCGGATCTTCTCGTCGCCCGAGGCGGCCATGTAGCGCGTCAGGACGTGCGGCTGGCCGGGGTACCCGAGCCCGATCCCGACCAGGCCGGCGACGAAGCCGAAGAGGGCGAAGCCCGTCCGCCCCCCTCCGAGCGTGACGAGGTCGGGGGAGACGGCCGACACCTTCGCGAGCATCGCCGAGTACCCGCCGACCTTCGCGACGACGAGGAGCGGCATGGCCACGAGGGCGAAGACCATGACCATCCCCTGGAAGAAGTCGGTCCAGGAGACGGCCCTGAAGCCCCCCATCAGCGTGTAGACGACGACGATCGCCCCGCCCCAGAGGATCCCCTGCGCGTAGGGGACGCCCAGGATCGCGCTCATCGCCTTCCCCGTGGCCGTCATCTGCGCGGCGACGTACCCGCCGAGCGAGAGGAAGACGATCGCCACGGCGACCAGGCGCAGGACGTGCCCCGGGTCGCCGAAGCGGGCGGCGATCAGGTCCGGGAGGGTGAGCGCCCCGGTCCGCGCGCTCTCGCGCCTCAGGCGCGGCGCGAGCCAGTAGAGGTTCACGACGTAGCCGAGGAGGCACCCCGGCGCGTACCAGAGGGCCGAGACCCCCTGCGCGTAGGCCATCCCGACCGCCCCGAGGACGACCCAGCCGCTCTCCGAGGAGGCGGTCGAGGAGATCGCCGTCACCCACGAGCCGAGCGAGCGGCCCGCCAGGAAGAAGTCCTCCGTGGACCGGGTCTGCCGGGCGGCCGCCCATCCGATCCCGAGCAGGATCGCCATGTAGACGACGACGATCGTGAGGATCGTCGCGTCAGCGTTCACGGCGCCCCCCTCGGAGGTACGCGGCGATCGCGGCGAGGGCGAAGAGCGCCGGGACGACGACGAGGAAGACGTGCGTAGAGAGCGGTATCTCCGGCATGCGGCCTCCGGGCGCGGCATCGTAGCGCGGCGGAGCGGGGGTCCGATACGATCCCCGGCCGGGAAGGAGGGCTCGCGATGGGCGGAGAGGCGTACGCCGAGGCGGCGAACCTGGTCTTGACCGAGCGCTGGGCGGCGCTCGGGACGCTGAACGAGGGGGCTCCCCTCGTCTCGATGACCTCCTACGCGGTCGAGCCCGGGCTGACCGGGGTCCTGATGCTCCTCTCGCCGCTCTCGCTCCACACCCGGAACCTCCTCGACGACCCGCGCGCCTCCCTTTCGGTGACGCGGCCCGACACGGGCGTGGGCGACCCCCAGGAGCTCCCCCGGGTCACCCTCTCGGGGACGTGCGTCGCGCTCGAGAAGGGGTCGGACGCGGACCGAGCGGGGCGGGAGGTCTACGCGGCTCGTTTCCCGGAGGCCGGGCCCCGCCTCGGCCTTCCCGACATGCTCCTGTTCCGGTTCGTCCCGGAGGCGGCGCGGTACGTCGGCGGGTTCGGCCGCGCGGCCCGGATGACGGGCGCCCAGCTCGCGACGGCCGCCCGGTCCTGAGCCCCGAGGGGCGCTTCAGCCCGCGCCGCCGCTCCCGCGCACGCGGCGGCGCAGTCCGCGGAAGCGGGCCGCGAGCGGCGTCCCGCTCAGGCGGCCCTTCAGCTTGAGCTCGAGGGCCCTCCAGCGGGCGAAGGCCGCGGGGCCTCCGGGCACCCAGGCGAGGGCCAGGTAGGCCCAGCCCCGCAGCCGGCCGGGCCGGCACGTGACCGCGGCGACGAGGGCCCGCCGCGCCTGGGCGACGTCCCCGGCCTCGCCCCGCGCCCGCACGAGGAGCTCCCGGCCGAGACGGAGCGACTCCTTGCCGCGGAGCTTCCGCATCGGCCGGCGGTAGGCCTCCCGGAACTCGCGGTGGTCCCGCTCGAGGAGGTCGAGCGAGCGGAGCGACTCGCGAGCGTTCTCGAGGAGGTTCCCGCTGGCGTTGGCGCCGTGACGGCGGTAGAGGAGGAGCGGCTCCGGGATCTGGTGCACCTCGGTCACGAGGGAGAGGCGGAGCCAGAGGTGGCAGTCCTCGTTGGCGCGGAGCGTCTCGTCGAAGCCGCCCGAGGCGAGGAAGAGGTCCTTCCTCACCATCGGCGGCAGGATCGTCCCGACGTCCTTCTCCAGCATCCCGGTCGTGGAGTAGGCGGCGCCCGGCGACTCCTTGAGGATGACGTGCGGCGTCGGCGTGCCGTCCTCGGCGAGGACCCTCACGCCGGTGCAGAGGAGGCCCACCCGCGGCTGCCGCGCCAGGTAGGCGGCCGCCGCCCGGAGGTAGCCCGGCTCCCAACGGTCGTCGGAGTCGAGGAAGGCGACCCACTCCCCCCGCGCCGCCCTCGCCCCGCGGTTGCGCGCGGCGGACGGGCCGGCGTTGGGCTGCGCCAGGACGCGCACCGGCTCCCCGAAGCCCTCCGCCACGGCCCGCGTCCCGTCCGTGGAGCCGTCGTCCACGACGAGGACCTCGAGAGGCGGGAGGGACTGCGAGAGGGCGCTCCGGATCGCCTCGGGGAGGAACCGCTCTCCGTTGAAGACGGGGATGACGACGCTGAAGACGGGCGTCTCCCCTCCGCGCACCGCCTCCCCCTCGCCGGAGCCCATGTCGGGGCCGAGGATAGCGCCTCCGTCCGGGAGCGCCTGGGCCGCGGCTCCCCGGATCAGGCGAGCGGGACGCGGCTCCGGGCTCCGAGGCCGGTCAGGCGCGCGATCACGAAGAAGAGCCCGGAGAGGATCGCCATGTCGAGCCCTCGCGCCACCGTCGTCGGCGCGAGCTTGTTCACCACGCCGAGCGCGAGAAGGAGGAAGAAGGCGCCGAACCCGGAGACGACCGTGGCGGCGGCGAGGCTCCGGGTCACGCCGCGGATCCGGCCGGGCTGCAGGATGGCGAAGGGCTCGGGGTCGGAGACGGCCAGGACGAGGGCGGCGGGGACGAAGAGGACGCCCACGAAACCGAGGAAGGCGCCGGCGGGGATCGCGATCCCCGCGGCCGCCCGGAGCGGCCCCTCCTCGGGGAAGCTCGCGGCCAGCATCGCCAGAGCCAGAGCCGCGAGGACGGGGGAGAGGACCACCGTCGTCGAGGCGAGCGCGCGGACCCAGAGGCCGCCGGGGTCCGGCGTTCCCCGGAGCGCGGCGAGGCCCGGGAAGGCGTCGCGCCCCCGGATCGAATCTCGGACCACGAGCGCGCAGAGGAAGACGAGGAGGAGCCACCCGGCGATCCCGCCGAAGGGGACGGTCCCGAGGAGCCCGAGGACGAGGAGCGCCGCCGGTCCGCCGCCCGTCAGCGGGTAGACCGGCGCCCGCACCATCGCCGCCTCGACGGAGATTCGCGGCCGGATGCCGGAAACCGGCTTCGGACCCGGGCCGCGCTCTGGGTCTCTGTCCACGTGCGCTCGCGGGCGAGTCTAGCCCTCTCGCGGGCGCGCCTGCCGGAGAGGCGGGAGGCCGAGGGCGAGGATCGCCGCGACGGCACGATCCTCCCTCTCGGGCCAGCTTCCCGAGAGCTCGACGAAGGGGCGGCCGGCCTCGCGGAGCGCCCTCCGGAAGGCGTCCTCGAAACGGGGACCGAGGCCGGGGGAGTCGCGCAGGCCGTCGTCCACCCACGGGACGTCGGCACGGCACAGGAGGTGGAGGTCGTACGGCCGGCGCGCGGCCTCCTCGGCGACCCAGCCGGGGCAGACGCCGAAGTAGTGCTCGCTCCAGACCCGGGTCGCCAGGAGGTCGGTGTCGCAGACGAGCAAACCCCTCGCGTCCCGGGCGGCCGCCTCCTCCGACTCCAGCTGCAGGCGCGCGATCGCCTCGATGTCCGGGAGCGACGGAGGCCGGCCGAGGCAGGTCAGGTAGCCGCGCGCGGCCTCCGGGGCCCAGGTCGTGTCGAAGCGCCCGGCGAGGATGCGGGCGAGCGTCGTCTTCCCGGTCGACTCGGGGCCGGTGACGACGACGCGGAGGAGGCGCCGAGGCGGGGACCTCAACGCGGGGGCGCGGGGGGCTCGCCGGCCCCTCGGAGGATCTCGGTCAGCCGCGAGCGCATCGCGCCGAGGTGGGCCAGCAGCCCCGCGACCGCCTCGCGGGCGCCCGCGGGGTCGCCGCAGGTGAAGAGGTCGACCGCGGCCTCGCCCCGCTCGGGCCAGGTGTGGATCGTCAGGTGGGACTCGGAGATGACGACGATCCCGCTGATCCCCTGCGGGACGAGCCTGTGGACGTGGATGCCGAGGACGCGCGCCCGCATCGTCCGGGCGGCGGCGACCAGGGCCTCCTCGACGACGACGGGGTCGTCCAGCGTCGCGAACGGCGCGTCGGCCAGGTCGAGGAGGAGGTGGAGGCCGAGGGGGGCGGGCGAGCCCACGGGCCGACGATACGAGGGGGACGGGCCGGCGGCAAGGCGGTCCCGCGCCGTGACCGACGGGTGCGCGGATTCTGTCCAACCGAATTCCAAGATCGTTCCAAGGTTCGAACCCTTGACAGCGCCGCAGGGAGGAGACACTAGTTAGACGGAGGCCGGCAGCGGCTCCCGGGGACACGAAGGACGGAATCCCCGTTCAGCGCGGACAGAGATCACCCCGGGACCGCCCGGAACGGTGACGTAGCGGGGAGAATCCTCGTCACCGGGCACAGCGGCTTCGTGACAGGCCCACCCGGCGATCCTTCGACCTCCACCCGGCGAATCCCCACGACGACAGCGGGACGCGAGCGGCCCGCCGGTGACCGGACCGTATCCGGCGCGCCAACGGGACTGGATCCGAGACACGGAGGTGCCAACATGAGATCCGTCGTGAAGTGGCTGCTCGCCCTCGCGATCGCAGCCATGCTGGCCGTCGTCCTCGCCCCGGCCGCCCAGGCCACGCTGGGCGACGACTGGGCCGGCTTCTACGTCCACCAGAGCCTGCAGGTGGGGAGCGTCGTCCTCGAGCCCGGGATCTACATGGTCCGGGCCGTGCACTCCGCCGAGGGCCACGCCGTCCTGACCATCTGCAACGCCGACAACACGAAGGTCTTCGCGACGCTCATCGCGACGCCGCACGAGATCGCCGCCGACGAGATGAGCCCCGTCGCCCGGATCCTCTACGACGTCGGCGACGCCAACCAGCCGAACCGCCTGAGGACCTTCCTCGCGTCCAACACCCGCTACGGCTACGACGTCTTCTGCGCGAAGCCGGCCACGCTGACGGCCGCGCGGCAGGAAGTCACCCTCTACGCGATGAAGTGAAGATGGGCGACCGGCCCCGGTCCCCGGGGGCCGGCCTCCGTGCACGCGGGCTCCGCGCCGCCGGGGCGGGGCCCGCGGTGCTGTGTCCGGGCGCCGCCCTGCGGCTGGCCGGGATCGCGGCTCCCGGGCTAAGCTCCGTTCCGGCGTGAGGGACGGACCCCCGATCTTGGAGGTGCGCGAGGTCTCCAAGGCCTTCGCGGGCCTCTCGGCGGTCGAGAGGCTGTCCTTCGAGATCCGGCGCGGCGAGGTCTTCGCGCTCCTCGGCCCCAACGGCGCGGGGAAGACGACGACCGTCCGGATGCTCCTCGACGTCCTCAGGCCGGACTCGGGCTCGTTCCTCTACCGGCTGGGGAGCGGCGGCGCGAGCCCGCACGCCGACCCGGCCCGGGTCGGCTACCTCCCGGAGGAGCGCGGCCTCTACCGCGAGGTCCCGGTCCTGACTACGCTCGTCCACCTCGGGGTCCTCCGACGCCTCTCTCGCGCCGAGGCGCGCGAGAGGGCGCTCTCCTGGCTCGAGCGGCTCGGGCTGGCGGACCGCGCGAAGGACCGGCTCGACACGCTCTCGAAGGGGAACCAGCAGCGCGTCCAGCTCGCGGCGGCGGTCCTCCACGCGCCGGCCCTGGCGGTCCTCGACGAGCCCTTCTCGGGCCTGGACCCGCTGGGGCAGGAGGCGGCGCTCGACCTCCTCCGCTCCCTGCGCGAGGGCGGCACGACGGTCCTCCTCTCGGCGCACCAGATGGCCCTCGTCGAGCGCGTCGCCGACCGCGTCCTCCTGATGCGCGAGGGGCGAGAGCTGGTCTCGGGGGCCGTGGGCGAGGTCCGCGCCAGGTACGCCGGGGGGAGCCGCCTCGGGATCCGGACCGAGGGGCCCCTGGACGCCGCGGCGGTGGAGCGCCTCGCTGCGCTGGACGCCGTGGAGTCCGTCGAGCGGACGGGGGAGTCGGCGCTCGCCGTCGCCCTCCGCCCCGGCGCCTCCTTCGGAGAGGTCCTCTCCAGGCTCTCGGAGCTTCGGGTCGTGTCGATCGCCACCGAGGAGCCGACGCTCCACGAGGCGTACGTCCGCGCCGTCCGGGGCGCGGGCGGAGGCGGCGAGTCGTGAGACCCGACCGGCTCGCGCTCGAGATCGCCCTCTGGGAGTTCCGGCGCTTCTTCCGCTGGAAGGACCAGCTCGTCGGGCTCCTCCTCCTGGCGCTCGGGTGGGGAGGCTTCCTCGTGGCGGGCGCCGTGGTCGGGAAGTCCGGGCGGCCGGTGCGGATCGCCGTCCTGGGCGGGCCGGAGGCCCCCCTTGCCCCGAAGGCGGGGAGCCGGCTGCGGGTCGAGCGGGCGGAGGGGCGGACGGAGGCGGTGCAGAGAGCCCGCGTCGAGAAGGGCGACCTGGAGGGGCTCGTCGTCTTCCGGGGCCCGGCGAGGGCCGAGCTGGTCGTCCCGCGCGAGCCGCGGTGGAAGGGCGAGCTGGAGAGGCTCCTCCTGGAGGCTCGGCGCCAGGCGGCCCTCTCGCGCCTCTCGGCCGCCGACGAGGCGGCCCGGGCCCTCCTCGCCCCGCTGGAGCTGACGGTGGTCTCGTCCCGGCCGGGGAGGGCCGGGCGCGGGAAGGGCGAGGCCGCCGCGGCGGCCGTCCTCGTCGGCCTGATGCTCCTCGGCGTCTTCCTGGGGCTGGCGTGGCTGATGACCGGCGTCACGGGTGAGAAGCAGCTCCGCGTCACGGAGCTGGTCCTCTCGGCCGTCCCGGCCCAGACCTGGATCGACGGGAAGATCCTCGGGATCACGGCCCTCGTCCTCGTCAGCCTGCTGACCACCTCGGCGGGGATCGTGGCGCTCGGGGGCGTCGTGGCGACGGTGTCCGGGAGCGCCCTGCCCGCCGCCGTGGTCTCGCCCGGCTTCCTCCTCGTCGCCGCCCTCTTCACGCTCCTCGGCCTCCTCCTCTGGACGGCCTTCTTCGCGGCCGTCTCGGCCACGATCGACGACCCGAACACCTCGACGAAGGGGGGCCTCCTCTTCCTGCCGATGCTCCCGGTCGCCCTCTCGTTCGCGGTGGTGAAGGACCCGGACTCGCTCCTGTCGCGGGTCCTCTCGCTCCTGCCGCCGACGTCGGCCTCGGCCCTCCCGGCTCGCCTCGTCCTCTCCGACGTCCCCGCCTGGGAGCCGCTCCTGGCCGGCGTCCTCCTCGTCGCGGCGATCGCGGTCGCCCGCCGCGTCGCGGGCCGCGTCTTCCGCCTCGGCATGCTGATGACGGGCAAGGAGCCGACCGTCCCCGAGATCCTCCGCTGGGCGCGGGAGCGGTGAGGAGCCCGGGGGCCGGCCCGCCCTCAGGCCTTCAGCCCGACGGCGGCGACGGCCGCGGCGTTCTCGGGGCGGACCTTCCAGATGAAGGCGTCCAGGACGTAGTGCGTCGCCTGCGGCAGCGCCAGGAGCGGGACGAGGAGGGAGAGGAGGAAGGCGCCCGGGGCCAGGTCCGGCCCGGGGAAGAAGGCCCCGTTCTCGTGCCACAGGAAGCGGTCCCACCCCCACTCCTCGACGAAGGCCACGAGGAGGAGCGGGGCGAGGAAGAGCGGCAGGCTCCGCGCCGCGCGGTCGGCGAGCGAGGCGGGCCTCCCGGCCGCCGCGCGTGACTCGGCCCGCCGGCGGGACGTGACGAGGACGAAGCCGACGTACGGGATCCCGTGGACGAGGACGTTCGTCACCGTGAAGGCGTAGTCCGAGTCCAGGACGACGATCCCGAGGAGCCACGTCGCCGCCGTCGAGGCGACGACGAGGCTCTTCCCCCACGAGACCGGCCGCCCGGCGAGAGCGCGCGCGACCTCCTTGACGACGTAGGAGAGGAGGAGGGCGGCCAGGACCCAGAGCGCCACGGTCCCCGTCCAGCCCGGGAGCCCCGCGGCGAAGTCCCCCGGGAGGAACCAGTGGAAGGAGCGGGGGAGGCTGGCATGCCAGAAGACGAGCGGCGCCACCGTGCAGGCGTAGATCGTCGCGGCGTCGAGCCGGCGCCAGAGCTCGCCCAGAGACTCCTCGTTCTCGCCCGACTTCCGCCGGTAGAGGGCGACCCAGCCGTACTGCTGCCTCACGAAGTGGAAGACGGCGAGGTAGGCCAGCGCCCGCCAGAAGAGCGCCGCGGAGACCGAGTGGAGGACGACGCCCGTGGCCCAGGCCGCGGCCGGGACGGCGAGGTAGAGCGTCCGGCGGCGTGACAGCTCCTCGCGGTCCGCGTAGACCCACCACCCCGTCGACCAGACGTGCGCCACGTCGACGCCGACGACGGCCGCGAGCCAGAGCCACGGCGGCGCGTCGCCCTCGAGCGTTCCCGTCGCCGCGCCGCCGAGGAGAAGGCCGAGGGCCAGCGCCGTCGACCCGCCGAAGAGGAGCAGGTCGGTGCGGCGGGAGAGGAGCCAGGGAGCCTCGGCGGTCGTCACGGTCGGTCCGGCCCGGGATCATAGGGCGTGGCGGGATGCTCGGCGCTCCGACGAGGGCGGCGCGGAAAGGACTCCCCGGGGCGCCTCGCGAGGAGGAGAATCGGCCAGAAACCCGTTTCGGGAGGCCCAGATGCTCTTCCTCAGAAGCTGGGCCCCGAGCGCGGTCGCGATCGCCCTCCTCGCGGCGCCGCCGGCCCGGGGCGAGGTCCACACCTGGACCGGCGCGAACAGCTCGCTCTGGTCCGACCCGGGGAACTGGGCCGGCGGGTCGCCCGCGGGGGACGCCAACGCGGTCCTGGTCTTCCCCGCGGACGCGGTCCGCCGGGACAGCACGGACGACCTGGGCGTCGCCACGTACGCCTCCCGGATCGACGTCGCCGGGGGATACACCCTGACCGCCGCTCCGGGCAGCTCCCTCGCGCTGACCGGGGACGTGCGGTGGATCGGGATGGGAGGGAGCTCCTCGGTCTCGATCCCCGTCACGCTCCACGGCGGGGTCGCTCACTCGTTCTACGCCCCGGGCGGGCTCTCGTCCCCGTGGGGAACCCTCGTCCTCGACGGCGGACTCGGAGGCTCGGCGCCCGACTCGCTCGTCGTCCAGGGCGACGGCGGGTCGCTCACCGTCGTCCTCCACGGCACGAACCCCTTCAGCGGGAGCGTGGGGATCGTGCAGGCCGAGCTCGAGGTGAACGGCACCCTCGCGGCGAGCGAGGTCGCCGTCGCGCTCGACGCCTCCGCGGAGCTCCGGGGGACCGGGAGCCTCGCGGGGAACGTGACGGTCGCGGGCGGGCGGCTCCGTCCCGGGACGGAGTCCGCCCCGGGGATCCTCTCCCTCGACGGGGACCTCTCGATGACGAGCGGGAGGTTCTCCGTCCGTCTGGACGGGACGACGGCTGGCGCCGGCCACGACCAGCTCCGGGTCGGAGGCTCTTCCGGCGTCGGCGGGACGCAGCTGGAGGTCGTCGCCGGATTCGTTCCGGCGATCGGGGCCGTCTTCACGATCGTCGACGGGACGGGCCCGCTCTCCGGAGGCGGCTTCGCGAGTCCCGTCTACACCCCGAGCTGCCTCGCGTTCGAGGTCGGCACGACGGCGACCTCGGTCCTCCTGACGCGGGTGGCGGGAGGCCCCCCGCTCACGAGCGTGACGATCTCCTCCGCCGGCGTCCTGACGACGTACTGCAACGGCACCGGCGGCACCGCGACGGTGACGGACGGCGGCGGGTGCGGCAACGCGCACCAGTGGGGGTTCCGGACCGTCTCCGGAGGGGCGATCACGGACGTCGCGGGAGCCACCGGCCCGAGCTACACCGTCCGCGGGCCGGACTACCCCGGCCCCGGGACGTACTTCCTCGTCGAGACGACGACGCCCTCCGGCAACGCGCCGACGACCTCGAACGAGCTGACGGTGACGGTCCTCCCGGCAGCCCCGGGCGTGGCGACGGGCTCCACGACGATCTGCGCGGGGCAGGAGGCGCCGCTCTACGCCACGGGCGGGCAGGCCTGCTCCTGGTCGCCCGCGACCGGCCTCTCGGACCCGGGCTCGTGCGACCCGGTCGCGAGCCCGGCCTCGACGACCACCTACACCGTGACCTTTTCCGGCGCCTGCCCGGCGCAGAACCAGCCGAGCGCGACCGTCACCGTCGTGCCGCAGCCGTCCGCGAGGCTGTACGCGATCGCCCCGTGCCGTGCGGTCGACACGCGCCTGCCTCCCGGGCCGCTGGAAGGGCCCGCGCTGGCGGCGTGGGAGAGCCGGCCCTTCCCGCTGACGTCGGCGTGCGGCATCTCCCCGGCGGCGACGGCCGTCGCCGCCAACGTCACGGTCGTGCAGCCCGGGGCCTCGGGAGACCTCAGGGTCTTCCCCGCAAACGTCGCGCTCCCGCTGGCCAGCGCGGTCGCCTTCCGGGCGGGCGACGTCCGCGCCGGCAACGCGGTGATCGGCCTGCCCTGCGACGGCAGCGGCCTCGTGCGCGTCCTCAACGAGTCGGCTGGCTCCACGCACGTCGTCGTCGACGTCGTCGGGTACTTCGAGTAGCGACGTCCTGGACCGGCCCCGTCGCGAGCCGGGAGGCCGCGCGCGACGGGCGGGCCTGCCCGGCGACGGAGAGCGGCGGGACCGGCAGGGCCTGGGCCGGGCGCTTCCCTCGGGCTCCCGCCGCGGGTAGCATCGCGGGCCTCGGCACAGCTCGCGAGTCCGGCACCGGAGGGAGGTGGCTCATGAAGCGCATGCGATCGGCGTCCCGGCGGGTGGGGCCTCTCGGGGCGCTCTCCGCCCTCGTCCTCTCGGGCTGCCTCTCCACGTTCGGCGGCGGAATGTCGGACGAGCTCCGGGAGAAGGGCGTCTCGGCTCCGGCCGACGTCCTGGAGATCTGGGACACGGGGTGGACGATCAACGACAACCCCGTGATCGGGATGAAGGTGCGGGTCCGGCCGGCCGACCGGCCGGCGTTCGAGGCGACGATCGAGAAGACGACGGTCTCCCGGATCGCCGTCCCGCAGTTCCAGCCCGGCGCGCGCCTGTGGGTGCGGTTCGACCCGGACGACCCGCGCCTCGTCGCCGTCGACCCGGAGGGCCCGTCCCGTCCCGCCGCGTCGTCGGGCAACCCGTACCGCGACGGCTTCGTGGGGTCGACGAACGTGGGCGCGAGCTTCCTGCCGCCTCCCGCCGCGCCGGCCGTCTACCTCGGGACGGCCGACAGCGCCGCCGACGTGCAGGCCCTCTACGAGAACGACTACGCGCTCCTCGGCGCCTCGAGCGCCTCCGGCGCCCCGGACGTCGGGCCCGCGCTCGAGCACGGCCGGGAGGTCGGCGCCGCGCTGGTCGTCGTCTACGGGCGGTTCCTGCCCCCCGCCGGACGGGCGCTCGACGTCCTGCCGTACCGGCCGCGCCCCGCCGGGGCGGGCGGTGAGCAAGGCTCCGGGGCCGTCCGCGGGGCGGCGCTCTTCTCGAACCTCGGCCCGGACGACCAGGTCGCGTCGTACTGGGGGAAGACCCGCCCGGCGATCCTGGGGATCGTCTCCCGGCCGCTCGACGGCGAGGAGCAGGCGAGGCTCGGACGGCGGGACGGGATCGTGGTGGAAGGGGTCTCGAGCCGCTCGCCCGCCGAGGCGGCCGGCATCCAGGCGGGGGACGTCGTCGTCGCCGTCGACGGCAGGCCCCTCCCCGACGCGCGCGAGGTGCCCGCGCTGATCACGTCGCTGGCGGGCCGGAAGGTGCGCTTCGACCTCCTCCGCGGGGGGCGTCCCCTGTCGGTCGACGTCTCGCTTCACCCCGCCTCGCCCTGACGCTCCGGGCGAGCGGGCAAACGGCGAGAACTGCTGGCTGAAAACGAGCAGTTTCGGCACGTCTGTCCGGGCGAGGACGGGACGCGGCGTCCCGGAGGAGGTGCAAGGACCGTCCGGGGCGGTCGTGGTAAGGTACCGGCCGAGTTCCCGAGCAGTCTGGCGTCGAGTGGAGGTGGAGGCATGTCGAGAGACGTTCGTGTCGGCATTCGCGTCGTCGCGTGCGCGGTCGCCCTTCTCGCGTCCGGGCGGGCCCTCGAGGCCATCCCGCCCCCCGGCGTGGGGCTCCAGGTGACCGCCGCCGGCGGGGGGACGTCGGTCGGCGGCTCGTTCCGCCTGACGTCCACGATCGGGCAGAACGTGCAGGGCCCGGCCTCGGGAGGGGGGAACGCCGTCGCGGCCGGCTACCTGGCGCCCCCGCCCGAGGACCGCGACTGGACGACCTGCGGGCTGACGCAGTCCGGCACCTACCTCTTCAACCTCACTCACCGCGTCCGCCTCGACGTCCCGGTCCTGGGCTCGCTCCACTGCCTGCGCGTCCGCCGGACGGACGGCCCCCACCCGGACGCGATCCCGGGGATCGACACCGCGCGCTTCTGGTCGCTCACCGCGGAGAACGCGGCCGGCGGCCCGGCGGGCGGCTACGCGGTGTCCCTCACCTTCCCGCAGCCGGCATTCGCGGACCCCTTCGCGTGCCGCAGCCTCGGGGCGGGCGCCTGGGACTGCGCGCGCGACGCGTTCACCTCGTCCACGGTGAGGCGCGACGCGATCGCGGCGCTCTCGGACTGGGCCGTCTCGGACCACTACGTCGTGCCCGTCGAGCTCCTCGGCTTCGAAGCGGATTGATGAGAACGGAGGTTGGGATGAGAAAGCACACGAAGGCGCTCCTCGCGCTCGTCGCGGTCCTGGCGCTCGCGCAGGTCCTCCACGCCGCGGGGGTCGTCTCCTACCAGGGGCGCATCGACGTCGGGGGCTCGGCCTACACCGGGACGGCGTACGTGAAGTTCGCCGTCGTGGACCAGGCCGGCACGACCAGCTACTGGTCGAACGACGGGACCTCGGCCGGCGGGGGCGAGCCGACCGCCGCCGTGCAGGTCTCGGTGAGCGGCGGCCTCTTCGAGGTGCTCCTCGGCGACACGACCGTCCCGAACATGACGGTGCCGCTCACCGGGGCCGAGTTCGGCGCGGGGGACCGCTCCCTGCGCGTCTGGCTCTCCACCGACAACGTGACGTTCACGCAGATGGTCCCCGACCGGAGGCTCGCCTCCGCCCCCACCGCGCTCCAGACGGTCCAGAGCGGAGACGGCTCGGGGATCACGAACATCAACGCCTCGCAGATCACCTCGGGCACTCTCGACGACGCGAGGCTCTCGGCGAACGTGGCGCTCCTGAACCGGAGCCCGCAGGGGTTCACCGGGCAGAACCGGTTCGGCGACACCGCCACCTTCGCGGGGAACGAGACGTTCCAGACGCCGATCGTGGCGACGAGCACGAAGATCGGCGGGACCCCGTCGGGCCCGGAGACGACGGTCTTCAAGGTCGACCGGAGCGGCGGCCTCCTGGCGACCGGCTTCGTCCAGGACGTGGGGAACACGACCGGCTGCGCGGCCTACATCCCGGCGACCGGCGCCGGGACACGCCTCATGTGGCACCCCTGTCGCGGCTCGCTCCGCTTCGGCCGCGTCCCGGTCGGCGCCCCGACGGCCTGGGACGACGCGAACATGGACGACTTCACGTTCGCCGGGGGGAACCAGGTCATCGCCAGCAATTACGGCGCCTTCGCGTACGGCGACCAGGTGACCGTCAGCAGCACGGTCGGCGTGGGCTTCGGCTCGGGCGTGACGGTCAGCGGGACCGCGGGCTTCTCCGCGGGCGCCAGCAACGTCTGCTCGGGCTTCGCGTGCACGGCGATCGGCTACACGACGACGGCCGGCGGGCAGGGCTCCGTCGCGCTCGGCTACCGGACCGCGGCGTGCGGCGACTACAGCGTCGCGATCGGCTACCGGGCCTCGACGAACAGCACCGTCGCGAGCCCGGGCCCGCCGGTCAACCCGTGCTCGGCGGGCACGAACCACACCGGCGCCTTCGTCTTCGGCGACGAGAGCACGACGACGTCGTTCAACGCGGTGGCCGACAACGAGTTCGCGGCGCGCGCCGCCGGCGGGTTCCGCTTTCGGACGAACGCCGCCCTCACGACGGGCTGCAACCTCCCGGCCGGGAGCGGCGTCTTCTCCTGCGCCTCCACGAGGGAGGTGAAGGAGAACTTCGCCGAGGTGGACGGCGAGGAGGTTCTCGGCAAGCTCGCCTCGGTCCCCGTCGTGCGCTGGAGCTACATCGGCGACGAGAGCCGCGCCGCGCACCTCGGGCCGATGGCCGAGGACTTCAAGGCCGCCTTCGACCTGGGCGACAGCGACAAGACGATCGGCGTGCAGGACCTCTCGGGCGTGGCCCTCGTCGCCGCCCAGGCGCTCGAGAAGCGGACGCGCGCCATGGTCGAGGAGAACGCCCGCCTGAAGAGCGAGAACCGCGAGCTCGAGGAGCGGCTGGCGAGGATCGAGGAGAGGCTCGGCCTGCGCTGAGGCCCGGCGACGACGACCCCGGAACGGCGCCCCCTCGCGGGGCGCCTTTCCTTTCGGGGCCGCCCGGGCGGAGCGCCCCGGCCCGGGGGGCTACGCGGGGAAGATCCGGACGGCCTTGACGATGCGCCCGTCCAGGACCTGCTGCGAGTAGACCTTCCACTGCCCCGTGGAGCGGAGGAAGCCGATCACGGACATGGAGCTGGTGCCGCCGCCCTGGATGCGGGCGTCGTACCCGCCGTGGTCGCCGAAGCTCGAGTAGCCGCGCCCGAAGACGAGGAAGGGGCTCCCGCCGGCGCCGTTCCCGAAGTCCCCTCCCGTCACCCCCGTCTGCTGGCCGGAGAGCTGCCGGGCGAGCTTCGTCCCGTCCATGGAGTGCGGCTGGCTCGGGAGCGACGGGCTGATGTGCGCCGCCAGGACCCGTCCGGCGTCCTTGACGCAGAACGAGCAGCCCGTGAACTGCGTGGTCAGCATCACCGTCGCGCCGCCCAGCTCGGTCCCGTGGATGCTCGCGAAGGACCCGGCGTCCTGGGCGTTCCCGCGGCCCGGGACCGTGGCCCAGTGGACCGCCGGGACGCTGACGGTCTGGAACGTCATCCCGCCCACCCCCCCGACCCCGAAGGAGTACCGGTCCTGGAGAGGGTCGAAGGAGAAGTTGAAGTCGAGGACGTTGCGGTCGCCGTCGTCCGTCCGGATCCTCGTCGAGCCCCGGATCGTGATCCTGTTGCGCTTGAGGAAGGCCCGGGTGTGGTGGCGGAGCCCGTGCGTGAAGACCCACTGGTGGCCGACGTTCCCTCCGCCCCTCGTCTCGGCCACCAGCCAGGCCTTCTCCATGCTCCGCTTGTAGTCGTACACCAGGTCCGTGCCCGGGCAGGTCTTCGCCTCCTCGGCGCGCTGGTGGTTCCCCATCGCCTCCCACAGCAGGTGGATGGCCCGCCGCAGGTTCCGCTGCCCCTCCGGCCCGGCGTGCGGGACCCGGGCCATCGACATCTGTCGCGAGAAGGTGCGGAGGTCCCTGCGCGTCGTGCCGGGCGGCAGCCGCTGGTTGAGGAACGCCGTGACGAAGGCCGTCACAGCCGTCCTCATCTGCGTGGGGACGAGCGTCGACGCCGAGATGAACTGGAGCGTCTCGTCGATCCGCTGCTGGTCGTCCTTGGTGATGAAGCCCATGCGGTCCTCCGGCGTCGTCAGTGGCCCAGGACCGCCCTCCCCGCCTCCGTCATTCTAGTCCGCCGTCGCGGTCCGGGACCGTCCCGAACGTGTTCCCGCTAGACTCGCGGAGGGAGCCGTCCGACACGGGTCCCCGGAGGTGGCAGGGTGCCCAGGGCAGAGCGACGGTCGAGAGGTCCCGCCCCCGACCCGCTGGTGGCGATGCTCCTGCGCCAGCTCGACGAGGCCTTCGAGGCGAGGTCGTGGCACGGCACGAACCTGCGCGGCTCGCTCCGTGGGATGACGGCCGCGGAGGCTTCCTGGCGCCCCGGCCCGGGGCGGCACGACTGCTGGGAGATCGCCGTCCACGCGGCCTACTGGAAGTACGCCGTCTGGCGGCGGCTGACGGGGGAGGAGCGCGGGTCGTTCCCGCTGAAGGGGAGCAACTGGTTCACGAGGCCCGGCGCGGACTCCTCCGAGGCGGCCTGGAAGGCCGACGTCGCGCTCCTGGTCGAGCAGCACCGTCGGCTCCGCGAGGCGGTCGCGGCCCTCGTGGCGAGCGACCTCGGCGTCGTCCCGAAGGGGGCGAAGCTCCCGAACGAGGTCCTCGTCCGCGGGATCGCCTCGCACGACCTCTACCACGCCGGGCAGATCCAGCTCCTGAAGAGGCTCCGCCCCGGGCGCTGATCCGGCCCCTGCCGCCGCGTCGCGGGCGTGACGCAGAGCACCGTCTCGGGTAGAGTCCTGCGACAGAATCGCAGCACAAACGGAATGGAGGGGCCGCGATGGCGCTGTCGAAGAAGCCGCTGCCGCTGAAGCCGTACGCCGGCGGGAGCTGGGGGCCGAAGGGGGCGTTCCGCCACCGCGTCCGGACGGGCGAGAACTGGGTCTCGCTGGCGAAGCGGGACGGCTGGGCCAGGGCGCAGGACCTCGTCGCCTTCAACTTCGGGACGACCGACCCGCGCGAGGTGAACTGGTACCTGAAGAACTTCGTCGGCTGCGTCCTCGAGACCGACGACCGGAAGAACTACCGGTTCAGCGACGAGGCCTCGCCGGGGGTCGTCTTCACGAGGACGCTCTTCCCCGAGGACAAGGGGATCAACACGCCGGGGTGGACGCCTCCGCCTCCGCCCCTGCCGGACGCCGGAGACGACGGCACCCCCGGCTGGTGGGCGCGCACCGGGACCTGGTGGGGGATCGGGGGGAAGGCGGGCGGCCAGGCCGGCGTGAAGGGCCTGGACGTCCTGTCGGCGGTCCTCTTCTCGTACGAGACGATGGCCGACCGGTTCCTCCTCCGGATCTTCACCGAGCGGACCGGCCTCGGAGCTGGGTTCTCCGGAGGGATGTCCGTCGTCTTCGTCACGGGGATCAAGAAGCCGCAGTTCCTGAAGGGGATCCGGCTCGGCGACGTCGACTTCAGCGTCTCGGTCGGGGGGAAGTGGGGCGCGCTCGCCAAGGCGGTCTCGAAGATCCCGAACGCCGCCAAGTACGCGGCGGCGGCCCGCTACGGGCACTACGTTGCCGAGCTGGCCGACGACGTCGACTACTCGGTGAACCTGATGAAGGGCCTCTTCGCGGGCGCGGGGGTGAAGGTGGGGAGCCACGAGCCGACGGTCACGGTGATCGACACCGGGATCGGGGGCGGGGCCGAGCTGTCGGTCTACTACGCCCTCAACAGCTTCGAGGTCCCCTGGACCATCGACACGCTCACCTAGCCGCCCGGCGGCGGGCCGGCCGGTCCCCCTCGTCGCGCTCGGCCTCGCCGCGCTGCCTCAGGGCGCCAGGCAGGCGACGGCGAGGTTGAAGAAGCCCTGGAGCTGGACCAGGTCCGCCGGGTCCACGGCGGCGTCGTGCGTCAGGTCGGCGAGCGAGGCGGGCGCCTCGAACGGCGGGACGCCGGGGGTGGCTGCGAAGTTGAAGTAGCTCTGGAGGACGACCATGTCCGCCGGGTCCACGTTCCCGTCCAGGTCCAGGTCGGCGAACGCCCGCACGGTGACGGTGGAGACCGCCGAGCCGACGTTCCCGGCCGCGTCCTGGAACCGGAACGTGACCGGGGTCTCCCCGGCCGGCAGGCAGGTCGTGCTGTCGGCGTCGGCGCCGCCCACCTGCGCGGGCAGGCGCGTCGCCGAGGAGCACTCCTCGGTCGCCGAGCCGCCCGAGAGGAAGGCCGCCACCTCCGGGCTCGTGGCGCCGGTCGCCCCGCCGGCTCCCGCGCCGCAGCAGAGCGTCTGGTCGACGACGAGGGGCGCGGGCGCCGTCACCGCCGGCGCCTGGGTGTCCGGCTCCACGGTGACCGTCGCGCTCCCCGCGGCCGGCTGGTCGCAGGAGCCGCTCGCCACGCCGGTGACCGTGTACGTCGTCGTGGCCGAGGGGGAGACGACGCGCGTGGCCGGCGAGGCGCCCGTGACGACCTGGACGTGCCCGTCGGACCAGGTCAGCGTCCAGGGGCCGGAGCCGACGAGGGCGACCGAGAGCGTCGCCGACGACCCCTCGCAGATCGTCGCGCTGCCCGAGACGAGGCCGGGGATCGCGCAGCCCAGGTCCATCCGGCCCCAGCCGAACGTGTTGTTCGGGTAGGCGCCGGACGTGCTGCCGCAAGACGACGAGGAGATGCGCGCCGCCGAGGCGGCGAGGCGCTGCTCGACGGCGTCCACGTCCCCGCGCAGCTCCGGGAAGGCGGAGATCACGAGCGCCGCGCCGCCGCCGACGTGCGGTCCCGCCATCGAGGTCCCGCTCATCGAGACGTACCCGGTGTCGCTCGAGCCGGAGACCGAGCGCGTGCTCGTCCCGGGGGCGGCGATGTCCGGCTTGACGCGGTTGCTCCCGTCCACCGTCACCGGGCCGCGGCTGCTGAACGAGGCGATCGTGTCCGTCCCGGTGCTCAGGGCGCCGACGACGAACGCCTCGTCGAAGATCGCGGGAGGGTCCGAGACCGTGCTGCAGCCCGAGCCGGAGTTCCCCGCCGAGGCCTCGGTGAGGATCCCGGCCGCTCGCTGGGCCGCGACGGCCTGCCGCATGGTCTCGAAGTTCCCGGTGTTGCACCCCTCGGAGGGCGGGCACCCCCACGAGTTGGTCGTCACGTCGGGGGCCCGGGACGGGTCGCCCTGCGCCGGAGTCCCGCCGACCGGGTAGGGCGCCAGGAAGAACTCGAAGCACTCGAGGTAGGTCGCCGGCGTCCCGTACCCCTGGTCCATGTTGCGGCAGCCGATCCACTTCGCCCCCGGCGCCACGCCGACCTGGTTCGTCCCGCCGTCCCATCCGACCGCGGTCCCGATCGTGTGGCTGCCGTGGCCGTCGTCGTCGCACGGCACCGGGCTGTTCGCGCCGCAGACCCCGCCCCCGCTGTGGATCGAGTCGTGCCAGTTGTAGTCGTGCTTCGGCAGGCCGATCCCCGATCCCCTGTAGCGCGGCAGGAGCGCCTGGTGGGTCCACCGGATGCCGGTGTCGGCTCCCCCGACGACGACGCCCGCGCCCGTGATCCCCAGCGCCCAGACCTGCGGCGCACGGACGAAGCTGACACCCGGCTCCGCGGCGAGCACGGCGTGGGGCGTGCCGTCCCTCGCAGCCTCCGGCCGCTCCGCGCCCGGAAGAGCCACCCGGACACGCGGGTTCGGGTCGATCCGGGCCACGTCCGCCCTCCGGGCCAGGTCCATCGCGAGGACGCCGTTGCCCCTCACCCAGATCGCGTTGACGACGTAGAAGGGCCGGTACTCCGCCCCGCGCGCCTCGAGCTCGGCGCGGAGCCGGCCCTGAGTCCGCTCGGCGTGCGCGAAGAGGGTCTCGTAGACGAAGCGGCCCTTCGCCTCCTTGGTGGGGAGCGAGCGGGCGGGCGTCAGGTCCGGCTGCTCGGCGAGGACCACGAGGTACTCCGCGGTGGCCCCCCCCGCGGTCGCTTCCAGGACCCACGGGGCGATCTTGCCGGGCGGGGGAGCCTCGGGCGGCGACGGAGGCGCGGCGTTGGCGGCGGCCGCGGCGAGGGCGAGCAGGCAGGCGGCGAGGCGCGAGGGCGCGGGAGGGGTCAGGACGGCCTCCTTGGACGGGTCCGGGGCTGCGCCGGCCTCACGGTGCCAGGCACGCCACGGCGAAGTTGAAGAAGCTCTGGAGCTGCACCATGTCCGCCGGGTCCACGGCGGCGTCGTGCGTCAAGTCTGCCATCGACTCGGGCGCCGCGAACGGCGGCGTGCCCGGCGAGGCCGCGAAGTTGAAGAACGACTGGAGGACGACCATGTCGGCGGGGTCGACCCGCCCGTCGAGGTCGAGGTCGCCGAAGAGCCGGACCGTGACGGAGGAGGACGCCGAGCCGACCTTGCCGGAAGCGTCCTGGAACCGGAACGTCACCGGGGTCGACCCGGACTCGAAGCAGGTCGTCTCCGTCGCCTCGACGCCGCCCGCCAGGACGGGGAGCTCGGCCGGGTCCGGGTCGCAGTCGTCCGTGGCCGTCGCCCCCGCCAGGAAGCTCGACAGCGCCGCGCTCGTGGCGCCGGTGACGCCGCCGGAGGTCCCGCAGCAGGCGGTCTGGTGGACGGTGAGGGGGAGAGGCGCGGTCACCGAGGGCGCCGACGGGTCGGGGAGGACGGCGACCTCCGTCGTCCCGGCCGCCGAGGTGCACCCCCCGGCCGTCACCGTGACGCCGTAGGTCCCGGCCGAGGCGACCGTGACGCCCGGGATCGACGGGCTCGCGGCCGCCGAGGTGAAGCCGTTCGGCCCCGTCCAGGAGTAGGTCGCGCCCTCGAAGGCCGGCGTCGAGAGGTGGAGGGTCGCCCCCTCGCAGACCGGGCCGTCGTCGAAGACCGCCGGTGGCGGCGGCGTGCAGCCGACCGTCCCGCCGTAGACGGTCACGTTGCCCGGGTCGCACGGCACGGCGGGGGGCGACGCGCAGCTTCCCGTACCGTCGCTCCCCGGGCCCGTCGTGTCGGAGTTCCCGGAGAAGCTCGTCCCGAAGAGCGTCAGCCACCCGCCGTGGACGAAGACGGCGCCTCCGCGCCCCGAGCCCGGGCCGCTGGTGCCGACGCCGCCGGTTCCCCCCGCGCCGCCGGAAGCGGAGTTCCCCGTGAAGGTGCAGTGAGCCACCACGAGGCTGCCGGAGCGGACGAAGACCGCCCCGCCCAGGCCGGCGCCGCCTCCCCCGCCCCCGAACGAGAAGACGCCGTCGCCGCTGGCTCCGGAGCCGCCGCCCCACCCGCCGGACGCCCCGAACACGACACCGCTGCCGCCTCCTCCGCCGACGCCCCCCTGCGCGCCGGCCGAGCCTCCTCCTCCTCCTCCCCCGACCCCCCCGGGGCCCCCGGCAGCGCCGGAGCCCCCGCCCGCGCCGTCGCCTCCGGCGCCCCCGTTCCCGAACGTCCCCGAGCCCGCCGTGCCGCCGGAGCCGCCGAATGGCCCCCCGCTCCCCCCCGCGGCCCAGAGGGAGTAGTCGCCGTTGGCGCCCGCGCTCCCGGCGCCCCCGCCGCCGCCCGGGAAGACGCCCGTGTCGGAGCCGTTCCCTCCCTTGCCGCCCACGGACTGGTTGCCCGAGAACGTCACGTTCGAGACCACGACGCTCCCGCCGTTGACGACGAGCGCGCCGCCCATCCCGGCCGCGCCGCCCCCGCCCTCTCCGCCGTCGAACCCGCGCGCGCGCCCGCCGGCGAGCGTCAGGTCGGAGATCGTGACGGCGGGCGTCGGGTCGGGCGACGAGGGGCTGCCGACGAAGAAGAGCGGGTGGAGGCCGGACCCGCTGATCGTCAGGCTCGCCGGCCCCGGCCCGGCGATCGTCACGTCGCGGCCGAGCGGCGGGAGGGGGCTGGCGAGGGTGATCGTCCCCGTCGCGGTGATCGAGATCGTGTGGGGGACGTCCGCGCTCGCGTTGGCCCGTGTGACGCAGTACCGCAGGTCACCCGCGTCGCCGGAGCCGGCGCCGGCGTCGGTCGTGACGACGACCGTGCAGATCGCCCCCCGGGCCGGGCCGGGGGCGAGGAGGAGCGCCGCGGGGATCGCGAGGACGAGCCGTCTCATGGTCGCTCCGTCGGCCCGCCCCGCGCCGCCCGGACGCCGGCGCTCGACGAGCGGGGGGGGCCAGGACGGCGTCGCGGCGGGAGTCGAAGGGAGTCTAGAACGGGAACGCCCCGCCGGAGCGGGGCGTTCTGGGGAACCGCGGGAAAGGGAGAGGTCAGTCGGCGTCGAACCCGAGGAGGCCGACGGGGGTGATGGGGGTGACGGAGCCGGGGACGACGTCGGCGGCGGGGAAGGTGAGG
>RHKY01000099.1 GCA_008363385.1 Acidobacteriota bacterium | reverse complement strand
TCGCCGTCCTCACCCGCATCGACAACAACCCCCTCTCCAAACGTGCCGACATCTACACGCTCGGCAGCTCCGTCTCCGGCATCGGCGTCGGAAGGTGAGGGCTCGCACCCGCCCGCGACCGCTCGGCGGGGTCGGATCGGGCCCCGTCCCCGTGGCTCTCGCCATGTGCGCCGCGCTGCTCGTCCACGTCTCCCACGCGTCGCCGGCGCCTCCGGACGAGCAGACGCGGCAGGCTTACATCGAGGGTCGGCAGGCGTTCTTCTCCGGCGAGTACCGCTCGGCCGCGGAGAAGCTGCGGCAGGCCACGGCCGGGGACGGGCGGGAGGAGCTGAACAGCTTCCGCTGGCGCGGTCTGAATGAAGAGGACTACCTCCCGTTCTTCTACCTTGGGCTCACCCTCGAGAAGACCGGCGACGCGCCCGGGGCCCGGCGGGCGCTGGAGGAATCGCTGCGGCAGGGCGCGGTCGAGGGGCGTGCTTCGCTTGGCGCCCTTCTCCATGCCGCCCTCGGGCGCGTGCGGCCACCGACCCCGGCGCCCACTGCCACGCCAGTCCCGGCCCAGCCGGGGCCCTCTTCCGACGCTCTCGTCGCCGCAGCAACGGCCACGCCGTCGGTATCCGAGACTGCGTCCCCGCCGGAAGGCGGGGGTCCCGTCCCCCTGGCCCCGGCCTCCAGTCGTCCGGAAGAGGCGGCCGCCGCTCGATTCGAGAGACTCCGCGCGAGCGCGGTCGCGCCACCGGTCGCGTGGAAAGTCACGCCGCCGCCTGTGCACGTGCCTCCCGCCCCAGGACCGCCCGCGGCGGACGGGCTCCGCACCGGGTTCTTCGCCCTCTTCGCGGGCAGGTACGAAGAGGCGGAGGCGGCGCTCGCGGCGCTCGGCGGCGAGTCGCCGGAGGCCCGAGGCCTGCTCGCCCTCGCGCTCGCCAGCCGCTATCTCGCGGGCGGTGAGCGGGAGCCAGAGATCCTCGCAAGGGCGCGCGAGGAGATGCTCCAGGCCCGCGCCGGCGGGGCGCGCCTCCCCCGGGCCAGAGACCTCTCTCCCAGAGTTCGCCGGCTGCTCGGGATTTCCTGATCCGTGAGGTGCAGCATGCGGTTCCTCGCGACGACGCCACGACTGGGTCCTGCGCTCGTTCTCTGCTTCGTCTGCGCGCGGCTCAGCCCGGCGGATGCGGTCGAATACCGGATCGGGACGCTGGCCGGACCGCTGGGCGGAAGCGGGTACACCGACGGGATCGGGAGCTCGGCGCAGCTCAGCTCGCTCTCCCACCTCGCGCTCGACTCCGCCGGACGGGTCTACGTCTCGGACGCCGGGAATCAGACGATCCGGCGATTCGACCCCGTGACCGGCGAGCTGACGCTCTTCGCCGGCGCACCGGGCTACACGGGCAGCATCGACTCCCCCAACCCCACGGGTGCCCGTTTCTACTTTCCCCGGGGGCTCGCGATCGACGGCTCGGGGAACTTGTACGTCGCCGACTCGCAGAACTGCACGATCCGGAAGGTCGTCCTGTCGACGGGGCAGGTCTCGACGATCGCGGGAAGCGCGGGCCAGGCTGGAGGAGTCGACGGGGTGGGAACGGCAGCCCGCTTCTACTACCCCGAGGGCCTCGCGCTCGACGGGTCCGGAAACCTCTACGTTGCCGACGACTGGAACAACGCGATCCGGAGGGTCGAGCTCGCGACGGGCCAGGTCACGACAATCGCCGGCGCGCTGGGACAGTGGGGGAGCGTGGACGGCACGGGATCGGCGGCGCGCTTCGACTCGCCACAGAGCCTGGCTGTCGACGGCGCGGGGAACCTCTACGTGGCGGACAGGAACAGCCACGCCATTCGCAAGGTCGTGCTCGCGACAGGCCAGGTCACGACGATCGCCGGCGCGCTGAGGCAGGCAGGAGCCGTGGACGGAACGGGAACAGCCGCACGGTTCAACGGTCCGCAGGGTCTCGCGCTGGACGGCTCGGGTCAACTCTTCGTCTCCGAGATGCACAACCACGATCTTCGACGAGTCGAGCTCGCCTCCGCTGCCGTCTCGACGGTCGCGGGGCTGCCCGGTCAGCGCGGAGAGAGCGACGGCGTCGGCAGCGCGGCCCGCTTCTACTGGCCCTTCGGCCTCGTCTGGGACGGCGCGTCGCGGATCTACGTGGCGGACTGGTTCAACTTCACGCTCCGCGCCTTCGAGATCGCGACGGGGAGCGTCACGACGGTCGCCGGGCGGGCAGGGGGACCGGGGACGGACGACGGCCCCTCGACGCTCGCCCGCTTCGACGAACCGCTCGGAGTCTCCGTCGACCCCGCACTCGGCGAGCTCTACGTGGCAGAACGTTGGAACCACACGGTGCGCTGGGTCTATCCGTATGCCCCGTGGGGAGGTGACACGTACCTCGTCACCGGAACGCCCGGAGTGCCGGGAAGCCTCGACGGCGACGTCTGGGCTGCGCAGTTCGACGAGCCGAGCGGGGTCGCCGCCTTGTCCTGGGACGAGATCTACGTCGCGGATTCCGGCAACTGCACCATCCGGCGGATCTCGGGATTCACCGTCGAGACGGTGGCGGGCCTCGCCGGCGACTGCGGGGACTCCGACGGCGTTGGCACGGCGGCCCGTCTGTCCTACCCGCAGGCGGTCGAGGCGGGCGGAGACGGGCTTGTCTACATTGCCGACACGCTCAACGACCGGATCCGGAGCCTGGATCGCTGGTCCGGTCAGGTCGTCACAGTCGCCGGCTCGGGTCTCTACGGAGCCCAGGACGGTCCCGGCCCCCTGGCCAGCTTCCGCCACCCCTCGGGGCTCGCCCTGGATGGCCTGGGGAACCTCTTCGTCTCGGACGAGGAGAACCACACGATCCGGAAGATCGTCCTCTCCTCGGGCCTCGTGAGCACGATCGCTGGCGCCACCGGGCAGCAAGGAAGCTCGGACGGCGTCGGGACGGCCGCGAGGTTCCGGTCGCCCCGCGGGCTCGCGGTCCAGGGCGGAAACGTCCTCTGGGTGGCGGATCTGGGCAACAACGTCGTCAGACGGGTCGACCTCGCGACGCACCAGGTGACGACCGTCGGGGGCCTGCCGCGTGCGGTTGGTTCGACGGACGGCCTCGGCGAGCAGGCGCGGTTCTTCTACCCGGCGGACCTAGCGATCGACGGCGAGGGTCGCCTCCTGATTGCCGACAGCTACAACCACCGGATCCGCGTCGCCGTTCCGGGCACTGCGGGGACGCGGTACTACACCGCCGCGCCCTGCCGCGTCCTCGACACCCGGAACACGGGGGCGCCAGTCGGTGGCCCGTCGGTCCGGGCCGGCGAGTCACGTCTGGTTCGCGTCGGCGGCAGCTGCGAGATTCCGCGGACGGCGCGGGGTGTGACCGGAAACCTGACCGTGGTCGGCGCGTCCACCTCGGGCTTCCTCACCGCATGGCCGCAGGGCTTTCCACGTCCTCTCACCAGCTCGGTCAACTTCAAGGCCGGGCAGGTGCGCGCGAACAACGGGCTGTTTCAGCTCGGCGGGCACGACGCCCTGAGCCTCTACGGAGGGATATCGTCCGGTCAGGTCGAAGTGATCTTGGACGTCACGGGGTGGTTCGAGTAAGACGGCGTTGGGTAGGAAGCGCCCGCGGCCGGCTTCCTTGAGTCGGTCGGCCGTCTCTCGACTCATCGAGGAGAGGAGCTCGTGACTCTCGTGCTGGCTCCCCAGGGAAGGGACCGCTCTGCAGGAAGCCACGCGGCGGTCCAGGGCGTCTCCCCCATCGTCCGGCTCGTCGGCTTCCTCGTTCGGAGGCTCCCGCGCGAGGTCAGCGCAGTCCCCTTCGACAGGGTCTCCCACGACTGAGAGCCCGCGCGGCCGGGGAACGCCGCGACGGAATGGAGGCACACGATGGGCAGGATCGACGGCGAGGTCCTCACCCGACTGGAGGCAATGCAGTCCGGCGGCGAGATCACCGGCGACTTCCTGGACGCGGCCTCAGGCACCCTCGAGTTCGAGGAAGCCCGGGACCATCTCTATTGCGATTCCGTGGGTGCCGTGACGGTCGGCGTCGGGGACAACGTCGATGTGCCGGGCAAGCTGGAGAAGGTCGTCATGCAGAAGAGTGACACGGTGGTCACTCCGGCAGGTCCCGAGGAGAAGAAGGCGGCACGGGCCCTCGTGAAGAAGGTCTACCTGGACAAGAAGTACGGCTGCGAGACGTCCTACTACGAGCTATCCACCCAGGGCATGTCCGACGACGAGATCCAGAAGGCCCTTCGTGGGGTAGGTTGCAGGATCGAGCAGCGCAAGGGCGGTACCGTCGTCATGGCCAACCTCAAGCCTGGTTCGTTCGAGGACGTGTCGAGCCTGAGGATCAGCCCGGAGGAGGCGGCGAAGCGCTACGTCGCCAACCTTCAGGCATCCGAGGGCGAGCTCCGGAAGGTATTCCCGAACTACGACGAGATGCCGCTGTCAGGGAAGAAGGCCCTGCTCGACATGCACTTCAACCTCGGAGGTCGGGGATTCCGGAAGTACTCGGAGCTGATCGCCGCCGTGAGGAAGGGCGACTGGGTGGCGGCTTCGGAAAAGTGCAAGCGCAATGGCGTGCCCTCGGAGAGGAACGACGCGACGAAGGCGCTCTTCCTCGAGGCGAAGTCGCAGGCCTATCCTCCGAAGCGGCAGGCGCCCGGCATCGCAGGGGAGAGGTCGGGGCTCCGCCAGCCGGTCAGACCTTAGCGCCGCGACCCGTGTCTTCTCACCTTCCGACGCCGATGCCGGAGACGGAGCTGCCGAGCGTGTAGATGTCGGCACGTTTGGAGAGGGGGTTGTTGTCGATGCGGGTGAGGACGGCGA
>RHKY01000050.1 GCA_008363385.1 Acidobacteriota bacterium | reverse complement strand
GGACCCCCCACCACCATGGAGGAGACACCCCTCTCCCCCCGCCTTCTTCCTCCCCTAACCCTCCCTCAGACCGACCTAACTGAGGTTTCTCGGCTCAGCCCGGGCGCGGGTTCCCCGGGGACGTGACCGACCGTCAGACGCAGGGGCGGAAGGTCCCGGGTTCGAATCGCGGCGGGCGCCGTCATCCCCCCCGTCGTGGAGCCGGGACCGGCTCGGTGCTGAACATCGGCGACCGGGGCGCGGTTCGGACGCCCATGTAGCGCCGGAACTCGTCCATCGTCATCACCGCCCCCTCCTTCAGCCGCTTCGCCAGGCCCGGGACCGCCCGCTCGATCGCCGCGAGGCGCTCGGGGAACCGCTCGAAGTGCGACCGCCATCCGCCGGGCCGCAGGTCGACGACCTCTTCGCCGACGACCCACATCGTGTGGTCCCAGCCGGCGATCGGCGACGCGGCGTTGCTCTCCATCGCCTGCCCCGCTCCGCCGGCGACCTCCCGGACCTCCATGCTGGCCCCCCAGCAGTCGACTCCGTTCTCCACGTCGGCGCGGCGGAGCCGGTTGATCGCGGCGCGCGCCGCCTCGGCCACCTCGCGCGCCAGCCCCCCGAGCCTCGGCTGCTCGCCCATCTCCGTCAACGCCGCCGACGCCCGGGAAGCCGCCGGGATCCGCGACGGGGCCACGGCGTTCAGGTTCGTGGGCGGCTCGCCGGGAGCCGCAGGTCGTCCGACCCGCGGCCGTGCGCCCCGCAGGCCGCGCCACATCAGGATCGCCAGGACGGCCTGGACGCCGCCCTTGGCGACGGCCACGGCGAAGTGCCGCGCCGCGGCGTCCAGATCGGCCTCGGAGCGGGCGCCTGTCGACTTGCGCGCGAACTCGACGAGGTTCTCCGCGACCTCCAGGGCCGCCGCGCCGAGCAGGACCCCGCCCGTGACGAGCAGGAGCAGGTCGACCACCTCGCCGACGCCGAAGAGGTGCGAGGCGCCCCAGACCGCCAGGACGCCGGCCATGATCGCCACGGCCGACGGGGTCAGCATCATCTTGATCTCGTGGGCCACGTCGGCCGGCAGAAGCGGGAGAGCTCGCTCGATCGACGCCTGCACCTTCTCTCCGGTGCTCCACGCCGCCACGGGACGCTCGCCGCCCACGAGCGAGATCGGCCGCGCCACGCAGGTCGTCTCCACGCTCCCGTAGAACGTCATCCGGAGCGTCTGGTCGTCGCGGTAGACGGCCTCGAAGATCCCGACGTTCCCGTTGACGCTGTAGTGCGCGCGGAACTGGTCCTTGGCGATGCGCTCGACCTTCCCGAGCGTCACCGTGTTCCTGAGATAGCGGGCCGTCCCCGTCCACCCGCGGAAGTCCACGGTCAGGACGGCGAACGGCGGGTCCGCGGAAAGGACGTTGTTCGAGAGGTGCCATTCCCCGTGCTGCGGCAACTGGTCCATCGTCAGCCCCTCCCCGGAGCACGGACGTCGAAGGCGGCGGTGGGGCCGCGCCGGGGGCTTCGATGCCTTGATCCTAAGATCGAGATTCAATCAGAGCCAGGCCGGCGGGTCAACGGCCCGGTAGCGGCCGGGCGTCGTCCCCGTCCCCGCCGCCGCCCGGCAGGACCGCCACGCCCGCCGCGGTCCATTGAGGGCCTCTCGAGCGCAGCGTAGATTGGCGGCCATGGAGGCGTGGGCGCTCGACCTGGGCACCACGAACTCGGGGCTCGCGCGGTGGGACCCGGAGGCCGGCGCGCCCCGGCTCGTCGAGCTCCCCTCCGTCTGCCGGGTCCCGGACGGAGAGGACGTCCTCGCGGCTCCCCGTCTCGTCCCGACCGCGGTCCAGCTCCTGTCGCCGCCGGCCTGGGAGGAAGGCCTCGGCCGGCTGGGGTCTGTCGCCAGGCGGCTCCTCGGCGGCCGGACCGCCCTCGTCGGACGCCCCGCGCTGGAGGCGAACCGGGCGACGGTCCACCCGGGGTTCGTCCCGGGCTTCAAGCCGGCGCTGGGGGCCGAGGCGGGCCGGACGCTGGCCCGTGTCGGGAAGCGGGGGGTCTCCGCCCGCGAGGCGGCCCGTGCTTTCCTGCGAGAGCTGTTGTCGGAGGTCCGCCGGGAGACCGGGAGGAAGGTCCGCGACCTGGTCGTTGCCGCGCCCGTCGCGGCCTTCGAGACGTATCGCGCCGAGCTGAAGCGGATCCTCGAGTCGCTCGGCGTCCGGCGGGTCCGGTTCCTCGACGAGCCGCTGGCCGCGGCCCTCGGGTACGGCCTGGGCCTGTCGAGCGAGGCGCGCGCTCTCGTCGTGGACGTGGGCGGCGGGACGATGCACGTCGAGCTCGTGTGCCTCTCGCCGCGAGGCACCGAGGCGGGCCGGGCACGGGTCCTGGCCAAGCGGGGACGGCCGCTGGGGGGCGACGCCGTCGACAGCTGGGTCCTCCGCGACGTCTGCTCGCGGATGGGGCGGCCCCTCCCCGAGGAGGCCGCCGACGAGGAGGGCCGCTTCTGGCGCCGGCTGATGCTGGCCGAGGCGTGCCGGGTGAAGGAAGCGGTCTTCTTCGCCCCGAGCGCCACGTTCCTCCTGGCGCCGCCCGGGCTCCTCCTGGCCGGGGACGCGCGGCTCCCTGGGACGTCGCTCGTCACGCTCACCCGCGACCGGCTCTCCGAGCTGCTCGCCGAGGAGGGGTTCTACCGGGGCCTGGAGTCCTCGGTGGACGGCGTCCTCTCCGACGCGCGCCTCCCGGCCTCCGAGGTCGACGAGGTCCTCCTGGTGGGGGGCTCGACGCTCCTCCCCGGCGTCTTCGCCCTCCTCGAGCGGCGGTTCGAGCGGCGCAAGCTCCGGGGCTGGCAGCCGTTCGAGGCGGTCGTGCACGGCGCCGCCGCCTTCGCCGCGGGACAGGTCGCCACGGCCGACCACGTCGTCCACGATTACGCGTTCCTGACGTACGACCCGCGCACGGGGGCCGAGGTGAGGACCGTGGTCGTCCCCGCCGGGACCCGGTACCCGACCGCGCCCGACCTCTGGAAGCGGCAGCTCGTCCCGACGTGCGCCCTGGGCGAGCCCGAGAGGGTCTTCAAGCTCGTCGTCTGCGAGGTGGCGCGCGCCGACGACGGACCCCGCCGGTTCGCCTGGGACGCCTCGGGGGACCTCCGGAAGGTCGGCGGCGGCGACGGGGAGGCGGAGGTCGTCGTGCCGCTGAACGCCGCGAGCCCCACGCTCGGCACGCTGGACCCCCCCCACGACCCCGCGGACCGGACGCCGCGCCTGGATGTCTCCTTCGGCGTGAACGCCGACCGCTGGCTGGTGGCCACGGTGACGGACCTCAGGACGCGCCGCGAGCTGATGCGCGAGGAGCCGGTGGTCCGGCTCCTCTGAGGAGGCGAGATGGACCCCGCGCTCGGGCTCCTGATCGCGGTGGTGGCGGCGCCGGTGACGTACCTCGTGGCCTGGGTCACGGCCCGGGAGAGGGCCGCGGTCTTCCGGAGGGCGGCCGAGTCGGCGGGGCTCTCGAGCCCAGAGGTCCGGACGGTCCTGGGGATCGACGGCGCCCTCGTGGCCGACGCCTCGGGGCTCCCGGTCCGTCTCGAACGGGTCCGGCCGCGCGGCGGCGCGGACCGGATCCGGATCGCCGTGGGCGGCCTCGGCCACGGGCCGTACGGCCTGACCGTCCGTCCCGAGGGGGCGGGCACGGCGTTCGAGAAGGTCTTCGACGGCGGCGAGATCGAGACCGGCGACGGGGCCTTCGACCGGGCGGCGTACGTCCAGGGCGAGCAGGCGCTCGCCCGCGCGGTCCTCGGCGTGGAGGCTCGCCGCGAGCTGGCCGAGCTCTTCGCGGGCCGCCTCGTGGTCCGGGCGCCGGATGGGCGAGAGGGGCGGCTCGAGGTCTCGGCCCTCGTGGCGGGGGACGAGCTCCGCGTCGAGATCGCCTCCGACCCCGGCGGAGCCGGGCCGCTCGGCGCGGCGCTCGCTGCCGTGGTCGAGGTCGCGCGGCGGCTCGTCGCGCCGAAGGAAGTGGCGGAGAGGATCGCCGCCAACTGCGCGGCCGAGCCCACCGCCGCGGTGCGGCTCGAGAACCTCCGGACGCTCCTGAAGGAGTTCCCCGGCGCGGGGCCGACTCGGGAGGCCACGCTCGGGGCGAGCCGCGACGCCGACCCCGCCGTCCGGCTCGAGGCGGCGCTCTCGCTCGGCGAGGAGGGGATCGGGCTCCTCCGCGCGCTCGCCACGGGCGGGGAGGTCCCCGAGGAGGCCGCCGCGCGCGCCGTCGTGGCGCTGGGAGAGCGGCTCGAGGCGTCCGAGGCCCTCGCGCTCCTCTCGGGGGCGCTCGACTCGGGCAAGCCGCTCCTGGCCCGGGCCGCGCTCCGCGCCGCCGCGCGGGAAGAGGCGACGGAAGCGGGCGAGGCGCTCCTCCTCCGGGCGCTCGCCCACGAGGACGAGACCCTCCGCGTCGCCGCCGCCGAGGCCCTGGGACGCGCTGCTTCGCCCCGGGCCGTCGTTCCCCTGCGCGAGTCCGCTTCCGCTCACCCCTTCGACGCGGCGCTCAGGCGCGCCGCACGGCAGGCGATCGCCGCGATCCAGGCGCGCGTCGAGGGGGGGGCCCCCGGGCAGCTGTCCCTCGCGGGCGACGAGGCCGGCCGGCTGAGCCTGGCCACGGAGGACGTTGCAGGCCGCCTCTCGCTCGGGCCCGGGACGGGGCCGGTAGGGGCCGCCGGCTCCCCGGGGGCCACGAAGCCCCCGGGTGTCCCCGAGCCGGGCGGCTGCCCCCCGCGCCCCGCCCCGGGAGGAGACCGGCCTTCTACGGCACCCGGCCGACCGTGTCCGCCATCACGAGCCCGGCGACGCTCGAGAGGGCCTCGTCGAGGGTGGCCCCGGTGGCCTCCTCGTACTCCTCCCCCCGCTTGGCCTCGGCGCGCCAGGTGAGGCCCCAGCGGACGGTCCACCCTTCCAGCTCCAGGTGGCTCGCCGTCTCCTTCCACTGGGTCCCCTGCTGGAGGCGAAGGGCCGCGATGACCTGGAAGGCCGCCCGGATGAGCTCCAGCTCCTTGTCGTCGGGGTCCGCCCCCGGCGGGAGCGCCACGTCGACGATCCGTCTCGGCTGCATGGTCCCTCCTTCGGCCCCGCCTCAGAGGCCGTACCGCGCGACGACCTCGTCGCGCGTCTTGCCGAGGATCTCGTACCTGCGCCCGACCTTGACGAAGGCCTCGATCGCCCGCTCCAGGTGCTCCTTCGTGTGGGCCGCGGAGAGCTGAGTCCGGATCCGCGCCTGCCCCTTGGCCACGACCGGGAAGAAGAAGCCGACGACGTAGACCCCCTCGGCGAAGAGGTCCCGCGCGACGTCCTGCGCCAGCTTGGCGTTGTAGAGCATGACGGGGACGATCGGGCTCTCCCCCCGCTTGACGTCGAAGCCGGCCTCGGCGAGGAGCCTCCGCCAGGTCCGGGTGTTCTCCTCCAGCCGGTCCCGCCGCTCGGTCGTCTCGGAGACGAGGTCGAGCACCTTCAGCGTCGCCGTCACGATGACCGAGGCGAGGGTGTTCGAGAAGAGGTACGGCCGCGCGCGCTGGCGGCACATGTCGACGAGCTCCTTGCGCCCGCTGACGCAGCCGCCGGAGGCCCCGCCGAGCGCCTTGCCGAACGTCGTCGTGATCAGGTCGACCTCGCCCAGGACGCCGAAGTGCTCGGGCGTCCCGCGCCCGGTCCTGCCGATGAAGCCCGAGGCGTGCGAGTCGTCGACGAAGACGAGGGCGCCGTGGGCCTTCGCCGCCGCCACGATCCGGTCGAGCGGGGCCAGGTCCCCGTCCATCGAGAAGACGCCGTCGGTGATGACGACGCGGAAGCGCTTGTCGGCGTGCTCGACGAGCTTCTCCTCGAGGTGGCCCACGTCGGCGTGCTTGTAGGTGTCCGTCGCCGCCTTGCAGAGGCGCATCCCGTCGACGATCGAGGCGTGGACGAGCCGGTCGGCGATCAGGACGTCCTTCTCGTTGAAGAGCGCCTCGAAGACGCCCGCGTTGGCGTCGAGGCACGACGAGAAGAGGAGCGTCTCCTCGGTCCCGAGGAAGGAGGTCAGCCGGGCCTCCAGCTCCCGGTGGACGTCCTGCGTCCCGCAGATGAACCGGACGGAGGACATGCCGTACCCGCGGCGGTCGAGCCCCTCGTGGGCGGCCTTCACGACCGCCGGGTGGGAGGAGAGGCCCAGGTAGTTGTTCGAGCAGAGGTTGAGGACCCTCTTCGGCGTCGCGCCGGAGGGGAACTCCACCTCGACCTCGGCCCCCTGCGGGGCGTGGATGAACCGCTCCTCCTTGTAGAGCCCCGCCTGGCGGAGCGCGTCGAGGTCGGCGCGGAAGACGTCGCGGAAGGAGGCGGTCTCGACGGGGGCCATCTCAGGACCTCACGGCCGAGAGCCGCTCGACGAGGACGGCGATCTTCTCGACGCTGTCGAACGCCTCGGGGGACGCGTCGGCGTCCGGGATGGAGAGGGAGTACTTCCGCTCCAGGAACCGCTTGAGGGAGACCATCGAGAAGGAGTCGACGATGCCGCCCGTGATGAGCGGCGTGTCGACGCCGAGGGGCCGGTCGTCCCCCTCCTCGATGTACTCGCGGCGGACGTAGTCGAGGATCGTCTTCCTGAGGTCGTCCATTCAGTCCTCCATCAGCGTCGACAGGTCGCCGGCCGGCTCGCCAAACTCCTGCGCGCGGAGGACCCGCCGCACGATCTTCCCGCTCCGGGTCCGCGGCAGGGACGCCACGAAGGCGATCTCCTGCGGCATCGCGAGCGGGGAGAGCCGCTTCCGGACGAAGTTCATGATCTCGAGCTCGAGGTCGGGAGAGGCGGTGAAGGCCGGCTTGAGCGTGACGAACGCCTTGACGACCTCCATGTTCACCGGGTCGGGCTTGGCGACGGCGGCCGACTCGGCGACGGCGGGGTGCTCCAGCAGCGCCGACTCGATCTCGAACGGCCCGACGAGGTGGCCGCCGGTGTTGATGACGTCGTCGTCGCGCCCGACGAACCAGAAGTAGCCGTCCGGGTCGACGGTGGCCCGGTCGCCCGTCAGGTACCAGCCGTTGGCGAACTTCTTGGCGTAGCCCTCGGGGTTCTGCCAGTAGCCGCGGATCATCGAGGGCCACCCCGGCTTCAGGGCCAGGAGGCCGACGCGCCCCGGCGCCCCCACCGGCTCGTGCGTCCGCGGGTCGAGGACGGCCGCCGTGATGCCCGGGAAGGGCTTCCCCATCGAGCCCGCCTTGATCGGCATCCCGGGGAGGTTCGTGACGACGATGCAGCCGGTCTCCGTCTGCCAGTAGGTGTCGTGGAAGGGGAGGCCGATCGCCTCGCGCGACCAGTGGACCGCCTCGGCGTTCAGCGGCTCGCCCACGCTCGCCAGGTGCCGGAGAGAGGAGAGGTCGTGCCGCTCGACCGGCGCGCGCCCCTCCTTCATCAGGAGGCGGATCGCCGTCGGGGCCGAGTACCAGACGGTTACGCGGCGCTTCTCGATGAACGAGTACCACCGCTCGGCCGAGAAGCCGGCGTCGAGGACCGCCTGCGTGATCCCGTTGGACCAGGGGCCGATGATCCCGTACGAGGTCCCCGTCACCCAGCCGGGGTCGGCGTTGCACCAGTAGACGTCGTCGGGTCTCAGGTCCAGGACGACCTTCGCCGTCAGGTACTGCGAGACGAGGGAGCCGTGGACGTGCTGCGCCCCCTTCGGCTGCCCGGTCGTCCCGGAGGTGTAGTGGAGGAGCGAGGGGGTCTCGGGCGTCGCCGGGAAGACCGGGAAGTCGTCGACCCGCGGCTCGGCGTCGAGCGAGAGGGCGACCTCGCCGGGGCCGAGCGAGGCGCCGTCGGCGTCCACGACGACGACGAGGCGCAGGCCGGGCAGCTGCGCCCGCGCGCGGCGGACCTTCGGGAGGTGCTTCTTCTGCGTCAGGACCGCGGCGGTCCCGGCGTTCGCGAGCCTCACGCCGAGCGACTCGTCGCCGAACGCCGAGAAGAGGGGCTGGGCGACGGCGCCCAGCTTCAGGATCCCGGCGAAGGCGATGTACAGCTCCGGCACCCGGTCGAGGAAGAGGCAGACGCGCTCCCCCGGGGCGAGGCCGTGGCCCTGGAGCCAGGCGGCGACGGTGTTGGAGAGGACCCGCAAGTCGTCGAAGGTGTAGGTCCGCTCCCTGCCGTCCGACCCCTCCCAGAGGAGCGCGGTCTTCCGTGCGAGCCCGAGCCGGCAGTTCCGGTCGGTGAGGTTCCAGCCGATGTTGTACGGCTGCCCCTGCCCCCAGCCGAGCTCCCGCTCGGCGACCCTCCAGGCGGAGACCTCCGCGGTCTCCGCGACAGACGTCCCGCTCACGTTCCGCTCCCCCTTTCCGCCCCCGCCCCTTCCAGGACGACCGTGGCCGAGGCCAGGGCGTCCGTGTGGGAGACGGAGACGAAGACGTTCCTCACCCCGAGGCGCGCCGCGGCCTCCCGCAGCCGCCCGTGGAGCCGCAGCCTCGGCCCGCCCGGCCCGTCCCGGTCGACCTCCGCCTCCCGCCACGCGACCCCGGCCGGCGCCTCGGGCCCGAGCGCCTTGACGAGGGCCTCCTTGGCCGCGAACCGGGCCGCGTAGTGCCGGGCGGGGTGGCGGCAGGTCTCGCAGTAGGCGATCTCGGCGGCGGTGAAGAGCTCCTCCCGGAAGCCCGAGGCCCCCGCGAGCTCGCGAGCCATCCGCGAGACGTCCATCAGGTCCGTCCCGATGCCGAGGATCATCCCCCTCGCCTCCGGGGCCTCCCCCCGCGACGAATCGACCCAGACCTCCACTGGAGACGACGACTTCCGTCGAGAAGCTGCGCCGCGGCCCGGGGGACCGTCAAGGATGCAAATTGCCCATGACGGCGCACGGCCCGGGCGCCTTCGGCCAGGTCCCTCCCGCCGGGACTAAGATGACCCCCGCGAGGTGACCCGTGACGGCCACGGGCGACCGCGATGCACCCCGAGCAGGGCGCGACGCCGCCGGGACCGACGGCGCGGGCGAGCCGCACCGGCCGGCCGGCTCTCCGGGAGACCTGGCGACCGAGCCCTTCCCGCCGAACCGGGCCGGGGCGCGCGCGGCGTCCTACGTCGGGAGCTACCGGGTCGTCCGCGAGCTCGGGCGCGGCGGCATGGCGGTCGTCTACGAGGCCGAGCAGGAGCACCCCCGGCGGCCCGTCGCGCTGAAGGTGCTCGGCGGGCTGGGGCCGGTCGACGACACGCGGCTCCGCCTGTTCCAGCGCGAGGTGCGGGCGCTCGCCCGCCTGAAGCACCCCGGGATCGGCGCGATCTACGAGTCGGGGTCGACGGACGACGGCCGGCCCTTCTTCGCCATGGAGCTCGTCCGCGGCGAGACGCTGAAGGAGCACCTCGCGCGGGAGAACGCCCGGGGGCCCCTCGACGCCGCGCTCCTCGCCTCGCGGCTCCGCCTCTTCCGGAAGGTCTGCGACGCCGTCTCGTACGCGCACCAGCGCGGGATCGTCCACCGCGACCTCAAACCGTCGAACGTCCTCGTCGCCCCCTCGCCGTCCCCGGAGACGAGCGGCGCTTCCGGCCCCGACGTCAAGGTGCTCGACTTCGGCCTGGCGCGGATCACCGACGAGGAGCTGGGCGCCGGCGCCTTCCTGACGCGCGTCGGGGAGGTGTACGGGACCCTCCCGTACATGAGCCCCGAGCAGCTCCGGGGGAACCCGGACGAGGTCGACACCCGGACGGACGTCTACGCCCTCGGCGTCGTCCTGTACGAGATGCTCGCGGGGCGGCTGCCCCGCCCCTTCGCCGACCGGACGTTCGTGGTGGCGGCTCGGACGGCTCTCGACGAGCCGCTTCCGCCGCTCGGGAAGGGCTGGCTCGGGACGCGGCGCCCGGATGCCGACCTCGAGACGATCGTGGCCAAGGCGCTCCAGGCCGAGCCCGCGCAGCGGTACCAGAGCGTGGCCGCCCTCTCCGACGACGTCGAGCGGTACCTGACCTCCCAGCCGATCGCGGCCCGCCCGCCGAGCGCCGCCTACCAGCTGAGGAAGGCGATCTCCCGGCACCGCGCCGGCTTCGCGTTCGCCCTGACGGTCCTCGTCCTCGTCGTGGCAAGCGCCGTCGCGATGGCCTTCCTCTCGGCGCGGGCCGCCCGGGAGCGCGACCGGGCCGAGCGCGAGGCGGCGCGGGCCAACGCGATCAACGCCTTCCTCCTCGACACCCTCGGCTCGGCCAACCCGGTCGAGGGGACGGCCCGCGACGTGACCGTCCTGCTGGCCCTGAAGGCCGCCGCCGAGAGGGTCGGCCCGTCGTTCGCGGGGCAGCCCGACCTCGAGGGGAGGGTCCGCCACACGATCGGGATGACGTACCTCAGGCTCGGGGACTACGAGGCTGCCGAGCCGATGCTCCGGGCCTCCGTCGAGGCGTGGCGGAAGGTTCCAGGGCCCGACGGCGCCCTCGTCGTCGAGCCCCTCTCGGCGCTGGGCGTCCTCCGGCAGGAGCGGGGCGACCTCGAAGGCGCCGAGGCGCTCTGCCGCGAGGCCCTCGCCGTCAAGCGGCGGTACCGCACCGAGCCCGACGCGGACGAGATGGGGATCCTGAGCAACCTCGCCCAGCTGAAGCTCGACCAGGGGAAGCTCTCGGAGGCCGAGCCGCTGATGCGGCAGGTCCTCGACTTCGAGCGGCGGACGCTCGGCCCGGAGCACCCCAACGTCGCCCTGGACCTGACCAACCTCGGGGCCGTCCTGAACCGGCAGCGGCGCTTCGCCGAGGCCGAGCCGCTCCTCGTCGAGGCGGTCCGGCTCCTCCGGGCGGAGGGGAACCCGCTGGCGGCGATGGCGTTGGGGAACCTCGGCGAGGCGCTCTCGGAGAGCGGCCGACCCGCGGAGGCCGAGCCGGTCCTCCGCGAGGCCACCGGGCTGGGCGTGAGGAGCTTCGGGGAGCGGAACCAGGACGTCGCCAAGGTGCGGGTCAAGTACGCCGCCTGCCTCCTCTCCCTCGGGCGGGCGAAGCCGGCCGAGGAGCAGCTGCTGGCGGCGCTCCCCGTGTTCCGCGAGACCCTCGGCGACGGGAGCGACTGGACGCGGCGGACCGCCGGGCTCCTCGTCCGCCTCCACGACGGGGCAGGCCGGGCCGCGGAGGCGGACCGCTACCGCGCGCTCGCCGCCCGGCCCGCGCCCCCCGCGGCGCCGTAGGCGCCGAGCCTCAGCCCGCCGAGGGCTCCCAGCTCTCGGGGACCTGGACCAGGACCGCCTCGCCGCGGACCGTGACGACGCCGCTGGCCGACAGGTCGGTCGCGACCGTCACCTTCCGCCCCTTCACCTCCACGATCCGGGACCTCAGCTCGAGCGGGACGCCGAGCGGCGTCGGCTTCAGGTACTCGACCCTCAGGGAAGCGGTCAGGAAGCGGGGGAGCTCCCCCTCCCCGAGCGCCTTTCCCGCCGCGCGGTGGGCGGCCGCGGCCGCGCTCCCCGTCGAGTGGCAGTCGACGACCGAGGCCAGGTAGCCGCCGTAGACGAAGCCCGGGACCGCGACGTGCTCGGGGCGGGGAAGGACCGTGGCGACGGTCTCCTCGCCGTCCCAGCGGCTCCGGACCCGGATCCCCTTCTCGTTCAGCCGGCCGCACCCGTAGCAGTGGCTCCAGCGGTCGGCGTAGTGGTCCTGGAAGACGTCGCTCATCGTTCCCTCGCGAGGGGGCGATTCTAGGGGGCCCACCGGTCGGGCGAGGGGCGGGAGCGGGATAATCCGCCCGGATCCACCGCCGTGCGACTCGAAAAGGTCCGTTCGCTGCTGGCGCGGCTGGCCCAGGGCCAGCACGTGGACGAGTCGCCGATCGAGGCCGACGAGAGCCTCACGGAGAGCGAGCGGGAGCTGGGACGCCTGGTCCTGCCGCTCCTGAGGAGCCGGCGGAGCCTCGAGAAGGAGCTGGGCGAGGTGGCCGGGAAGGCCCGGGCGCTGGAGGCCGCCCTGGACCAGATGCCGGTCCCGGCGCTCGTCCTCGGTCCGGACGGCAAGCTCCTCGCCTCCAACCGCGGCGCCGTCGAGCTCCTCCAGGGGCCCGGCGTGCCGTACCCCCTCCTGCGCGAGGCGTGGGCGGCCTGCACCGCGCGCGAGCCCGGGGAGCGGCGCGTGGCGCTCGGAGGCCTCGGGAAGGGGCCGCTCGAGCTGCGCGTCGTGCCGATGGCCCGGGAGGCCGGTGCGGGAGACGTCCGGGTCGTCCTCCTCCTCAGGGTCGGGGCCGTCTGGGCCTTCGACCGCGCTCGGCTGTCGAAGCTGCACGGCCTGACGCCGAAGGAGGCGGAGGTCGTCGAGTTCGTCGCCCTCGGGCTGACCAACAAGGAGATCGGGGAGCGCCTGGACGTGGCGCCCGAGACGATCCGGACCCACATCTCCTCGGCGCTCCTGAAGACCGGGGCGAAGAACCGCGCGGCGCTCGTCTCCGTGGCCTTCGCCGCGCTCCTCGGGCTGACGGCGGGGGAGTGAGGGGGACGGGAGCGTCCTCTGACATCCGGGGGAGGCGCCGAGGCGTGGTGTCGTGCACATTGGGGCCGTCGTCGCGAGACGGCCCTTGCGGAGGAGGAGCCATGACCGTCCCGGAACGCCAGCCCGTCACCGGCCCCGTCGTCCTCGCCCTGGGCGTGCTCCTCTTGGCCGCCTGCTCGGGCGAAGGGGGCAAGCCCGGCGGCGGAGGAGGCGGCTCGGCCCTGCCGTCCCTCTTCGGCTCGGCTCCCGCGACGCCGACGCCCACGCCCACGCCGCCGATCCTCCGGACCTACCGCTGCCGGCGGGCCGCCGAGTTCCACGTCGACCCGGAGGAGGCCGCGGTCCAGGTGGACGGGGTCGTCATCGGGACGTCCGACGACTGGGACGACGCCGGCGGCGGGCGCGAGTACGACTTCCGCGGCCCGGGGGCGCACTTCGTCCGGCTCTCGCTGAGGGGCTACCGCTCCGTCTGGGTGAAGGTCGTCGTCGACCCCTCGGCCGCCGAGGAGGTCGTCGAGGTGGAGCTGGACCTCACGAAGCTCCGGAGCTGACCGCCTCGCGTCACCTCCCGGCCGAACCGCCCGCCGCGCCCCCCCGCTCGGCGTTCCGCCGGTAGGCCAGGAAGAGGACGACGGAGAGCGTGGCCAGGGCGAAGGCGGCCAGGGGCATCCGCTGGGAGAGGAACGCCTCGTACGGGCCGTGGAGGGCGACGGCGATCCCGATGCCGACGGAGAGGACCGCGGCCGTCTTCCGCGGGGCCGCGAAGGAGACCCCGACGAAGTAGCCCACGATCGCGGTCCAGACGGCGTGCAGGAGCGGCAGGGAGGCGACGCGGACGACGGACCCGACGAAGTAGGAGTAGAGGCCGAGGGAGATCGACCCGGCCTCGAACGTCAGCGCCGTGGCCTGACGCGGGCTCACCCACTCCGTGTACATCATGGCTTCCCAGACGCCGAAGCCCAGGCCCGACATGAGGCCGTAGAAGACCCCGTCCGAGGGGCCCGAGAGGCCCCCGAGCCTCCGTGCCAGGAGGAGGAGGATCAGCCCCTTTCCGAGCTCCTCGAGGAGCGCGACGCCTCCGGTCGCGGCGAGGAGGCGGACGGCGAACGGCCGGTCCGGCCCGAGGAGGGAGTGGAGCCACGAGACCGGGGGGACGGCCGGAAGGACCGAGACGAAGAGGACGCCGAAGAGCCCGGCGGCGAAGAAGACGGCGATGCCGAGCCGGAGCGACTGGCGCTCGGTCTTGAAGGCCAGGACGAAGAAGGCCGTCCAGAGCGCGCCGCAGCCGAAGTTGAAGAGGCGGACCCGCAGGAGCGGGTCCTCGACCACGGTCCCGACCAGGAGCGGCGCCAGGCCGAAGACGAGCAGGACCCAGGACGCCGGCGTCCCGAGCGCCTCGGGGTCGACGAGGCGCCCGAGAGGGACCAGCTCGGCGAAGGAGAAGGTCGAGATGTCGTGAAGGACGCCGCGCAGCCTCTCCCCGGCGGAGGGGGGCGCGGGGGCCGGGGGCGGCGGGAGGAAGGAAGCGGGTGCCCCCACGGCGGCGGGTGCGGCCGGGGCCTCGGCCGCGGGGGCCGCCGGCTCGGGCGGGCGACCGAAGGCGACGAGGGTGGCGGCGGGGACCCACTCCGGGGTGCCGCTCACCCAGACGAGGTCGGACGGCTGGAGCCGCCCGCTCCGTGCAAGGGCATCCAGCTCTTCGCGGGTGAGCGGCCCCAGCTGCTCGCCCCCCGCGTGGGCGAAGTAGACCGTCGGTTCTTCCATGCCGGGATCGTAGGGAAAAAAAGGCCGCCCGATCGCGGGCGGCTCGGAGGAGAGGCTGGTTTGTGCGCCTGCCCCGCTTGCCGCAAGCCGTGTGCCAGGGCCGCGGGTGCCGTTCCGGCACCCCCCCGGCGGCTCGCGCGGGACTCAGGTCTCGAGCACGATGTCGAATCCTTCGTGGTGGAGGTTGTCGTCGGCCTGGACCCTCACCGGCATCCCGATCCGCTCCTCCAGCTCCTCCACGAGGCGCCGCTCCTCTCCCGCCAGGTACCGCTGGATCTCGGGGTGGACCCTCAGGACGAGGGCGTGAGCCTCCTCGGCCTGCACGCGCCGCAGCACCTCTCGCCGGATCTCGAAGACGATCGTCGGGACGCTCTTGATCCGCCCCACGCCCGAGCAGTAGGGGCACGGCATCGTGAGCGCCCGCTCCAGGCTCTGCCGCTGGCGCTTCCGCGTGATCTCGACGAGCCCGAACTCGGAGACGGGGAGCATCCGGTTCTTCGAGCGGTCCTTCTTCAGCTCGGCCTCGAGCGCCTCGACGAGCTGCCGCCGGTTGTCCTCCTCCTCCATGTCGATGAAGTCGACGACGATCAGGCCGCCGAGGTCCCTCAGGCGGATCTGCCTCACGATCTCCTGGACCGCCTCCAGGTTCGTCTTCATGACGGTGTCCTCGAGGCGCTTGGTCCCGACGAACTTCCCCGTGTTGACGTCGACGGCCACGAGGGCCTCGGTCTGGTTGATGACGATGTAGCCGCCCGACTTGAGCCAGACCTTCGACTTCAGGGCGTTCTCGATCTCGGCGTCGACCCCGTACTCCTCGAACAGGGGCTTGGACTTCATCCAGAGGCGGACCTTGCCGACGAGGGACGGGTGGACCTGGTCGAGGAACTCCACGATCCGCTGGTAGTCCTCGTCCTCGTCGACCCAGAGCGTCGAGAAGTCCCCTCCGAAGATGTCGCGCGCGGCCCTCAGCGAGAGGTCCAGGTCGCGGTGCAGGAGCGTCGGGGCGCCGGAGCGCTCGGCCTTCTTGCGGATCTGCTCCCAGAGCCTCACGAGGTACCGCCGGTCGACGGAGATCTCCTCGGGCGAGCGCCCCTCCCCCGCGGTCCGCACGATGTACCCGCCGGGGCCCTTCTTGAACGACTCCAGGATCTCCTTCAGGCGGGAGCGCTCCTCCTCGTTCTCGATCCTCCGCGAGACGCCGAGGTGGTCGATCGTCGGCATGTAGACGAGCGTCCGGCCCGGGAGGGTGACGTGCGTGGTGATCCGGACCCCCTTGGTGGCGATGGCGTCCTTGATGACCTGGACGACCACCTCCTGGCCCTCGCGGAGGAGCTCGTCGATGGAGGGCGGCGCCGGCGGCTTCGGCTCGCCCTCCCCGGCCGGGTCGCCGTTCGTCCCCGAGATCCCCTCGCCCTCCTCCCCGCCGCCGAAGCGGTCGAAGTCCTCCACCTCCTCGCCGACGTCGGCGACGTAGAGGAACGCGTCCTTCTCCAGCCCCAGGTCGACGAAGGCGGACTGCATGCCCGGCAGGACGCGCGTCACGCGCCCCTTGTAGATGTTCCCGACGACGCCCCGCTGGCGCCGCCGCTCGATCTGGACCTCGGCGACGCGGGCGTCCTCCAGGACGGCCACTCGCGTCTCGCGGTCGTTGGTGGAGACGAGGAGCTCTCTCAGCATCTCTCTCACGCGTTCACGAAGCGCCTCCGGGCGACCGACAGGCAGAGGCCGGCCATCGCCCAGCAGGCGAGGAGGGAGGAGCCCCCGTACGAGACGTACGGGAGGGTGATGCCGGTCGTCGGCAGGAGGCCGACGTTCATGGCGACGTTCACGAGCGCCTGGGTGGTCAGGTTGACGACGATGAGGAGGACGAGCATCGAGCCGCCCCGGTCCCGCGCCTCGCGCGCGATGGCGAGCCCCCGGTGGAGGAGAAGGCCGAAGAGGCCCAGGACGCCCCCGACCCCGACGAAGCCCCACTCCTCGGCCAGCGCCGCGAAGACGAAGTCGGTGTGGCGGACCGGGAGGAAGCCGAGCCGGCTCTGCGTCCCCTTCCGCCACCCCTTCCCGAGGATGCCGCCGGAGCCGATCGCGATCCGGGCCTGGCGGACCTGGTACCCCGCCCCCCGCGCCTCGAGGTCGGGGTCGAGGAACGTCCGGATCCGGTCCTTCTGGTACTCCTTCAGGAAGAACCACGACCCGCCGGCCAGGAGAGCGCCCGAGAGGAGGAGCGCCGCCCAGAAGCGCCCCTTCATCCCGCCGAAGTAGAGGGCCGAGAGGAGGAGGGGGACGTACGTGAGCGCCACGCCCAGGTCCGGCTGGAGGAGGACCAGGAGGACCGGCGCCCCGACGCACGCCGCCAGGACGGCGACCGTCCGCCCGGAGAGGAAGGCCCGGTCGTCCGACTCCAGGACCCGGGCCAGGACGAGGGCGACGGCCAGCTTGGCGAACTCGGAGGGCTGGAGCAGGAACCCGCCGCCCAGCCGGACCCACGAGCGCGCGCCGGCGATCCGCGGGGCGAAGAGGGGGAGGTAGAGGAGGACGAGGAGCGCCCCGGCGAAGAGCCAGGGGGCGTACTTGACCAGGAGGCGGTAGTCGAGCGCCACCAGGACGAGGGCGCCGACGAGCCCCGCCGCGGCGAAGAGGAGCTGCCGGGTCCAGAGGTCCGCCCGCGGCCCGCCGCTCGTCGTCGAGTGGACCATCGCCACGCCGACGAGCGTCAGGGCGAGGACCGCCAGGAGGAACGGGACGTCCAGCCGCCGCGGGAGGGCCTCCGACAGGCGGGACACCTCAGCCTCCCCCGCGGGGAAGGGGCGGCTCCGGCGCTGCCGCGGCGAGGGGGCCGGGGGCCGCGGCCCCGGCCGTCCGCGAGAGCCAGGCCGCCATCAGCTTCGTGGCGATCGGGGCCGCCGCCGTGGCGCCGTGCTCGCCGTGCTCGGCGAAGACGACGGCCACGACGCGCGGGTCGTTCCGCGGCGCGAACCCCGCGAACCACCCGTGGTCCTTCAGGTGCCCGGGGAGGAGGTGCGCCTTCTTCGTGTCCTTCTGGGCCACGACCTGGACGGAGCCCGTCTTGCCGCAGATCTCGGCGCCGGGGACCCGCGAGGAGTAGGCGGTCCCGCCGGGGGCGTTCACGACGCGCCAGAGCCCCTCGACGATCGGCTCGCGGACACCCGGCGGGAAGGGGACCGACTCCCGCGAGGGGGGGCGGTAGGCGAATCGCTCGCGCGTGGCGACGTGCTCGCCGATGTGGAACAGGTGGGGGGTCGGCAGCGCGCCGTCGGGGTTGGCGATCGCGGCGAAGGCCCGGGCGACCTGCAACGTGGAGGTGAGGAGCGGGCCCTGCCCGATGGCCACCGAGATCGTCTCGCCGGGGTACCAGGGGTGCTTGCGGGCCGAGAGGCTCCAGGACGTCGAGGGGACGACGCCGGTCTTCTCGTGCGCCAGGTCGATCCCGGTCGGCCGCCCGAGGCCGAAGAGGCCGGAGGCCTCGGCGATCGCGTCGACGCCGAGGCGCTTTCCCATCGTGTAGAAGTAGACGTCGCAGGAGACCTGGAGGGCGGTCGGCAGGTCGACGCTGCCGTGGACGCCGTGGCAGCGGAAGGTCCGGCCGTAGAAGCTCGCCCCCCCGGTGCAGACGACCCGCTCGGCGGGGTTCGTCCCGTGGACGAGCGCCGCCCACGCGACGATCGCCTTGAAGACCGAGCCGGGGGAGTAGACGTTCTGCAGGACCCGGTTGTTGAGCGGCTTGCCCTCGTGGCGGAGGATCTCGTCCCACTCCTGCTGGGACATCCGCCTCGTGAAGACGTTCGGGTCGTAGGCGGGGGAGGAGACCATCGCGAGGATCTCCCCCGTCCGCGGGTCGAGGACGACGGCGGCCCCCACCTGGTCCCCGAAGAGCTCCTCGGCGAGGCGCTGGAGGGGGAGGTCGACCGTCAGGACGAGGGTGTTCCCGGCCCGGGGCTCGGCGCGCGCCAGCTCGGTCACCTCGCGCCCGAACGAGTCGATGACGAACGTCCGCGCTCCCGACGTTCCCGAGAGGAGGTCCTGGTAGACGGCCTCGACCCCCTTCTGGCCCACCCGGTCCCCCGGCCTCACGCGGCCCGCCCGGCCCAGGAGCTGCTCGGTCGAGGCCTCGCCGAGGTGGCCCAGGAGGTGGGCCGCCACGGCCCCCTCCTTGTAGACGCGCCTCTCGGAGGTCTGGACGACGAACTCCGGGTGCTCGAGCGCGCGGGCCTCGACGGCCCCCACCTCGGCCAGCGTCAGGTTGTCCTCCAGGACGATCGGGACGAAGTCGTAGGCGGCCCGGTCGCGCTCCACGCGCCGCCTCAGCTCGTCGGCCTCCCGGCCCAGGAGGCCCGCGGCGAACCGCAGGGAGGCGTCGAGGTCCTTCGTCTCCCGGCGGTAGAGGAGGAGGCTGAAGGAGGGCTCGTTCTCGGCCAGCGGCGTCCCGTTCCGGTCCAGGATGAAGCCGCGGGGCGCCACGATCGGGACCGAGCGGAGGCGGTTGTTCTCCGCCTGCCGCGCGTACTCGTCCCCCCGGAGGACCTGGTGGACCCAGTAGACGACGAGGAGGCCGATGAAGACGGCCCACGCGCCGGCCCCCAGCGCCTCGATCCGGAAGAGGACGGGGCGGCGGTCCTCGCGGGCGCTCGCCGGCACGGCGTCACCTCACCTTCCGCCGCCGGAAGGCGGCGAGCCGGGCGCGCCAGGGGACGTGAGAGGCCGCCAGGAGGAGCGCCCCGACGAGCCCGGTCGAGACCGCGCGGACGAGGAGGGAGAGCGGGTCGGGGCCGAGGGCCTCCCCCCGGAGGACCCAGAGGAGGAGCGAGAGGATCGCGCTCTCGAGCGCCACCGACAGGGCCAGCGTCGTGGCGACGGCCAGGGGCTTCTCGACGAGGGTGCGAGCGGCGATGGCGGCGAGAAGGTAGCCGAGGAGGACCTTCGAGAAGGCGTGCAGCCCCAGGAGCCGCGGCGGCACGCGGAGGGCGTCCTCCACGAGGCCGACGAGGAGGCCGGCCAGCATCGCCGGGACGGGGAGGCCGCGCCGCGCCACCTCGGCGACCGGCAGGAGGAGGAGGTCGGGCGGGGAGGGGACGCGCAGGGCCCCCAGGGAGAGGGCCCCGGCGACCGCCGCCAGGACGAGCGCGGGGACCCGCAGCCACCTCACGGCGTCCCCTTCGGCGCCGGCTCGCCCGGCGAGGGACCCTCCACCTCCCGGGCGTCGGCCGGGACGGGCGGGGGGAGGACGAAGACGACCGGCTCGGCCTGGGGGGAGGCGGCGAGCCGGAGGGCGACGTCGAGGAAGAGGACCGCGCCGGCGCGGCGGACCTCCGCGACCGTCCCGAGCGGCAGGTCGCGCGGGTAGACCCCGTCCGTCCCCGAGCTGACGACGAGGTCGCCGGGCTGGACGTCCGCGATGGCCGGGACGTACTCGAGCCGGGCGCCCCCGGCCCCGTCCCCGCGCGCCACGGCGAGGCGCCCCGTCCGGGGGAGGACGACCCCGACGGCCGAGAGGCGGTCCCCGAGGAGCTGCACGCGCGCCGTCGTGCGGGAGAGCCCGACCACCCGTCCGAGGAGGCCCTCCACCCCCACCACGACCGACCCGGGGAGGAGGCCGTCCTCCCTCCCCCGGTCCAGCAGGGCCGAGCGGAAGGGGCCCGACGTCGTCAGGGCGATCAGCCGGGCCGGCTGCGTCCCCCGCGGGGGGGACGGCACGGCGCCCAGGAGCGCCGCCAGCCTCCGGCTCTCGCGGTCGGCGTCCCGGAGCCTGAGGAGCTCGGCCTCCAGCGCGACCGTGCGGCTCCTCAGCGCGGCGTTCTCCTCCAGGAGGCGGCCGCGCGTGGCGCTCCAGGAGACGACGTCCGCGGCGACGGAGCGCGCGCCGGCCACGACGCGGACGAGGACGCCGGAGACCTCGAGCAGCCACCGCTCCGCGGTCGTCCCCCCGTCGGAGCGCCGCACCTGCAGGGAGAGGGCCGCCACGCACCCCGACAGGAGGATGGCCAGGAGCACCTCCGGTCGGCGGGGGAAGGCGGCGGGGGGCGTCGGCACGGCCTCGCTAGTCGATGCTGATCTTCCGGAGCAGGTCGACGTCGGCGAGCATGGCGCCGGTGCCGAGCGCCACCGAGGCGAGCGGCTCCTCGGCGATCGTGATCGGGAGTCCCGTCTCCTCCCGCAGGCGGCGGTCGAGGTTCTTCAGGAGCGCGCCGCCGCCGGTCAGGACGATCCCCTTGTCCATGATGTCGGCGGAGAGCTCCGGCGGCGTCTTCTCGAGGGCGACGCGGACGGCGTCCACGATGATCCCCACGGTCTCGGCGAGCGCCTCGCGCACCTCGGCGTCCGTGAGCGTGAGCGTCTTCGGGATCCCCTCCACGAGGTCGCGCCCCTTCACCTCCATCGACAGCGGCTCGTCCAGGGGGAAGGCCGAGCCGATCTCGGTCTTGATCTGCTCGGCCGTCCGCTCGCCGATCAAGAGGTTGTACTTCCGCTTGACGTACTGGATGATCGCCTCGTCCATCTCGTTCGAGGCCACGCGCACGGAGCGGGAGTAGACGATCCCCGCCAGCGAGATCACCGCGACGTCCGTCGTCCCGCCGCCGATGTCGATGATCATGTTCCCGGTCGGCTCGGTGATCGGGAGCCCCGCCCCGATCGCGGCGGCCATGGCCTGCTCGATGATGAAGACCTCGCTGGCGCCGGCCTGCAGCGCCGAGTCCTTCACGGCCCGCTTCTCGACCTGCGTGATGTCCGAGGGGACCGAGATGACGATCTTCGGGCGGAAGAGCGACGCGCGCCCCTGCGCCTTCTTGATGAAGTAGTCGAGCATCCGCTCGGTGATCTCGAAGTCGGCGATGACGCCGTCCTTCATCGGGCGGATGGCGACGATGTTCCCGGGCGTGCGGCCGAGCATCTCCTTGGCGGCGGCGCCGACGGCCTCCACCTTGTTCGTGATCTTGTTCACGGCCACGATGGACGGCTCGCGCACGACGATCCCGTGCCCCTCGGCGAAGACGAGCGTGTTCGCCGTCCCGAGGTCGATCGCCAGGTCGGAGGAGAGGAACGAGAAGAGCGAACGAAGGCCCAAGGACGCGTTTTCCTTTCGTCGGCGGGCTCCCGCCGGAGCGGTCGGTCAGAAGTACTGGATGACGACGTTCTCGGAGCGGACCGTCTGGTTGCCCGCGCCGTCCACCGCCTTCACCTCGACGACGTTCAGCCCCTCCCGGTGGATCGAGATGATCTTCTTGAAGCCGCCGGTGGAGTCCGGGTCGGCGGGCTCGCCGTTGACCGTGACGCTGGCCCCCGCCTCGGTCTTCCCGGAGACGATGACGATGGTCCCGTTCACCTGGGGGCGGGCCAGGACGAGGTCCGGGGGGACGGTGTCGGGCGCGCCGAGCTTGCTCCCGCCGGCGGTCGCCTTGAACCGCCGCGCGGCGGACCACTCGGAGGCGAGGCCGCCCTTGCCGAGCGCGGCGACCCGCCAGAAGTAGGACCCCTCCTCGTTGACGGTGACGTCGGCCTCGGGCCGCGTGCGGTCGGAGAGGTCGACGATGATCGAGTCGGGGACGAAGAGCCGGCTCTGGGCGATCTGCAGCCGGTAGCGCACCGACTCCCGGACCGGCGTCCAGGCGAGGTGGATGGGGGCGCGGGCCTTCAGGTCGTAGACGCTCCCGTCCTCGGGGCGGCGGGGCGACGGGGCGTCGGGGATCCGCGTCTTGGCGCTGATCCCGCCCCCCCCGTAGGCGGCGACGGCCCGCTCCCGCTCGCCGACGGTGACGCGGGTGTCCCCGGTGGCCAGCGTCGCCGAGCCCCGGTACGTGGACAGGCCGGTCGCCTTCGACTGGTCGACGTCGACGCCGACCCGCGACCGCGAGGCGATCTCCGCGCGCGCGGCGTCGGTCATGACCGTCGAGCTGGAGCTGTCGCCCGTGTCGATGTCGACGGTCCCGACGATGAACTTGATCTCGGACCGCCGGGTGCGGCCGTCGGCCCCCGCGCCCGAGGTCAGCGAGCGGTGGACCTCGAAGAGCGTCTCGGGCCGGATCCGGTACATCGTCCCGTCGGCGGCCATCACGTCGGCGGCGCCGTTGCTGCCGGTCTTCAGGAAGTCGCCCTCGTAGAGCTGCAGGCCGATCCGGGCCGGCTCCCAGGTGGCCCGGCTGGCGCGCTGGACCTCCACCTTCCCGGCGGCCTCCAGGACGGTGGCGTCCCCCCGGGCCGAGGAGATCCCCCCCAGGAGCCTCTTGGCGATGGCCTGGGCCTCCAGGGCGTCGTTGACGGCGAACTGCGGGCGGCCCTTCTCGAGCTCCTCCCGGGCCTCGGCGACCTTGCCGGCGGCGGTGGTCAGCTCGTCGGTCAACCTCTTCGCCTCGGGGAGGTTACGGGCCTTCCCGAGGAGCTCCTCGGCGGTGGCCAGCTCGCGCTGGGCCCTCTTGAGGAGGCTCTCCTCGCGGTGGGTGTAGGCGTAGACGCCCCAGACGACGGCCACGGCGAGGACGGCGAAGGCGACGAGGGCCTTCCGGAGGGTCTCCTTGGAGACGTACCACCAGTCGAGCTCGACCTCGTACCTGCGACCGTGGGAGTTCTTCTCGGCCATGGCTGTAGCGCCGGCCCCGCGGGAGGCCGGAAAATTCAGTATAAAGCACCTGCAACGCCTCCCTTTACCGGGAGGCGGGCGGTGCGCTATCGTGGCGGACTCTGCGCCGTCCGGTACGGAGGCGCGCCCCCCGGGGAAGAGGCATGCTCAAGACATTCCGCGAGAACTTCAAGCAGCTCAAGTGGGTCCTCTGGATCGTCATCGCGATCTTCGTCGTCTTCGTCTTCGTCGACTGGGGGATGGGGACGGCGGGGGCCGGGAGGGACACCGACCTGGCGGCCCAGGTCGGCTCGCACCGGATCACGGTCGGCGAGTTCCAGCGCGAGTACCGCGACACCGAGGACCGCTACCGCCAGCTCTACGGCCCCAGCTTCTCGCCCGAGCTGGTCAAGGCCCTCGACCTGCCGAAGACGGTGCTCGAGAACCTGATCAGCCGGCAGCTGTTCCACGTGGAGGCCGCGCGGCTCGGCCTCGGGGTGACGGACGAGGAGCTGAAGGCCCGGATCCTGGGGATGAAGGACTCGCAGGGGCGGCCCCTCTTCCTCAAGGACGGCGCCTTCGTCGGCGAGCAGGCCTACCGGCGCGTCCTCGCCTCGATCCGCGTCACGGCGGCCGAGTTCGAGCAGCAGACGCGGGAGCAGCTCCTCCTCGAGAAGCTGAACCGCTACCTCACCGAGACGGTCTTCGTCTCGGACGAGGAGCTCCGGGACGACTTCGCCGCCCGGACGGTCAAGGCGAAGATGTCGTACGTCCTCCTCCCGGCCGCCCCCGGGACGGCCCCGACGGTCTCGGACGCCGAGGCCGAGGCCTACTTCCGCGAGAACCCCGGGGCCTACCTCCAGCCCGAGAAGCGGAAGGCGAAGTACCTCCTCGTCGAGACGGCCAAGGTGCGGCAGACGGTCACCGTCACCGACGCCGAGGTCGCCAACGAGTACAACTCCAACCTGGACGCCTACAAGAAGAAGGAGGAGGTCAAGGCCCGCCACGTCCTCTACAAGACCGACGGGACGCCCGCCTCCGAGGCCGCCGCGCGCGCCAAGGCCGAGGCCGCCAAGAAGAAGCTCGACGCCGGCGCCGACTTCGCCGCCCTGGCCAAGGCCGAGTCCGAGGACACCGGCTCGAAGGCCTCCGGGGGGGACCTCGGCTTCTTCGAGCGGGGGCGGATGGTCAAGGAGTTCGAGGACGCCGCCTTCTCCGCGGAGCCGAACGCGATCGTCGGCCCCGTCAAGTCGGCCTTCGGCTTCCACGTCATCCAGGTCCTCGAGAAGCGCTCCGAGCGGATCCAGCCCCTCTTCGACGTCGCCGCCGCGATCAAGGCCCGCCTCCAGGACGAGCGCGCGGCCGACGAGACGAAGCGGATGGCGCGGGACGTCGCCGACCGGCTCGCCCGGGAGGGCGGAAAGCCGTCCGACGACCAGCTGCGGGCGATGACCGGCCCCCTCGTGACGTTCAACGAGACGGAGTTCGTCGGCAAGAGCGACGCGCCGGCCGGGATCGGGTTCAACCCGGCCTTCTCGCAGGCCCTCTTCTCCCTCTCGCTGAACGAGGTCTCCGACCCCGTCTCGACCGCCCGCGGCGAGGCCATCGTCAAGCTCGTCGACGTCAAGAAGCCGGGGATGCCCGCGTTCGCCGACGTCAAGGCGCGGGTCACCGGGGACCTCGTCAAGAAGAAGCAGGACGACGCGACGCTCTCGGCGCTGAGGGCGGCGATGACCCCGGGCGCCACGCTGGAGTCGGTCGCGGCCGCGGTCGGCGCCAAGGTCGAGACGGCCGACTCGTTCGGCAAGAACGGCCCGGTCGGCACGCTCGGGTCGCCCAAGGCCCTCCTCGACGCCGCCTTCGCCGCGGAGCCGGGCGCCGTGAAGGGTCCGCTCCTGGTGCCGGACCGCGGGGCCGTGGCGTTCCAGCTGCTCGAGAAGACCGCGTTCGACCAGGCCGCCTTCGAGGCGCAGCGAGAGGAGATCCGGGACCGGCTGAAGAACCAGAAGTCGGGACGGCTCCTGCAGGCGATGGTGGCGCGGAAGCGGGCCGAGACGAAGATCACCGTCAACAAGGAGCTCCTCGCCCGGTTCGGGGGGCGCGACTGACCTGATGGGCCTCCCGGCGCGCCGCCCGGACGCCGGGGCGCCGCCGGGCGCCTCCGAGGAGGGCCCGACGTGATCGGCCGCCTGTCGGGCGTCCTCCTGGAGAGCCGGCCCGACCACGTCCTCGTCGACGTGGGCGGCGTCGGGTACGAGGTCTCGGTCCCGCTCGGGACGTACACGGCGCTGCCGCCTCCGGGGGAGCGGGTCACGCTCCACGTCCACACGCACGTCCGCGAGGACGCCCTCCTCCTCTTCGGCTTCTCGACCCCGGAGGAGCGCCGGCTCTTCGAGCGGCTCCTGTCGGTCTCGGGGATCGGCCCGCGGGTGGCGCTCACGGTCCTGTCGGGCCTCCCGCTGCCCGAGCTCGTCGCGGCCATCGCCGCGCAGGACGCCCGGAGGCTGGCCACGATCCCCGGCGTCGGCAAGAAGCTCGCCGAGCGGCTCGGCCTCGAGCTGAAGGAGAAGCTCTCCGACCTCGTCCCCGGCCCCCCGGCGCGCGGGGCGGTCCCGCGGACGTCGGCCGCGGGCGACGCCGTGGAAGCCCTCCTGAACCTCGGCTACCGGCCCGCCCAGGCGGAGGCCGCCGTGGCGGCGGCCTCGCGCGAGGCCGACGAGCACGACCTCTCCGCCCTCCTCCAGGCGGCGCTGAGGTCGCTGGCGCGGTAGGTGGACGAGCGCCTCCTCTCCGGCGTCAAGCAGGAGCGCGAGGACGCGCCGGAGGTGACGCTCCGCCCGCAGCGCCTCGCCGAGTTCGACGGCCAGCCGAAGCTCAAGGAGACGCTCGGCGTCTTCGTCGAGGCGGCCCGCAGGCGCCGCGAGCCGCTCGACCACGTCCTCCTGTTCGGGCCCCCCGGCCTGGGGAAGACGACGCTCGCCCACATCGTGGCCCACGAGCTGGGGGCGCAGATCCGCGTCACGGCGGGCCCGGTCCTGGAGAAGGCGGGGGACCTCGCGGCCATCCTGACGAACCTGGCGCCGGGCGACGTCCTCTTCATCGACGAGATCCACCGGGTCCCGCCGTCCGTCGAGGAGATCCTCTACCCGGCGATGGAGGACGGGAAGCTCGACCTCGTCATCGGCAGCGGGCCCGGAGCCCGGACCGTCGAGCTGAAGCTGGCGCCGTTCACGCTCGTCGGGGCCACGACCCGCGCAGGGCTCCTCTCCCAGCCCTTCGCCGCGCGCTTCGGGATCACCCACCGGCTCGACTACTACGACCCCGACGCCCTCCGGCGGATCGTCGTCCGCTCGGCCCAGATCCTCGGCTGCCCGATCGAGCCCGAGGGGGCCGAGGAGATCGCGCGGAGGAGCCGCGGGACCCCCCGGATCGCCAACCGCCTCCTCCGCCGCGTGCGGGACTACGCCGAGGTGGCGGGGGCGACCTCCATCACCGCCGGCGAGGCCCGGCGCGCGCTCGACAAGCTGGAGGTGGACGGCCACGGCCTGGACGAGCTGGACCGTCGGATCCTGCTCGTCATCGTCGAGCGCTTCGGCGGCGGCCCGGTCGGGCTCTCGGCGCTCGCCCACTCGCTCGGCGAGGACAAGGGGACGCTCGAGGACCTCTACGAGCCCTTCCTCCTCCAGTCGGGGTTCCTGGCGCGGACGCCGAAGGGGCGGGTCGCCACGGCGCTGGCCTACCGGCACCTCGGGCTGACGCCGCGTGGGGGGACGGCGCCGCTGTTCGAAGGATGAGCCCGCCGCGGCGGGGGCTCCTCGTCTTCAACCCGAAGGCGGGGGCGCGCGACCGGGGCCGGCAGCTGGAGTCGCTGGCGGCGCGCTGGCGTGCCTGCGGCCTCGACCTCGCGCTGGTGCCGACGACCGGTCCGGGCACGGCGACCGGTCTCGTCGCCTCCCGTCTCCCGGAGCGGCTGGACGTCGTCGCCGTCTGCGGGGGGGACGGCACGGTCGGCGAGGCGGCGCTGGCGCTCGTGGGGACCGGCGTCCCGCTCGCGATCCTCCCCGCCGGCACCGCCAACGTCGTGGCGCGGGAGCTGGGGCTCGGGACCGCCGTCGCTTCGGCCGAGGCCCACCTCGCCTCGACCCGGACGAGGCCGGTCACGGTCTGGCCCGCGGCGGGCCGCGCCTGCCTCCTGGCCGCCGGCGTCGGTTACGAGGCCCGGGTGATGGGAGGCGCCCGCCCCGCCCTCAAGCGTCTCCTCGGCCGGGCCGGGTTCGGAGTGACGGCGGTCGCCGCGTGGCTCCGGTACGAGTTCCCCCGCCTCGAGGCCGCGGGGGTCGACGCAGCGGGGCGTCCGTTCCGCAAGGAGGGGACGATCGTCGTGGCCGCCAACACGCGCCGGTACGGCGGCGACTTCCTCCTCGCCCCCGCGGCCGACCCCTCGGACGACCTCCTGGACCTCGTCGTCTACGCGGGCCGCTCGACGGCGGGCCTCCTCCGGTACTTCGCGCGGCTCGCCCGCGGGAAGGGCGGGCACCTCGCCCTCCCGGAGGTCGAGCGGCTCCCGGTCCGGAGCGTCACGATCCGGTCGCTCGAAGGCTACGAGGTCGAGGCCCAGGTCGACGGAGAGGCCGCCGGGACGACGCCGCTGACGGTGGGCCCGCCGCTGGGGACCGTCCGCGTCGTCGTCCCGGCGTGACCGGGGGGCCGCCTACTTCTTCGCCGCCTCCCCCTTCAGGTGGGTCTCCAGGAAGCGGAGCGAGTGCCCGATCATCAGGACCTGGTTGTCCCGCTTGCCGGCGCCGTGCCCCTCGTCGGCGAAGACGATCAGCTCGGTCGGGACGCCGGTCTTCACCGCCGCCTCGTACATCTGGATCGCCTCGCCGACGGGGACGCGCGGGTCGCTGGCGCCCTGCTGGACCTGGAGCGGCGCCTTCAGCTTGCCGATGTGCGTCGTGGCGGAGAGCTCCAGGAGGGCCTCGCGGTCCTTCTGGGGGTCGCCGTACTCGGTGATCCGGAGGATCCGCCGGTACGGGGCGGTGTTCTCCAGGAACGTCAGGAGGTTCGAGATGCCGACGATGGAGACCCCCGCGTCGTAGGCGCCCGCGAAGCGGGTCATCGCCACGAGCGCCGAGTAGCCCCCGTAGCTCCCCCCCATCACGCCCACCTTCGGGGCCTTCCCGCCGGCGGCGAAGGCCTTCCGGGCCCACGTCGCGGCGTCCTCGATGTCGGTCCAGATCTTCAGCCGCTTCGGGCCGTTGTCGGCGTCCAGCCAGGTCCGCCCGTACCCGTCGCTCCCGCGGACGTTCGGCTCGACGAAGACGAAGCCGGCGTCGACGAACATCTGCGCGTACGTCGAGAAGCCCGGCTGCGCCTGCGCTTCCGGACCGCCGTGGAACTCGACGACGACCGGGCACGGGGCCGGGTCGCACGCCTTCGGGCGGCGGACGAAGACCGGGATCGGCGTCCCGTCGCGGGCCGGGTACGACTCGAGCGTGGCGGCGGCGAACGTGGAGGTGTCGATCTCCGGGGCGCTCGGCACCACCCAGCGGACGAGGGAGCCGCTCTTCCAGTCGAAGACGTACGACGTCCTCGGGGCCTTCGCCGTCTCGACGCCGAACGTCGTGAAGCGGCCGTCCCGGGTCGTCGCGCCGGCGTAGACGTGGTCGGCCCCCTCGGGGAGCTTCGGAAGCGCGACCGGCAGGAAGCTCCTCGCGTCGAGCGCGAAGAGCTTCGTGTAGCCCGCCTCGTTGACGGTGTAGAGGACCCGCGTCTTCGCCTCGTCCACGCTGAACCCGGAGACGTCCCACCGGAGGTCCCCCGTCAGCGGGATGAGCTGGCCCCCCTCGTACCGGCAGAGGCGGCGGAACTCGCCCAGCTTCGGCGTCAGGACGACGAGCTGCCCCGCCTTGGCGCCGTAGACCGCCTGGTACTCCTCTGGCTTGTCCTGCCCGAGGAGGGGCGTCAGCTTCCGGACGGCGGGGGACCACTCCCAGTACTCGGACGTGAGCGAGCCGGTCGCCTTCGACAGGAGCAGCGTCCCGTCCTCCCGGTGGTCGGCGACGCTCCAGAGGCCGGGCTCGGTGACGAGCGCCTCCTTCTGCCTCGTCTCGACGTTCCAGCGGTAGACCGTGTACGAATCGGGCTTCTGGTCGTTCGAGACGTAGTAGACCCACTTCCCGTCCGCGGAGACGAACTGGAAGAAGGTCTGGACTCCCTTGACGTGCTGGACCGCGGTGAGCGGCCCGCCGGCGGCCGGCATCAGGTAGAGGCCGGGGTTCTCCTCGCCCTTCCGGTCGCGCTGGAGGACGAGCGTCTTCCCGTCGGGGAAGGTGTCGGCGATCGTCGTCCGGTCCTCGCCCCCCGTCAGCTGGACGGGGAAGGTGTTCGGGCCGTCCAGCCGCCAGACCTGCGGCGTCCCGGTGACCGACCAGCCGAAGAAGAGCTTCGACCCGTCCGGGGACGGCAGGCCCATGCCGGGCGCCCGGACGTCCATCATCGACTGGATCCGCCGCGCCAGGTCCGGAGGGAGCGGCTTCGGGGCGTACCGGGCGATCACCTCGGGCGGGACGCTGTCGGCGCCGTGGCCCTTGTACGCCGTCTGGGGCGCGGCCATCGCGGGGAAGGAAAGCGCGGCGGCGAGGGCGACCGAGCCGAGGAGCGCCGCGACGAGGCCGGGTCGGGGGGGAAGGGATCGGGGCATGGTTCCTCCTGGGGCCGCCCCGGGCGGCCCGATCGTGTTACGTCGCGGGGACGGGGAGGTTCGCGCCCGGAGCCTACTTCGTCGGCGGAGCGGCGGCGTCCTTCCCCTTCAGGTACTTCTCGAACCAGAGGAAGGCGTGCCCCGTCTGCAGGACGCGGTTCTCGCGCTTCTGCGCCCCGTGCCCCTCGTCGGCGAAGACGACGAGGCCCGTCGGGACCCCCTTCTTCCTCGCCGCCTCGTACATCTGGATCGACTCCCCCGCCGGCACCCGCGGGTCCGTCGCCCCCTGGATCAGGAGGAGCGGCGAGGCGAGCTTGTCGATGTGGGTGACGGCCGACAGCTCGACGAGCGCCGCCCGGTCCTTCTCGAGGTCGCCGTACTCGGAGGCCCGGAGGACCCGGCGGTACGGGGCGGTGTTCTGGAGGAAGGTGACCAGGCTGGAGATGCCGACGATCGAGACGCCGGCGTCGTAGGCGCCCGCGAACCTCGTCATGGCGATCAGGGTCGCGTAGCCGCCGTAGCTGCCGCCCATGACGCCCACCTTCGGCGCAGTGCCGCCGGCGGCGAAGGCCTTCCGGGCCCACGCGGCGGCGTCCTCGATGTCGGTGAGGACCGCGAGGCGCTTCGGGCCGTTGTCGGCGTCGAGCCAGCTCTTGCCGTACCCGTCGCTCCCGCGGACGTTCGGCTCCACGAGGACGTAGCCGGCGTCGACCCAGAGCTGGGCCATCGGCGAGAAGCCCGGGGTGGCCTGCCCCTCGGGCCCGCCGTGGAACTGGACGATCACCGGGCACGGGGCCGGGTCGCAGACCTTCGGGCGGCGGACGAAGGCCGGGATCATCGTCCCGTCGCGCGCCGGGTAGTGCTGAAGCGTCGCCACCGCGAACGAGGCCGTGTCGACCTCGGGCGCGCTCGGGACGACCCACCGCGTCAGCTTCTTCTCGCCCCAGTCGTAGACCCAGCTCTGCGGCGGGGCGGTGGCGGTGCCGACCGAGAAGACGGTGTACCGGCCGTCGTCGGTCGTCGAGCCGAACGCGTACTGGTCGGCCGGCGGGAGCTCCGGCATCTCGACCGGCCGGAACGTCTTCGCGTCGAGGACGTGCACCCGGCCGTAGCCCCCCTCGTTCACCGAGTAGAAGAGCTTCGTCCTGGCCCGGTCGAGGCCGGCGCCGGAGACGTCCCACCTCAGCTCGGGCGTGATCGGGGTCCACTTCCCCGAGGAGAGCTCGTAGCCGCGGCGGAACTCCCCGAACTCGGGCGTCACGACGACGAGCTGCCCCTCCGCCGCGCCGTACTGCGCCCGGTACTCGCCCGGCTTCTCCACGCCCAGGAGCGGCGTCTTCGTCCTCTTCACAGGGTCACACTCCCAGTACTCGCCGCGGAGCGAGCCGGTCGCCTTGTAGAGGAGGAGGCGGCCGTCGGGGCGGAAGTCGGCGACGCCCCAGAGGCCGGGCTCCTCGAAGACGACCTCCCTCTTCCCCGTCGCCAGCTCGTAGCGGTAGATCGCGTAGGCGTCGCGCTTCTTCTCGTTCGACCGGAAGTAGAGCCACCTCCCGTCGTCGCTGACGAGCTCGAACGCCGTCTGGACGCCGGGGAGGTGCTGGACCGCCTTCAGAGGCCCGCCGTCGGCCGGCATCAGGTAGAGGCCCGGGTTCTCCTCCCCCTTCCGGTCGCGCGACAGGACGAGGGTCTTGCCGTCGGGCGTGACGTCGACGAGGCTCGTCCGGTCCTCGCCGCCGGTCATCTGGACCGGGAAGGTGTTCGGGCCGTCGAGCCGCCAGACCTGGGGCGTGCCCGTGACGGTCCAGGAGAAGTAGAGGCGCTTGCCGTCCGGGGAGAGCTGGCCCCCGCCGGGCGACCGGACGTCCATCAGGCTCTGGATCCTCCGGGAGAGCTCCGACGGGAGGGGCGCCGGGGCGAACCGGGCGAGCACCTCGGGCGGGACGCTCTCGGCGCCGTGGCCGCTGTAACCGGCCGGCTGCTGGGCCGGGGCGGCGAGAGCCAGGAGCGCGGCGGCGGCGAGGGGGGCGACGCGGGAGAGGGTTCTCATCGGTCCTCCTGGAGTCCGGCCCCTCCGGCGCCGCGAGGCGGGGAGGGGACCTCAGTTCTTGCGGTAGTGGCAGCCGCGCGAGACCGGGTTCTTCAGGGCGGCCTGCGCGATCAGGTGGGCGCCGTGGACGCCGTGGACGAGGTCGACGATCGCCTTGGAGACCTTCGTGACGTGGTAGAAGCGGTTCAGCCGCTTCTCGAGGTCCCGCAGGTCGGCCACGGCGCGGCGCAGCCGCTCCTCGGTCCTCACGATCCCGACGTAGTTCCACATCGTGTTCCGGATCGTCGTCCAGTCCTGCTGGACGAGCGCCGGGTCCTCGTTGCGCGCGTCCCCCGGGGCCTTCCAGTCCGGGATCGCCGCGAACATCGACTCGGGGAAGCGGCGCTCGGCGCGGAGCCGCTGGGCGATCGACTCGGCGGCCCGCGTCCCCCAGACGAGCCCCTCGAGGAGGGAGGTGGAGGCCAGCCGGTTCGCCCCGTGGACGCCGGTGCAGCTCGTCTCCCCGACGGCGTAGAGGTGGCGGATCGTCGTCCGCCCCTCCAGGTCGCAGAGGACGCCGCCGCAGAAGTAGTGGGCGGCCGGGACGACGGGGATCGGCTCCTTGGCGATGTCGATTCCGAAGCGGGCGCAGGTCTCGCCGATCGTCGGGAACCGGTCGTGGATCGACTGGCCCTCGCGGGCGCGGTAGTTGTGGGCCAGGTCGAGGTAGACGCACGGGTCCCCCCGGCTCGTCATCTCCTCGACGATGGCCCGGGTCACGACGTCACGCGGCGCCAGGTCCTTCCGCTCCGGGTCGTACCGGCGCATGAAGGCCTCGCCCGCGCGGTTGACGAGGACCGCCCCCTCGCCCCGGAGCGACTCGGAGATGAGGAACCCCTCGGCGTCCTCGTGGTAGAGGGTCGTCGGGTGGAACTGGACGTACTCCAGGTTCACGACCGCCGCGCCGGCGCGCTCGGCCATCGCCACCCCGTCCCCGATCGCGTGGCGGGTGTTGGAGGTGTGGAGGAAGAGCCGCCCCACCCCGCCCGTGGCCAGGACCGTGAAGTCGGACAGGACGGTGTGGACGCGCCCCGCGCGGTCGAGCAGGTAGGCCCCGAGGCAGGGGTCCTGGAGCGCGTAGCGCTGCGCCACGTCGGTGGAGTGGTGGCGGGCGGTGATCAGGTCGACCGCGGTCGCCTCGGCCCAGACGGTCACGCGCTTCTCGCGCCGGACCCGGGCCAGGAGGGCGGCCTCGATGGCCCGCCCGGTGGCGTCGGCCGCGTGGACGATCCGGGCGACCGAGTGCGCGCCCTCGCGCGTGAAGTCGAGGTCGCCCGAGCGGGAGCGCGAGAACGGGACGCCCGCCTCCTCGATCAGGATCTCGCGGACGACCCGGGGGCCCTCCGCGGCCAGGAGCTTCACCGCCTCCGGGTTGCACAGCCCGGCGCCCGCCCGGAGGACGTCCTTGACGAGCGAGGCCGGCGAGTCCTTCCGCCCCGAGTAGATGATGCCGCCCTGGGCCCAGGCGGTATTGCAGTCCTCCGGCTCGGCGGCCTTCGTGACGAGGAGGACACGGACGCCGCGCCGGGCCAGGCCCAGAGCGGCCGAGAGGCCCGCGATCCCGGTCCCGATGACGAGCGCCGGGACGCGCGTGCGGGCCGGGAAGCGGTCGGTCACCTCCGGGCCTTCCGCCGGGGTCCCGGGCCGGCCCGCGCCTCGGCGGGCACCGCCCGGACGCGCGAGGGGGCGACGTGGACGTCGAGGGCGATGTCCACCGCCCTCACCGAGTGCGTGAGCGCCCCGACCGAGACGAAGTCGACCCCGGCCCGCGCGGTCTGTCGCGCCTTGGCCGGGTCCATCCGGCCCGAGGCCTCCAGCTCGACCCGGATCCCGGTGGCCTCCTCGAACAGCCGGACGTCCCGCACGGCCTGCCTCATGGCGGCGACGCTCATGTTGTCCAAGAGGACCCGCTCGGCGCCGGCGTCGAGGGCGTCGTGGACCTCCTCGAGCGTCCGCGCCTCCACCTCCAGGAGGTGGCGGGAGAGGACCGGGTTGATCGCCCGGAAGTCGACGACGCGGCGGGTGGCGTCCCAGACGCTCCCGCAGCCGTCGGCGTGGTTGTCCTTCACGAGGAAGGCGTGCGCCAGGCCGAACCGGTGGTTCTCCCCGCCGCCGCACCGGACGGCGTACCGCTCGAAGAGCCGCAGGCCGGGGGTCGTCTTGCGGGTGTCGAGGACCCGGGCGGGAGTCCCCTCGACCGCCGAGACGAACGTCCGCGTCAGCGTCGCGATCCCCGAGAGGCGCTGGAGGAGGTTCAGGGCGACCCGCTCGGCGGCCAGGACCGTGATGGCCGGCCCCTCCACGTCCGCCAGGACGGTCCCGGGGGCGACCCGGGTGCCGTCCGCAACCCGCGGCACGGCCCGCGCCGGCGGGGAGAGGAACCGGAAGAGGCGGGGGAGGAAGGCCACGCCCGCCACCACCGCCGGCTCGCGGCAGACGATCGCGCCGGCCACCCGGGCCGACGGCCCGAAGACGGCGAGCGAGGTGACGTCCTCGCCGTCCTCGGCGAAGGCGCGCGTCAGGAGGTCGTCCAGGGCCTGAACGAGGTCCTTGTCGAGCATCACCGCCGGCCATTCTAAGCGCCGGCCGCCCCCGCCGGGCCCCCGTGCCGCTTCAGGCCGGACGGAGGCGGACCAGGAGGAGCGAGACCGCGACCCCGGCCCCGAGCAGGGCGAAGGAGACCGGCAGGAAGAGGCGCCAGAAGCGCCCGTGGAGGGGGCGGCCCCTCACGTAGAGGTCCGCCCCGATCAGGTTCGCGAGCGAGGCGATCGGCGTCCCCGCTCCCCCCGCGTTGACGCCGTACAGGAGCCCGGTGAAGAGGGCGCCTCCCCCGGCCGCCGCGGCCGACGGCGCCAGCAGGATCGCGGCCGGGACGTTCGAGATCCCCTGGGAGAGGAGCGCCCCGGACAGGACGAACGCCTCGGGGGTCGCCCCGATGTGCCGGATCGGGTCGAGCTGGGCGAAGACGGGCGTCCGCCTCAGCCCCTCCACCACGACGAAGAGGAACGAGAAGACCGCCACGAGCGAGAAGTCGGTCTTCAAGAGGGCCCGCCCCAGGAGCGCCGCGGCCGGGACCGCGGCCAGGAGCGGGGCGTACCGGGGGAGGACGCCCAGGATCGAGAGGACCTGGACCACGAGGAGGCCGACCCCGGCCGTCGCCAGCCGCTTGCGGACCCTCAGGACGACGGCCGGAGCGGGCGGGAGGGGGCGGCGCGGGACGAGGACCGGGACGCAGAGGAGGAGGGCCCCGGCCATCGCCGCCACCCACGGCAGCTGGGCCGCGAGGAAGCCGGACGGGGTGAAGCCGCCCCGCGCGAAGAGGAAGAGGTTCTGGGGGTTCCCCGAGGGCGTCAGGCACCCGAGGAGGTTCGCGGCGGCGATCTCCAGGACGACGATCGGGGCCGGGTCGAACTCGGGGGCGACCCGCTCGAAGGCGAGGGTGAAGGGGACGACCAGGAGGAGGGCGACGTCGTTCGTGACGGCCGCGGCCGTCGCTCCCGCGGTGAGGACGGCCGCCGCGGCCAGGGCCCGCTCGGAGCGGACCCGCGCCAGGACCCCCGAGACCAGGAGGTCGAACAGGGCGGAGCGGCGGGCGCACTCCACCGCCACGATCAGGACGACGAAGAGCTCCAGGAGCCTCAGGTCGAGGAGGCCCGGTACCTCGGCCGGGGAGACCAGCCGGACGACGAGGACCAGGGCGCAGAGGGCTGCCGAGACCCGGAGCACCCATGGATCATAGGGACCAGCAACCCTGGCCGGGGCCGGTGCGTAAGATCGGCCGTCCGCCATCCGAGCGGAGGAGGGATCGCCTTGATCAAACGATTCTCGACCCTGGCCCTGCTGGGCCTTCTCGCCCTGGCCCCGTCCGCGCGGGCGGACGAGGGGATGTGGATGCCCCAGCAGATCCCCGACCTCGCCCCGAAGCTCGTCGAGATGGGCTTCACGGGGGACCCGAAGGCCTTCGCCGACCTGACCGGCTTCCCGATGGGCGCCATCATCTCGCTGGGGGGCTGCAGCGCCTCGTTCGTCTCCCCGGAGGGGCTGATCGCCACGAACCACCACTGCGTCCAGGGGGCCCTCCAGGTCAACTCGACGCCCGACAAGAACCTGATCGAGGACGGCTTCCTGGCCCGGACGAAGGACCAGGAGCTCTGGGCCGGCCCGGGCTCGCGCGTCTACGTCACCGTCTCCGTCCAGGAGGTGACCGACGCGATCCTGGGCAAGCTCGACCCGAAGCAGACCGACCGCCAGAGGTACGACGCCATCGAGCGCCGGGTCAAGGAGCGGACGGCCGCCTGCGAGAAGGACGGCCTGCGCTGCCGCGTCGCCTCCTTCTTCGAGGGGAAGCAGTACTACGAGATCGCCCAGATGGAGATCCAGGACGTGAGGCTCGTCTACGCGCCCCCGGCCGGGATCGGCAACTACGGCGGCGAGACCGACAACTGGCAGTGGCCCCGGCACACCGGTGACTTCTCCTTCTACCGCGCCTACGTCGGCAAGGACGGCAAGCCGGCCGCCTTCGCCAAGGAGAACGTCCCGTACCGCCCGAAGCACTTCCTGAAGGTCTCCCCGCGTGGCGTCGCCCCCGGTGACCTCGTCTTCGTGGCGGGCTACCCCGGCCGGACGGAGCGGCACCAGACCTACGGCCAGATCAAGGAGACGGCCGAGTGGTACTACCCCCGCCTCATCCGGCGGGCCAAGGAGCAGCTGGCGATCGTCGAGGAGGTCTCGAAGGGGTCGAAGGAGACCGAGCTGAAGACGACGCCCAGGAAGCGGGGCCTGGCCAACTCGATGAAGAACGCGGAGGGGACGCTCCTGGGCCTCAACCGCGGCGGCCTCCTCGCCCGCAAGGAGCAGCAGGAGAAGGACCTCGTCGCCTGGATCGCCGCCGACCCGAAGCGCCAGAAGGAGTTCGGGGACGTCCTGCCGGCCCTCGACGCCATG
>RHKY01000049.1 GCA_008363385.1 Acidobacteriota bacterium | reverse complement strand
CAGGCGGCCGAACGGCCGGCGGGCCAGGTCGCCCGGCCCGCCCCGCCTCCGCAGGCGCCGCCGGAAGGCCGGGCGAGGCCGGAGGGCGGCGGCGTGCAGGCCCCTCAGGCCTCACCGGAGAAGCGAGACGACGGGAGCCGCCGGCGCCGCCGCAGGGGGCGTGGCGGGCGCGGCGGAGGGCCGCGCCCCGGCGGGGCGCAGCCTCCGGGGAACGCTCCGGGCTGAAGCGGATCGGGGGAACCCGGACCCGCCCGGCGTTCCCCCGCGCCGCTCCGCGGCTCCCCCTCCTCGGCGGCAACGCCGGTCCGCTCCGCCGCCCCTCATCCGCTTCGCGAGCCCCACCCGGGCGCCGGCCTCCTCACAGCGGCGCGCCGCAGGCCGGGCAGAAGACGTCGCCCTCGGCGGCGTCGTGAGGGCAGGGGCCTTCGGTCGAAGCGCCGGCGACCCGGAAGTGGAAACGCATCCCCTCCGGCCCCTTCTCCGTCAGCTCGACGAGCAGGCGAGTCCGCCCGGTCTCCTCCGAGTCGACCTCCGCGAAGAAGCTCGCCCCGCCCGTCGGGTCGGCCGCAGCGAGCCTGCCCCGGAACCACGTCAGCAGCTGGCGGACGACCGCCCCGGGGAGGCGTCGCGTGAGCGGGGGCCTGGCGAAGTGGTGCGTCCGCGAGTAGCCGCCGCGCCGGTCGACGCCCAGCTCGAAGCCGTCGGCGCTGCCGTGCAGCGCGTCGACCAGGAGGGCGCGGGCCAGCTTCTCGATCGCCTCGCCCGGGGGCTCCTCCTCGGCGGCCGGCTCCTGCCGCCGCTCGGCGGCGCGGCGGAGCTCCTCGCGCTCCCAGTGCGAGAGGAGGTCGTCCAGGACCGGCTCGGGGACGGCGAAGAGCCGGATCTCCGCGTAGCCCGTCGCGGCGGCGAGGCCCGTCCCGAGGACGGGGTTGTCGGGGTCGGAGACGGCGACGAGGAGCTCGCCGCCGAGCTTCTCGAACGGGAGGGCGCGGAGCCGCCTCCTCGCGTCGGGCGGCAGCGCCGCCACCGCCCAGGGGTCCGCCTCGAGGAGCCGCTCCCTCCCGGCCGCCGGGAGGCCCGTCGACGCCGAGAACGCCTCGGCGAGGACGGTCTCGGTGACGGTGCCGCTCGCCAGGAGGGCGCGCTCGATCGTCCCCCCGTGCGTCTTCTGCCAGTCGAGGGTGGCCTTCAGGCCCGAAGGCGTCAACGCCCCGCTTCGCGCCAGGAACTCTCCGACCGCGGGCCGCACGGTGGCTCGATTCTACGGAGGTCCCACGGGCCGGAGGATTCCGGCCCCGCCGCGGGTCCCCCGGGGCCTCAGGGGCCGTCGGGGAAGTACTCGCGCCAGCGCCGGTCGACGAGGGCGACGGTCGCGGGGTCCGCCTCCACCTCCTTCGGCATCCAGGGCTTCATCCGGGCGTCGACGACGACCGGCGGGGTGAACGCGACGTGGTTGCGGACGACGCGGCGCTCCCTGGCGGAAAGGTCGGCCGCCGGCTCGAAACGGGTGAAGACGTGCCAGAGGAACGAACGCGTGTCGCGCGCGGCGGCCCGCGCGTCGTCCACGAGGGCGACGAGGGGCCACGCGGCGACGGCGGGGTCGGCGGCGAGCCGATCGGCGAAGCCCCGGTCCGCGGCCCAGCCCGGCCCGTCGACGCAGAGGGCCCCGGGGGCGAACGCCGCGACGGCGCCCGCCCCCGCCGGGGCGGGGCCGGCGAAGGACGCCGGCAGGTCGCGCACCGGCTCGCCGACGCCCAGCAGGACCCCCTTCGACCCCTCGTTCACCTTCGGGCCGGTGTAGTCGAGGGTGTCCATCGACAGGTTGCCGAAGACGAACAGGTCGGTCTCGAACCGGCAGCGCGAGAGGACGTGCGAGAGGACGCCGGGGAAGTCCTGCAGGTCCACCCGCCCGTCGGTGGCCAGGAGGAACTTCGTGAGCGAGAGCTGGCCCTCGCCCAGGATCCGGAAGGCCGAGACCATCGCCTCGCGGGCGTAACGGTCGCGGACCACCGCCGCCGCCAGAGAGTGGAAGCCCGTGTCGCCGTAGCTCAGGAGGCGGACGACCGACGGCATGACGAGCGGGAAGAGCGGGGAGAGGAGCTCCTGGAGGAACTCGCCGATGAAGAAGTCCTCCTGCCGGGGCTTGCCGACGACCGTGGCCGGGAAGACCGCGTCCCGCCTCCGGTAGAGCCGGGACGGGCGGAAGACGGGGTAGTCGTGGGCCAGCGAGTAGTACCCGTAGTGGTCGCCGAACGGGCCCTCGGGCCGCCGCACGAAGGGGGGAACCTCGCCGACGAGGGCGATCTCGGCGTCGGCCACGAGCCGGTGCGCGTGGCCCGGCACGTCGGTCATCCGGAGCTTCTCGCCCATCAGGAGGGACGCCAGGAGGAGCTCCGGGACGCCCTCCGGCAGGGGGGCGATGGCGGCCAGCGTCAGGGCGGGGGGTCCCCCCAGGAAGATCGTCAGCGGGAGGGGCCGGCCGGCGGCCTCGGCGACGTGGTGGTGGAAGCCGCCCCCCTTCCCGATCTGCCAGTGGACGCCGGTCTCGTGCGCCTCGTGGACCTGGATCCGGTACATCCCCAGGTTGTGCTCCCGCCGCTCGGGGTGCTCCGTGTAGACGAGGGGAAGCGTCAGGAACGGGCCGCCGTCCTCGGGCCACTGGGTGAGGGCGGGGAGGCGGGTCAGGTCGGGCCTCTCCTCGACGACCTCGGTGACCGGGGCCCTCCGCGCGCGCGCGGTGCCGATCCCGAGGCCGCCGCGGACGAGGGAGCGGAGCTCCCAGAGCTTGCGGGCCGAGGGGGGAAGGAGCTCCGTGGCGGCCCGGGCCGCCGTCCTCACGAACTCCAGCGGCCGGCGGCCGAAGGCCAGCTCGATCCGCCGCGCGGTCCCGAAGAGGTTCGTGACGACGGGGAGGGCGGACCCCTTCGGCCTGCGGAAGAGGAGCGCGGGGCCTCCGGACTCGATCACCCGCCGGTGGACCTCGGCGATCTCCAGCCTCGGGTCCACCTCGGCGTCCACCTCGAGGAGCTCCCTCTCGGCGCGGAGGGCCTGCAGGAACTCGCGGAGGTCACGCATCCGGCGTCGAGGTTACCCGGTCCGCCGCCCGCTCCCCGAGGAACGCCCGCACGTCCTCGACGGCGGAGGAGGGGATCCGGTGCCCGCCCGCGTGGACGTGGTGGGCGGCCGTCCGGAACCGGGCCGAGAGCTGCCCGGCGTACGAGGCGATGCGCGCCGCGGGGTAGAACGGGTCGGCGTCGGTGGAGACGTGCAGGACGTCGGTGGCCCGGGAGGCCGGGGTCCCCGGCGCCGGCTCGTGCCACTCCCCGGGGAGGCCCCCGCAGAGGGCCACGACCGCCCGGAAGGGGAGCCCGTGGGGAGGGTCGAGGGCGAGCCGGTAGTTGAGGCTGCACGGCTGGGAGAAGCCGAGGAGGCAGACGCGGGCGGGGTCTCCCCGGCGGGCGACCGCCCAGCGCAGGGCCTGCGACACGGCCGCGCGGTGCACGGCGCGGTTCTCCTCGGCCCGCGCGCTGACGCCCCAGTGGAACCCTCGCTCGGCGGCGGGGCCGAGCTCGGCCCCGGGGGCGAACGTGGAGTGCGGGCCCTGGAGCGACACGACGAGGAACTCCTCGGGCGCCATCCGGCACAGGAGCGGGAAGAGGGACGCGGCGTCCATGGCGTAGCCGTGCATCCCGATCAGGACCGGCGAGGCCCGGCCGGAGCCAGCGGGCGGACGAAAGAGGAGCCGGAGGGGGACCGGGACGGAGAGGACGGCCTCGCGGGCCTCGCCCGCGCCCTCGCCGGGCGGCATCAGCCCTCGGCCTCTCTCCCGGACGCCGGTCCAGAATCGGGCCGGGGGGGCAGGAGGTCCTCTATCGTCGTCGACGAGAGGAGGGAGAGGAGGCGGTCCCGCACGGGCGCCAGCCGGAGCCCGACCGTCCCTCCGGCCTGGGGGTAGACCTTCCCGAGGTCGTCCCGCCCTTCCAGGGCGAGGACGACGTCGGCGAGGGTGATCTCGGAAGCGGGCCGCCCGAGGACGAACCCCCCCGCGCGCCCCTTCCGCGAGCGGAGGACCCCCGCCAGCGCCAGGCGCTGGAGCACCTTGGCCAGGAAGGCCTCGGGCAGCCGGGCGCGCTCCGCCAGGTCCCGGACGAGGACGCCCTGGGCGCCGGGTCCTCGTGGGTCGAGGAGCGGGAGCGCCCGGAGGGCCGCCTCGGCCGCACGCGACGGGAGCACGTCCGTCACCTCCGGGGGGCGAGGAGGACCGGCCGCCGGCTCACAGCACCTCCGAGAGGGTCCGCCCGAGGGCGTCGCGCAGCTCGGCGGGCAACGGGTCGCGGGCCACGAGGCCCAGCGTGAGCCCGCCGCCGCGCGAGAGGTTCACGTGGAAGCCCGTCAGCCAGACGGGGCCGAAGTCCACGGCGAGGGCGGGCGGAGGGTCGGCCTCGGGTGCCATCTGCCGCGCCTGCTCCAGCGCGGCGACGAGGCGGGCGCCCAGGTCCGTCGCCTCGGACGGGGGGAGCGGTCCGGAGGTGGCGAGGAGGCCTCCCGGGACGTCGACGAGGAGCGCGGCCTCCGCGGAGGCCGCCTCCCGGCACCACTCCACGAGGCGGGCCATCCGGGCCTCGGGCGGGGTGGTGGCGAGGAAGTCGAGGGACGGGAGCTTCAGACGCGGCCTCGGCTCGGGCGGGGCCGGGGCCAGGGCCGAGGCCCGGAACGGGAGGTAGCCCGAGTCGTCCCGCGGCGCCGGAGCGGTCGCGGCCGCCGGGGTCTCAGAGGAGCTGCCGGTCTTCGCGCTCGACACGCGTCGCCTCCTCGGATGCCGCGCGGTCCATCGCCAGCTCCAGCTCGGCGGCGAGCAGCTCGAAGCGGCGCGCCTCCGGGGAGACGGCTCCGCCCACGAAGCCGATCGGCAGCCCCTTGCGGCTGGCGACGGCGAAGGCGGGAACGCGCGGGATGATCGTCTCCAGGACGCCCGGGACCCCGGACCAGGCCGCGGAGAGGACGCCCAGGGACTCGCTGCTCCCCTTCTCGACCATCGTCGGGAGGATCCCGAGGAGCTCGAGGGCCGGGTTCTCGTGCCTCCGGACGTGGGACAGGACGCGAAGGACCTGCGACAGGGACCGGTACGAGAGCTCCTCGGCCTGGAACGGGACGAGCGCGAAGCGCGAGACCCCGAGGGCGGCGCGGGTGACGAGGCCGAGCCCGGACGGGGTGTCCAGGACGACGAATTCGAAGCCCGCGTCGACTCCGTCGAGCGTCCGCGCGAGGAGCCCCGGGGAGTGGAGCGCCGTCTCGAACTCGCAGGCGTCGACCGGGTCCAGCCGCCCGCGGGGCAGGAGCGTCAGGCCGGGAAGGCGCGTCCGCAGGAGCGCCGTCGCCGGGGTCGCGTGCCCCATCAGGAGGTCCGAGAGCCCGGCCAGCGCCGTGTCCCCACGGGCCAGAGAGTGGCCGATCCCCCCCTGGGGGTCGAGGTCGACGAGGAGCGTCCGGCGGCCCCGCTCGGCGAAGGCGACCGAGAGGTTCAGGGCGACCGTCGTCTTGCCGACGCCCCCCTTCTGGCTCGCGACCACGATCCGGCGTGCCATCCGTCCTCCTCGTCCCGGTCCGCCCGAGTCCGGCGAGCATCCTACGACGACCCGTCCGGCGCGAGCGGGCCGTCCCGGAAAAAGAGAAGGCCGGGCCCGAGAGGGGCCCGGCCGGTCGTGGAAGCGGTCCGGAGTCGCGGCTACTTGGTGCCCGGGTTCGAGCCGCCCTTGATCTCGTCCAGGTTGCTCTTCCCGTCGCCGTCGCTGTCCTTGGCCTCGATCGCCTTGAAGTCCTTCTTGGCGGCCGCGTAGTCCTTGCCGTAGGCGTTCAGCTCGGCGGACTCCTTCTTGGGCATCGCCTGCGCGTGGCAGGTCCCGCAGCTGACCTTGACGCCCTCGTAGGCGGCCTTCATCTTCTTCTGGTCCTCCATCCCGGCGAACGCGGTGGTCGCGAGCGCGAGGACGCCGAGGGCGGCGACGGCGGCGGTGGTGGTCTTCTTCATGGCGTTTCCCTCTCCGTTCGTTCTCCCCCGCCCCCGAGGCGGGGTTACTGTGGACGCTCCCGGCCGGCGCCCCCGTCGCGCGCGGCCCGCACGGGAGACCCTAGGCACCTCGCGGCCCCGGGTCAATGAGCAGAACGGCTCATGCCGTCCCCGGCCCCGGGACGCGAACGCCCCTGGACCCGGTGCCAGGGGCATTCGGCCGGCGCTGGCGCCGGGACCCGGTCAGAGCGGGCGTCAGCCCTTCTTCTCGGGGGCCTTCACCTTGGACCAGTCAACCTTGCCGTCCTTGCCCTTGGCGGCCTGGACGGTCTTGCCGAAGTCGTTCAGGTCGTGCTTGTCCTTCTTCGGCATCTTGTCCACGTGGCAGCTGGCGCAGTTGGCCGAGGCGTCCTTGGCCTTGTACTCCTTCTGGATCTCCATCGTCGCGAAGGCGGCGGAGCCGATCACGAACGACGCGAGGGTGAGGACGGCGACGGTGGTCTTCTTCATGCGGGGGATCCTCCTTCTCTCGTCCGGCGCGAAGCCGAGTGCCGCGGATTCTCCTTCAAAGCCGGTGCCACAGGGAGGGTCCTCCCGGGGGTCCGGCCCGGGGGACGGCGGCCCGGCCCCCGGGACCCGAAAGCGGAGGCCCGGCCACCCCATTTGGTGCATCCCCGCGGGCTCAGCCCACCTGCCGCAGGGCCTGGGTGATCTTCGTGAAGGCCGCCCGGCCGGCCGGGAAGAGGCCGCCGAAGAACCCCATCACGATCGAGAAGACGATCCCGGTCAGGAGGAGGGACGGGGTCAGCTGGAAGGCGAAGACGACCTCGGAGAACGTCGCGAAGTTCGTGGTCCCGGTCACGCCGGAGAGGGCGAGCTTCACCAGGAGCATCCCGAGGAGGCACCCGGCCAGCCCTCCCAGGAGCGCCAGGAGGATCGACTCCAGGACGAACGAGGCCAGGATCGCGATCCGCGAGAAGCCCAGCGCCCGGAGCGTGGCGATCTCGCGCGTCCGCGCGGCCACCGCCGCGTACATCGTGTTCATCGCCCCGAAGCAGGCGCCCACGGCCATGATCACGCCGACGAAGACGCCCAGGAACTTCACCGGCGCCGCCGTGGCGGTCTGCTCGTCGTAGTAGGCCCGCTCCCCCTTCCCGTCGAGGGCCAGCCGGGCGTCGGCCGCCAGCGCGGCGACGAACTGGTCGCGCGAGGCGCGGTCCACCGTCCGGACCAGGACCGAGGAGTAGCCGCCGCGCCGGAAGGAGTCGATCGCCCCCTCCACGTCGGTCCAGATCTCGCTGTCGGGCGCGGTCCCCCCGGCCTCGAAGTGGCCGACGACGGTCCAGCGGTAGGAGCCGAAGTGGATCGTCTCGCCCACCTTCGTGTCCCGGAAGCGCTTGGAGACGCTCTCGGAGACGATCGCCTCCGACATCCCGGGGCGGAACATCCGCCCCTCGGTCAGCCGGAAGCCGGGCCGGAGCTTCTCGGCCTTCTCGGAGACCCCGCGGATCGTGACGTTCGAGCTGCCGCCGTCGGCCTTCTCGAGGTTCAGGACGACGACGAGCTCCGGCGAGGCGAGCGGCTTGCCGTCGGCGTCCTTCTCGATCCCCGGGAGGGTCAGGACGAGCGGCACCTGGTCGCGCGAGATCCCCGACTGGAGCTCGGACTGGGAGTTCTGCCTCATGACGAGGACGTTCCGCTCCGAGCCCGACGTGGTGAAGACCTTCGTGATCCCCTCGCCGAGCGCCATGACGCAGAGGAAGACGGCGACGACGAGCGCGATCCCCAGGACCGTCAGCGTCGTCGTGATCCACCGCACGAAGAGGTTCCGGACGTTGTACTTCAGCGGGATGCCGAGCATGGGGGCTCCTTCACCCGGCCTGCCGCAGCCCCTCGGTGATGGGGCGGCGGGCGGCGCGGACGGCGGGGACGATCCCGGAGAGGATGCCGACGAGGACCGTGACGGCGAAGGCCCAGAGGAGGACCGCCGGGAAGACCCGGATGGCCGCGGCGAAGCCCGCCATCGGCGAGTCCAGGAGCCCTTCCTTCAGGCCGGGGAAGAGGAGGACGAAGAGCCCGACGCCGAGGACGCCCCCCACGAGGGCCAGGAGGACCGCCTCCCCGAGGACCATCCCGAGGATCGTCCTCCGCCGGAAGCCGAGGGTCCTCAGGACCGCGATCTCGGTCACCCGCTCGCGGGCCGCCATCGCCATCGTGTTGGCCGAGATGAAGAGGATCATCAGCGCGATCGCCAGGCAGACGGAGGTGACGACGGCCTTGACGTTGCCGAGCATCGAGACGAAGCCGTTCTGGAACTCCTTCTCCGTCTCGGTCTTGGTCGGGAACGGCGTGTTCTCGAACGTCGCGTCGATCTGCCTCGGCAACCGCGCGACCGCCTCGGGGCCGTCCGCCTTGATCCAGAACGTCCCGACCTGCCCCTTCGCCCACGGGACCGCCTCCTCGACGTACCGCCGGTCGAAGTAGAGGCCGGTCTCGTCGGAGCCGCGGTAGACGGCCCTCACGTTCAGCTCCAGCGTCACGGGGAAGATGTCTCCCACCAGGACGACCTTGTCGCCGAGCTTCCAGCCGTACTTCTTCACGAGCCGCTCGCCCACGAGCGCCCCGGCGCGGTCGGCGGCCCAGTCGGCCTGCGACCCCCCGACGACCGTCGCCTCGTCGAAGACCTTCAGCAGGACCTCCGGCTCGGCGCCGAAGCGGGCGAACATGTTCTTCGCCGAGGCGTCCACGTACGTCCCGCCGAACCAGTCGAGGACCGTCACCTCCTTCACGCCGGGCATCTGCCGGATCCGCTCGCGGTACGCCTCCGGGACGAAGTTCGCGAGCGACACCTTGTGCCGGACGACCAGCCGGTACATCCCCTTCCCGCCCGACGGGTCGGCGTCGAGGGCCAGGAGGAGCGTCCCCATCACGCAGATGACGAGGAGCGGCAGGACGACGGAGAGGACCGTCAGGACGGAACGGGTCCTCTTGCGGAAGAGGTTCTTCAGGACGAAGGGGAGGAGCTTCATCTCGCTCAGCCCACGAAGCGCAGCCCGTCGGGGATCGCCCGCCTCGCGGAGCGGACCGCCGGGACGACCCCCGCCACGAGGCCGACGAGGAGCGTGGCGGCGAACGTCGCCGCGAGCACCTCCGGGAAGAGCCGCATCCCGGCCGCGAACCCGGCGAGCGGCGAGTAGAGGAGGACGTTCCGGAAGCCGGGGAAGACGGCCACCCAGAGGCCGAGCCCGGCGCCCGCGCCGATCAGCGACAGGAGGAAGGCCTCGCCGAGGAGGAGGCCGAGGACCGTCCCCTGCCGGAACCCGATCGCGCGGAGGATCGCGATCTCGCCCACCCGCTCGCGCGCGGACATGGCGAGCGTGTTGGCGGCGATCAGGAGGAGGATGACGGAGACGTTCGCGACGAGGAACCGGAGGAAGAGCCGGACGTTCCCCAGGAGGCCCACCCACTCGTTCTGGAACTCCTTCTCGGTCTCGGCGCGAACGGGGTACGGGGAGTTCTCGAAGAGGGAGTTGATCTCGGGGATGAGCCGGCGCGCCGCTTCGGCCGACTCGGCCTTGATCCAGAAGTTCGTCGAGAGGCCCGCCCGGTTCGGGAGCTTCTCCTCGATCACCCGGTTGTCGAACCAGACGGCGGACTCGTCCACGCCGGCGTAGACGGCGCGGATCGTGAGCTCGTACGTCCCGGGCCAGATGTCGCCCACGAGCGTCACCTTCTGGCCGAGCGTCCAGCCGTACTTCCTCATCAGGAGGCGCCCGACGAGGAGTCCGGAGCGGTCCTGCCGCCACGCCTCCGCCGACCCTTCCACGACCGTCGCCTCGTCGAAGATCGACAGGAACACTTCCGGGTCGACGCCGAACCGCTGGAACATGTGGAAGGCCGAGGCGTCGACGTACCGACCCCCGAACCAGTTCAGCTGCGAGGCGGCCGCGACGCCGGGGAGCTGCCGGATCTTCTCCAGGTGGGCCCGCGGCAGGACGTTGGCGATCGAGACCCGGTGGCGGACGGCGATCCGGTACATGCCGCGCCCGCCGGAGGGGTCGGCGTCGAGCGTCGCGAGGAGCGTCGAGAGGACCGAGATCACGAGGAACGCCAGGAGAATCGAGCCCACCGTCAGGACGAGCCGCGTCCGCTTCCGGAAGAGGCTCTTGACGACCAGCGGGAGGAAACGCACCGCCGCCTCCGGCCCGCCGCTCCTCAGCGCCCGCCCGAGGCGGTGACGGCCGCGGCCAGGCCCACCTCGCGCTCGACCGCCCGGATGTCCTCCTTCAGGACCCCCTTGTCGAGGTGGACGAGCCGGTGGGCGCGAGCGGCGGCCTTCGGGTCGTGCGTCACCATCACGATCGTCTTCTTGAACTCGTCGTTCAGCCTCTCGAGGAGGGTGAGGACCTCCTCGCCGCTCTTCGCGTCGAGGTCGCCCGTCGGCTCGTCGGCGACGATGACCCGCGGGTCGGTCACGATGGCCCGCGCGATGGCCACGCGCTGCTCCTGCCCGCCCGACAGCTGGCGCGGGTAGTGGTCCAGCCGGTCGGAGAGGTTGACGACCGAGAGCGCCAGCTCGACGCGCTTCTTCCGCTCGGCTCGGGAGAGGCGCGTCAGGAGGAGCGGCAGCTCGACGTTCTCGAAGGCGGTCAGGACCGGGACGAGGTTGTAGAGCTGGAAGACGAAGCCGACGTTCTCGCTCCGCCAGCGGGCGAGCGAGGCCTCGCTCATCGAGGAGACCTCGTCGCTCCCGACGAGGATCCGCCCCGAGGTGGGGCGGTCGATGCCGGCGACGAGGTTCAGGAGCGTCGTCTTCCCGGAGCCCGACGGGCCCATCAGGGCGACGAAGTCCCCCTCCTCCACGGCCAGGCTCAGCCCGTCGAGGACCCGCAGCACCTGCGTGTCCCGGACGTACTCCTTGACGATCGACTCCACCCGGATCAGGGCGTCGGCCATGAGACCTCCGGTCGTCCTCGCCCCGCGTTCGCCGCGGGGAGGGCTATTCCTTCTTGAGCCGGACCTTCTGCTCGGCGTGCCAGGCCGTCCCGGCCGCCTCCGCGACGATCTCCTCGCCGCCCGCGGCCCCGGCGAGGACCTCCACCTGGCTCCCGGCGGCGGCGCCGAGGGTGAGGGGCTTGAAGACGGCGCGGTCCCCCGAGAGGAAGAGCGCCCCCTTCTCGCCCCGCACCTCGACGACCGAGGAGACGGGGACCATCACCTTCGGCTTCGCCTCCGAGTCGACCTTCGCCTCCGGGGCGAGGAAGACGACGCGGCAGGACATCTCCGGCAGGACCCGGGCGTCCTTGCCGAGGATCTCCACCTTCACCTTGACGGAGCCCTTCTGCCGGTCGGCGGTCGGGACGATCTGGCGCAGGCGGGCCTCGTAGGGGCGGTCGGGGTAGGCGTCGAGCGTCACCTGCGCCTTCTGCCCGATCGAGAGCCGGCCCAGGTTCTGCTCGTTGATGTCGGCCTCCATCTCCAGCGAGGCGAGGTCGACGATGACGGCGAAGGTGGCCCCGGCCGAGCCGGCGCCGCCGAACCCCTGCGGGGCGACGGTCTCGCCGACGAACGCCTTCTTCACGGTCACGACGCCGTCGATCGGGGCGTAGATCTCGGCGTTGCGGATCAGCTCGTCGACGTACTTGACGTTCGCCTCGCTCGCCGCCACCTGCGCCGCGAGCGCCTTGACGCGCGCCTCGGCGGCGTCGAAGGCCTGCTGGCTCCCGACGCGGTCGTCGAGGAGGGCGCGGGCCCGGTCGCGCTCCCGCCGGGCGTTCTCGAGGTCGGCCTCGAACTGGGCCTTCTGGGCGGCGGCCTGCCTGCGCTGGGCCTCGAGCTCCTGCGACTCCAGCCGCGCGACGAGCTCGCCCTTCCTCACCCTCTGCCCCTCCTCGAGGCTCAGCCAGGCGATCCGCCCGACGGACTTCGGGGAGATCTCGGCCTTCGAGCGGGCCACGACGTAGCCCGAGGCGGTCAGGACCGTCGAGGCCTGCACCGGCGTCACGAGGGCCACGCGGGTCGTCGTCACCTCGGGGGCGCGCAGGGCGAGGCCCCCGGAGGAGCGGGCCGAGAGGATGGCGACCGCGATCAGGAGGACCACGGCCGTGGCGGCCAGGGGGTAGAGGAGGCGGCCGCGCCGTCGCGGCTCGCTCCGGTCGATCCTGAGGGCGGAGAGGTCGACGTTCTTGCTGCTGGGGTCCATCTCGCGCGAAACGCCCGCCCTCTGGGCGGGCTCTCCGGTCTGGGGGTCTCGTGGGGCTCTCGAGCGCCCGGTCGATTCCTTCTACGCGCCGGCACGCGGGCCGGTTTCAAGGTCCGGTTCCGGCGGCCGGCCTCCCGATTCTGCCCCACTCGGCCCGCGCCGCGCTCGCCGTGCGGCCCGCCGGCCTCAGGGCCCCGGAGGGGCCCCGCCGATCACGCGTTCCGGGAAGTCTTCCGGTCGGGCCACGCGCCGGTTGATCCACTCGATCACCGCCGCGTAGCCCAGGCTCTCCGGGTCCTGCCGCAGGTACGACGGGACGATGGCCAGGACGTGGAAGCCCCGGTGGAGCTGGAAGGTCAGCGTCGGGTCGACCAGCTCCCCGCGGACGACGCGGGCGGCGTACTCCTCCGGCCCGAGGTCGGCGTGGAGGTGGTAGCCGCGCAGGCGTGCGCCGGCGCGGATCCTCAGGAGCCGCCTCTCCTCCACGAGCCGACGCCGTGCCCCGTAGAGCAGGGTCGCGATGCCGCGTCCCCGCAGCTCCGGATCGGCCATGACCTCGGCGCCGTAGAGGGTCCGTCCCCTGTCGGGGTCGTGGTTCGTGAACAGGCCCGCGCCCGTGAAGTCCCGCCAGCTGGCCGTCAGGTCGTAGTCGTCCCAGAAGACGACGAGGCTCGCGGCCATTCCGACGACGTGCGCCGTGCCGTGGGCGACGGCGACGAACTGCCCCTCGGGGAAGACGCAGTGGTGCGACGAGAGCTGCTCGACGCTCCAGGGGGGCCCGAAGGGGTAGACCCGCTTCGACAGCTCGACGATTCCCGGGAAGTCCTCCGGGAGCGTCTGCCTCACCAGGAAGCCGGCCGCGCCAGGCGTCACAGGGTCACCACCTCCAGCCGGGAGGCGACCTCCTGGGAGCGCTGGCTGTCGCGCAGGGGGAGGACGGTTCCGCTCTCGCGGGCCTCCAGGAGCGTCTCGAGGTTCAGGTCGCCGATCACCATGCTCTCCTGGTTCGGCACCCCCTCGGCCAGGATCCCGTCGCGGGCGAAGGGGAAGTCGCACGGCGTGTAGATCGCCGCCTGCCCCCAGTTCAGCGAGACGGCGGGGACCATCGGGAGCGACCCGACCGTGCAGGCGTGGACGACGTAGAGCTGGTTCTCGATCGCCCGCGCCTGCGCGCAGTAGCGCACCCGCAGGTAGCCCTGCCGGTCGTCGGTGCAGCTGGGGACGACGAGGACGAGCGCCCCGGCTCGCGCGGCGACGCGGGCCAGCTCCGGGAACTCCACGTCGTAGCAGATCGTGATGGCGATCCGTCCCAGGGCGGTGTCGAAGACCTTCAGGTTCGGGCGGGGGGAGACGAACCACTCCTCGCGCTCCCAGCGCGTCATGTGGATTTTCCCCTGCGTGCCGACCTCCCCGTCCGGGCCGAAGAGGAAGCAGTCGTTGTGGAGCTTCCCGGTCTCCTCGTCGAGCACCGGCATCGACCCGGCGACGACGTGGAGCCCCCGGCTCTTCGCCAGGCCGCCGACCAGCTCGACGAAACGAGGGAGCTGGCGGGCGAGCGAGCGGGCCTGCTCGGCGATCGGGCGGCCCGTGTCGCCGAGCGTCAGCAGCTGGACGGTGAAGTACTCGGGGAAGACGACGAGGCGGCTCTTGTAGTCCTTCGCGGTGTCGACGAGGGCCTTCACCTGCGCCGCGAACGCCTCGAAGGAGTCGACGGGCCGCACGAAGTACTGGAGAGCCGCGACGCGCAGCCGCGCCGGGGGAACGCGCCTCTCCGTCATCCGCCCGATCTTAGCGGGCGGACGCCCCCGTGTCGCCCGTCTCGTCGGCGACGGCGGAGCGGAAGGCGTCCAGGAAGGCCGCGATGTGGCGCCGCTCGGTCCGGAGGTTCCCGACGGCCACCCGGAGCGTGTACCGCCCCCGGACGACCGCGTGCGAGACGAAGGTCCGCCCGTCGGCGTTGACCCGCGCGAGGATCCTCCGGTTCGCCTCGTCGGCCGCCTCGCCGGGCATCCCCGCCGGGTGCCAGCGGAACGCCACGACCGAGAAGGGGGCAGGGGCGGCGAGGACGACGTCCGGCTCCCGCGCGAGCGTCGCCGCGAGCTCCCGCGCCATCGCCAGGTGCCCGCGCAGCCTGTCGCGGATCCCCTCGGCCCCGAAGGCCCTGAGGGTCATCCAGAGCTTCAGCGCGCGGAACCTTCGGCCGAGCTGGACGCCGTAGTCCATGTACTCCCGCACCCCCGCCGCCCCCTCGGGCGTCTCGAGGTAGTGCGGGACGACCGAGAAGGCGCGCCGCACCCGCTCCATCCGCCGGAAGAGGAGCGCCGTGCACTCCAGCGGGATGAAGAGCCACTTGTGCGGGTTGAAGACGACCGAGTCGGCCCGCTCCCAGCCGGAGAAGAGCGGGCGCATCTCGGGCAGGAGGGCGGTCGCCCCGGCGTAGGCGGCGTCCACGTGCATCCAGAGGCCCTCGCGCTCGCAGACCGACGCGATCGCGCCGAGCGGGTCGACCGAGGTGACGCTCGTCGTCCCGGCGGTCGCCACGACGGCGATCGGACGCCGCCCGGCCGCGCGGTCGGCCGCGATCGCCGCCTCGAGCGCCCCGACGTCCATCCGGAACTCCTCGTCGGTCGGGAGCTTCCTCAGGCCGTCGATCCCGGCGCCGAGGACGACGCAGGCCTTGTCGATCGACGAGTGGGCCAGCTCCGAGGCGTAGACGACGGGGGCGGGCAGGCCCGACAGGCCCGTCTTCCTCACGTCGGGGAAGGCCTGCTCGCGCGCGGCCGCCAGCGCGATCAGCGAGGCCGTCGAGGCGGTGTCGGCCAGCTGCCCGTCGAACTCCTCCGGCAGCCCGGTCAGCCGGACGAGCCAGCGGACCATCCCCATCTCCAGCTCCGTCAGGACCGGGGAGGCGCGCCAGAGGATCCCGACCTGGTCGTACCCGCCGGCCAGGAGCTCGCCGAGGATCGCGGGCGTCGAGGCGCAGGCGGCGAAGTAGGCGAGGTAGCCCGGGTGCTGCCAGTGCGTCAGGTTCGGCTCCACGAGGCCGTCGAGGTCCCGCTCGATCGCCTCCCACGGCTCGGCCTCCTCCGGCGCCTCCGCCGGGATCCGCGCCAGGACCTCGCCCGGCTTCGTGCGCGGCAGGACCGGCCGGGACTCGATCGTCTCGAGGTAGCGCGCCAGCCGCTCGACCGTGGCGTGCCCCCACTCGCGGAGGGTGTCGGGAGGGAAGTCGCCGCTCATGGACCCGATTATCCGGGCGCCAGGACCGCCTCGGCGAGGAGCCGCCCGAGCCCCGGGACGTCGTTGTGAGAGGCGAACGGGAGCTCGACGTAGCGCGCGTCGGGGCGGGCGGCCGCGAGGCGCCTTCCCATCCCGACCGGGACCACCTCGTCGCGGGCGCCGTGGATCAGCGTCACGGGCGCCTTCACGCGCGGGAGCTTGACGAGGTTGTCGAACCGGTCGGCCACGACGAGCGGGGCCAGAGGGCCGACGAGCACGCGCGCCATGTCGACGACGGACGTGTACGCAGAGACGAGGACGAGGCGCCGCGGCGGGCGCCGGAGGGCCAGCTCCACGGCCACGCCGCTCCCGAGCGACCGGCCGACGAGGACGACGCCGGAGGCGGGCGTCCCCTGCGCGAGGAGCCAGTCGACGCCGGCGGCGCCGTCCTCGTAGAGGCCGTCCTCCGTCGGCCGCCCCGGGCTGCCGCCGTAGCCGCGGTACTCGGCGAGGAAGACCCCGGCGCCCGCCGCGTGGAGCTCCTCGGCGAGCCCGAGGTTCAGCGCCGCCGACTCGGCGTTGCCGTGGAAGTAGACGGCGACCGGGGCTCCCGGAGCCGGAGGGGGAAGGTAGGCCCCCGTGAGGTCCGGGCCGCGGGGTGCGCGGTACCGGACGAGGCGGGCCGCCGGGACGAGCCGCGCCAGGCTCTCGGGCTCCGGGAACGGCGTCGGCCCACCCGGGAAGAGCATCGAGCGCGCCAGCGGGACGGCAAACGCCGCGCCGAGCGTCACGCAGGCCGCCGCGCAGGCCAGGAGGGCCGCCGCGCGCGGGAAGGGCCGCTTCGGGAGCACCCCGCCCGCCCCGCGCCCTTCACTCGTCCGCCCGCGCGGGGAGCGTCACCTGGAAGGTTGAGCCTGGCCGCCCGTAGGACTTGCCGCTCTCGGCCCGGATCCTCCCCCCGTGCTCCTCGACGAGCCCCTTGACGACCGACAGGCCGAGGCCGAGGCCCCCCGATCGGAACCCCGTCGTCCCGCTGTGGTGCTCGGTCCAGGGGGCCTCCTCGTAGAACTCCGTGAAGACCGTCTCGAGCCGGTCCGCGTCGATGCCGATGCCGGTGTCCGACACGGAGACGACCGCCGGGGCGGGCGAGCCCGGGCCGGCCTTCGCGGTCACCCGGATCCGCCCCCCGTCGGGCGTGAACCTCACCGCGTTCAGGACGAGCTGCGAGAAGACCTGCGTCAGGCGGCTCCGGTCGGCCAGCACCCCGGGGACATCCGGCTCCATCTCGAGCAGGAGGTCCTGCCGCCGGCCCTCGGCCAGCGGCCGCAGCTCCTCCACGACCTCCGGCAGGAGGGTGGCCAGGTCCAGCGCCTCGCGCCTCATGTAGAGCCGCTTCTCCTTCAGCTGGGCGATGTCGGTGATCTCGTCCACGATGGCCGCCAGGCGGCCCACGTTGCGGTCGATGGCGGCCAGCGCGGCCCGCTGGCGCGCCTCGGGGAGGGAGTGGGTGGACAGGACGGCCGCGTAGCCGGCGATCGTCGTGAGCGGTGTCCGCAGCTCGTGCGAGGTGATCGAGATGAACTTCGCCTTCAGCCCGTCCAGCTCGCGGAGGCGGCCGTAGGCGTCCTTGAGCTCCTCGTGCCCGGCGAGGAGCTCGGCGTGGGCCTTCTCCAGGTCGTGCGCGTAGTCGACGAGCTTCCGCTCCGAGCGCTCCAGCGCCGCCGTCCGCTCGCGGACCAGCTCCTCCAGGTGCTCGTTGAACGCCTTCAGGTCGGCCACGAGCCGCCGGTTTTCCTCGACGAGCGCCCGCTGCTTGAGGGCCCGCTGGACCGAGAGGACGAGGTCGTCGGGGTCCGGGGGCTTCAGGATGTAGTCGTCGGCCCCCTGCCGCAGGGCGGCCACGGCGGTCTGGATCGTCGAGGCCCCGGAGACCATGATGACCGGCACGTCCGGCGAGGCGCCCTTGAGGATCCGGAGGGCCTCGATGCCGTCCATCCCGGGCATCTCCACGTCGAGCGTCACCAGGTCGTAGGGGTGCCTCCGGGACTCGGCCACCGCGTCCAGCCCGTTCGTGACGGGGGTGACCGAGAAACCGGCGCGGGTCAGGATCTCGATCGCCGAGATCGTGAACGCGGGCGAGTCGTCGGCGAGGAGGACCGAGGGCTTCCCGGGCGCGGGGCTGGGCACGGCTCACCTCCCGGACGGGGATGCGCCGCAGTCTATCGCCCTCCTGCGCGGGACCGTCCTTCGTCGCGCCGGGGTCACCCGGCGTCGTACAGCACCAGCCCCTCTCCCTCGACCGAGAGCGGCGCCTCGAAGAGGACGTCGCGGAGCCGCGCGGGGGAGACCGCGTCCACCTCCCCGGGGTCGAGGAGCGGGAGGAGCGCCTGGCGCGCGGCGAACGCCGCCTCGTCCTCGTCCCGGGTCACGGGCCGGGCCGGCCGGAGGAACCCGCCGGCCGACGGCACCGGCCCGGCGACCAGTCCGGGCGCCGGCAGGCCGGGACGCCGCAGCGGGAGCGTCCGTGTCGTCCGCCCCTCCCGCTCCCTCAGGGACGCCGGGACGTCGAGGTGCACGGTGTCGGGCCGGGCCCTCGGCCGGCGGGGCGAGTGGAGGAGCGCGCGGACCTCCGAGAGCGATCGCGCCCCGTCCAGGTCGAATCGGAAACGCCAGAACGGGAGCGGCAGCCGGGCGCCGGGGGAGGCGCGGTGGGGGAGGAGGAGGAGCCCGCCGTCCCCGGCCCGGGACGCGGCGCCGCAGGCCTGGCAGAAGAGGACGAGCGAGCCGGCCGCGCGGGCCGACGGCGCGCCGCACCCGGGGCAGACGAGGGGGACGAGGCGCGGCGGGACCGGCCGGGCGGAGGCGTCCCAGGGCTCGAGGAGGGAGAGGAGCCGCTCGGCCGCACCGAGCGTCAGGACCCCGGCCACCGTCCGCGAGGCGCCGTCGAGGAGGACCGGCTCGCGCGCGCCGTCGCGTCCGAGGACCAGGAGGTGCAGCGGCCGGAGGACGAGGGCGCGCGAGACCTCCCAGAGCCGCCCCTCCCGCGCCACGGGGACGAGGTCGCGGACGAGGCGGAGGCCGGCCAGACGCCGGGCGAGCGGCTCGAGCCGCTCGCTGGCCCTCACCGCGCGCAGGATCCTCCGGGGGCGGGTGGCGAGCGCGGAGAGCGGCACGACCGGGAGCGGCGCCGAGAGGTGGGCCGAGCCCGGGAGCGGGACGGGGCCGGCGGCCGCCCTCGTGGCGACGGGGACGAGCCGGGCCGCGGCCCGCAGCGCCTTGCGCCCGTCCCGGGTCGTGCCGGCGACGCTCTCGTAGAGCCGGACGACGAAGTGCCAGTACGGGACCAGGAACGCCTCGTGCGAGAGGACCCGCGGGCCGACGAGGCGGCGCAGGGCGCGGTCGACGGAGGCGCCCGCGAGGCGCTCGGGGAGGTCCGAGCCCGGGGAGACCGCGGAGGGGAGGACGGCCTGGGCCCCCTCGCGGAGCAGGCGCGTCAGCTCCTCCCCGACGGGGTCGAGGTCCTGCGGGTCGCGCGGCGCCACGCGCAGCTCCGCCGAGAGCTTGCGCCTCCGCGCCTCGTCCAGGAGGAGCGCGCGCAGGCCGTCCTCGGCCCCCTCGATCCCGTCCGGGAGCGCGAGCGCCTCGCCGCCGTCGGGCGGCAGGACGAGGAAGGGCGTCCCGCAGGCGCCGCAGGAGGCGCGCGAGGAGAGCGGCGCGACGCTCACCGGCTCCCCGCACGCGGGGCACGGCCCCTGGGCGGCCACCCCGGCGGCGGTCGCGAGCGGGGAGGCCCCAGCCACGGCTCGGCTCATCGGAGGAACGTGAGGAGGCCGGCCAGGACGGCCGCGGCCGCGAGGAGGGCGAGGACGAGGAGGCGGCCACGCCCCGTGCTCGCCGGGAGCTTCCGGGTCGGGCTCTTCTCCGGCATCAGGACGGTGCGCGGCCCGCGCGCGGGGGCGGGACGAGGGGCCGGAGCGGGGGCCGGGCGGGGAGCGACGGGGGCCGCGGAGGGGGCCGCGAGCGGGGCGCCTTGCCGCGCGACGGGGAGGGGAGAGGGCGCCGCTCCCGGCGCGGGGGCGGGGCCGGGCGGCGGCTCGGGGACGGGGTGGCCGTCTCGGTCCGGTCGCGCCACGAGCGAGGCGACCTGCGTCCTCACGTACGGGTCCTCGATCGGGAGGGCCCGGAGCCGGAGGAAGAAGCGCATCGTCCGGACGAAGTCTCGCTCCAGCCGGCTCAGCTTGGCCAGCTGGAGCAGGAGGCCGGGGCTGTCGGGGTCGCGGGCGAGCCGGGCCTCCAGCTCGGCGATCTTGGGCGACGGGGGGAGCGCCCCGACGCGGTACCCGGCCCGGCGCGCGAGGTCCGAGAGGAGCGCGCTCGCCTCCCCGTTCCCGGGGCCGTGCCGGTGGGCGAGGAAGGCCTCCCAGAGGAGCACCTCGTCCGAGGCCTGCCCCGAGGCGAGGAGCGCGCGTGCCCTCTCGAGGTGCCTTTGGGAGAGCTTCTCGGCGCGGACCTCGACGGCGAGCCCGGGGTCGGCGAGGAGCTTGCGGAACGCTTCGGCGGGGGGCCCGTCGGAGAGCGTCGCGAGGAGGGCGTCCGTCTCCCTGGCCGCCGCCTCGGCCGAGGGGGGCCTCCTGGCCGCGTCCTTGGCGAGGAGCCGGTCGAGGAGGAGCTCCACCTCGGCCGGGATCGTCGGGTCGACCGCGAAGAGGGACGGCGGGACGAGGTCCAGGATCTGGCGGAGCGTCGTGGCGGGGTTGTCGGTCTCGAACGGGTTCCTCCCGGCGAGGCACTCGTAGAGCATCACGCCGGTCGAGAAGAGGTCGGACGCGGGGCCGAGCGGCCGCGCGAGCGCCTGCTCGGGCGACATGTAGGAGGGCGTGCCGACGACGCTGCCCGTCTGGGTGAGGCGCGTCATCTGGGCCGTCTTGGAGATGCCGAAGTCGGCCACCTTCACGCCGCCGTCGCGGGTCAGGAGGACGTTCTGCGGCTTCATGTCGCGGTGGACGACCCCCTGCGTGTGCGCGGCGGCCAGGCCCCTGAGGACCTCCCGGCCGAGGAAGAGGACGGCCTCCGGGGGAAGCGGGCCGGCGCGGTCCAGGAGGTCCCGCAGGCTCCCGCCGTCGGCCAGCTCCATGGCGATGAACGAGCCCTCGGCGGCGACGCCGAAGCCGAACAGCGAGAGGACGTTCGGGTGCGACAGCTGCGAGTGGATCCGCACCTCGTGCTTGAACCGGTCGAGGAACTCCGGGTCCTCGGCCGCCTCCGGGAGGATCCGCTTCACGGCGATCTCGCGCCCGGCTGCCGGGTCGAAGGCGCGGTAGACGACCGCCATCCCGCCCCGGGCGATGACGTTCCGGACCTCGTAGCCGCCCAGGACGGCCGGGTCGCGGTCCGCCATCAGGGCGCCGTCCCGGCCCAGAAGATGTCGTCCTCGTCGCCCGCCTTGCCGTTCGGCCCCGCCGATCGGACCTCGCACTGGGAGAAGAGGGGGACCCCGTACTCGTTCCGGAACCGCTCGGGCCCGACCGTCCGGTACGCGATCTCGCGGCCCCAGAGGTCCTTCTTGAAATGCGCGGGGATGGGGCCGTACTGCCTCTCGACGGCGGCCAGGTGGTGCGGGAAGCCGCCCTGCTCGCCCGCGTAGACCTGGAGCATCTGCTTCAGCTGACGGATGTTGTCGGCCGTCCCCGCCCGGCGTTGCCCGCTGTAGAAGAAGAGGTAGACCCCCACCGCCGTCCCGACGATGACCAGGACGAGGACCAGCCGGAAGTCGATCGTGATCGAGCGGGCGGCCCGGACCGCGACGGCCTGCGCCTTCTTCGCCGGGCCGGGCGGCTCGTCGTCGCGCCGGCCGCAGTCGGGGCAGGTCCGTTCTCCCGGAGGCCGGAAGCTCTCGGCGCCGCAGTGGGGGCAGCGGACGCTGGGGGGGAGCGGCCGCGGCTTCGGCCGGTCGAAAGGCATCCGGCAGAACTCGCACGCCGTCGCGCCGGAAGCGCTCTCCCAGCCGCACGCCGCGCAGACGCGCTTCCCGGCCCCTTGCGATCCGCCAGGAACCCCGGGCGGCTTCTCCGGTCCGCTCATCCGACCCCCCGTTCGAGGAGACCCGTCGGGATTTTATTGCGCGACGCGGCCGTTTCCCTCGACGCCGGGGGACGAATGCGCTACGACTCCCCCGTGCGACCTCCCCTGACCCGGGCCACGTCGGCCCTCCTCCTCCTCGCCGCCGGCCTCGCGGGCGTGCCCGGCTGCTCCTCGGCCCCCGGTCCCTCGGGCCGGCCGGCCGCGAAGACCACGAAGCGGTACCACGTCTTCGAGGCCTACCGCGGCGACCACCAGTGGACGGGCCTGGCGATCTCCAGGGCTGGCCGGACGTTCGTGACGTTCCCCCTCTGGTCGAACGACGTCCCCGTGGCCGTCGGGGAGCTCTTCAAGGGGGGAGAGCTCCTCGCCTACCCGGACAAGACCTGGAACGCGTGGGCGCCGGGTGTCCCCGCGGGGGAGCGCTTCGTCTGCGCGCAGGCGGCGTTCGTGGACCGCGACGACTTCCTCTGGATCGTCGACTCCGGCAACCCGCTCTTCTCGGGCGTCGTCCCGGGCGGTCCGAAGCTCGTCCGGATCGACCTGGCGACGAACGCCGTGTCGCGCGTCTACCCGCTCGAGAAGGCGGTCCCCCGGAACGGCTACCTGAACGACGTCCGCGTCGACTCCGCGCGCGGCGTGGCCTTCCTGACCGACTCGGGGGCCGGCGCCCTCGTCGTCGTCGACCTCGGGACGGGCAAGGCCCGCCGGCTCCTGGAGGGTCACCCCTCGGTCCGCTCCGAGGGGCTGGACGTCTCGCCCGGCGGGACGCCGTGGAGGCTCCCCGGCGACGCCAAGCCCGAGGTCCACGCCGACGGCATCGCGCTCGACCCGCACGGCGCGTACCTCTACTGGCAGGCGCTCACCGGGAAGACGCTCTACAGGATCCAGACCGGGGCCCTCCTCGACACGACGCTCGGGCCGGACGAGCTCGCGGCCCGCGTCGAGAAGGCGGCCGAGCCCGGGCCCTCGGACGGGATCGAGTTCGGATCGGACGGGCGGCTCTACCTGACCGGGATCTCCGCCTCCTCGATCCGGAGGCTCGGCCCCGCGGGACAGGTCGAGACCGTCGCCTCGAGCCCGCTCCTGGCCTGGCCCGACAGCCTCGCGGTGGGCGCCGACGGGACGCTCTACGTCACGACCTCCCAGATCCACCGGATGCCGGACGTCCCGGAGCCGTTCCGGATCCTCCACCTCGTCCCGGACACGTGACCCCTCTCGAAGTGACGGCCCGCGGCGCGGGCCGAAGAGACCAGATGGGTTGTCGGCCGGGGGGAGGGGTGAGGGGAGGGCCCGGTGTCGGGCGGCGCCGGCGAGGCGCCGCGGGGGAACTCCCCGGGCACTAACGCGGCAGGCTGACGGCCATCCGCACCGCGGCCCAGTGGCAGGCGCTCGCGGCGATGACGAAGGCGTGGAAGACCTCGTGGTACCCGAAGACGGCGGGGACGGGGCTCGGGCGCTTGCGGGCGTAGACGACGGCCCCGATCGAGTAGAGGACGCCGCCGACGACGAGGAGGGCGACACCGCCGCCGCCGACCGTCCGCGCGATCGGGCCGAGCGTGACGAGGCCGGCCCAGCCGAGGGCCAGGTAGAGGAGCGCGGCCACCCAGCGGGGCGCGTCGATCCAGACGAGGCTGACGACGACGCCCCCGACGGCCCCGGCCCAGAAGACGACCAGCGTCGCGACCGACCAGCCCCCGCGGAGGACGAGGAGGCCGAACGGCGTGAACGTCCCGGCGATCAGGACGAAGATCATCGAGTGGTCGAGCCGCCGCCAGACGCGCAGCGCCGCCGGGCGCCAGGTGACCCGGTGGTAGAGGGCGCTGACCCCGTACATCGCCGAGAGGCTCGCGGCGTACAGGAGAGCCGCCACGCGCGAGACGACGGCGCCGGCCTCGCAGAAGAGGGCGACGCCCGACGCCAGCGAGGCGAAGAAGGCCACCTCGTGCGAGACCCCGCGCAGCTTGGGCCGCGGGGGCGGGGCGGGGCGAAACCAGAACCTCAACTCACGACCTCTCTTCGTGGGCAGGATACCGCATCCGGCTCCGAGCGCCTCGCGGACCAGCGGGCGCAGAGCGCCTCGAGGTAGCGGGACCTCACCTGCTCCGTCGCCAGCGCCCGTTTCACGGGAGGGAGCGCCAGGACCGCCCCGAGGACCGCCGAGAGGACGCGGTGGCTCCCGAGCGTCCGGTCGTCGAACAGGAGGTCCTGGAGCTTCCCGCGCTCGAGGGCCATCAGGACGGCCCTGTGGACGCCGTCGAGCGGCGGGCGGACGCGCTCCTTGCGGGGGACGAGCGTCAGGCCCCCCTTCGGGCAGCGCCGCACGCAGACCCCGCACCCCAGGCACGCCGCCTCGTCGAGACGCGCCTTCCGCCGCGACGCCCGCGCGGGGTCGTGCGCCGAGACGAGCCCCATCGCCTCCACCGGGCAGGCCGTCACGCACTTCCCGCAGCCGTCGCAGGAGGCCTCGTCGACGCGGGGCATCCACGAGGTCGTCGCCACCGGGTGGAGCGGCCCGAGCCGCCGGGCGGCGATCAGCGCCTCGCAGCAGCAGCCGCAGCAGTGGCAGACGAAGCCGACCCGCTCGCGGACGTTCTCGCCGAACTGGACCAGGCCCCGCTCGCGGGCGGCCTCGAGGAGGTCGAGCGCCTCCGGGGCCTCCGCCTTCCGGGCGAAGCCGTTCGCGACGAGCGACCGGGCCACGCGGCCGAAGGTCATGCAGATCTCCATCGGCGCGTCGCACGCCCGGCGGACGTGCTGCATCTTGTGACGGCAGTAGCAGAGCCCGACGCCGATCGTCCCGGCCGTCCGGATCACGTGGCTCGCCCGCTCGTGGTCGAGGACGGCGAGCGTCCCCTGGGGCGGGGCGGGGGGCAGCGCCGCCTCGTCGACGAACGCCCGGCCGAGGCGCGTCGTCCCGTGGCCGAAGAGCTCCCTCACGAAGTCCTCCTCCACGTTCAGGTACTCGTAGTAGAGGGCGGCCAGCGCCTCCTGGTCCACGTCGCCGCGGACGCGCATCATCGAGAACTCGAAGAAGCCGGCCATCGGCGGCGGGAGGACCCAGGCCGGCTTCCCGTTCACCGTCACGTCGAGGAGGACCGCCTTGCCCGCGAGCGCGTCGAGCGTCTTCTGCGCCTCGGCCGGGCTCGTCTTCCAGGCGCGGGCCGCGGTCCGTGCGCCGAAAGGCTTGATCGGCACCAGGGCCAGGAGCCCGGCCTCGCGCTCCGTCACGAGGATCGAGAGGATCCGGTAGAGGAGGTCGGACGGCGGCGCCCCCTGAGGGAAGCGGTTGAGCCGCTCGACCAGCTGCCGGTAGCCCGTGCGGGCGTCGAGGTGCGCCATGTCCGCGGCCTCGCTCACGACTTTACCTCCGGCCGCCGCCGGCCGGGCGGAGTAGCATGGAGGGACCGGCTCCCGGAAGGAGGAGGCCATGGGCTGCTTGACCGCTCTCTGGTACGTCGTCACCGGGTTCGTCGTCGGCCTCCTGGCCCGGGCCCTCCTCCCCGGCTCGGACGAGATGGGTTTCGTCCTGACGACGCTCCTCGGCATCGTCGGCTCGGTCGTCGGGGGCTTCCTCGGCGGCCTCCTCGGAAAGCCCGCCGAGGGGAAGCGCCCGAGCCGCGCCGGGTTCCTGATGTCCCTCGTCGGCGCGATCCTGGTCCTGGTCCTCTACCGGCTGGTCTTCTGACCGGGAGGGTGCGCCGGCCCGTCCTGCGCGTCAGCCGCGCGCCTTCCCCGGCCTCGGCGGGTAGCCCGTGATCTCGCGGATCTCCTCGTAGAGCGGCTTCAGGCGGCGGTACATCTGCCGGTAGACGCGCGTGTAGAGGGCGTCGTAGACGCGGGAGGTGGTCGGGTCCGGGGTGAAGACCTTCCCGACGCGGGTCATCTCGCGGACGGCCGTCGGGAAGTCCGGGTGGATCCCGAGCCCCACCGCGGCGTCGATGGCCGCCCCGAGGCCCGAGGCCTCGTAGACGTGGGGGCGGGCGGTCGGGAGGCCGAAGACGTCGGCCGTCAGCTGCATCGCGGCGTCGCTCTGCGAGCCGCCGCCCGCCACGCGCAGCTCGGTGATCGGGACCTTGCTCCGCCGCTCGCTCCGCTCCTTCCCCTCCCGCAGCGCGTACGCCAGCCCCTCCAGGATCGCCCGGTAGAGGTGGGCTCTCGTGTGGACGTCTCCGAAGCCGATGACGGCCCCCTTCGCCTCGGGGCCCGGCACCTTCACGCCCGGCGACCAGTAAGGCTGCAGGACGAGCCCCATCGAGCCGGGCGGGACCTCGCCCAGGAGCTCGTCGAGGAGCGCCTCGGGCGCCAGGCCGCGCTCGCGGGCGATGGCGTCCTCGCGCTGCCCGAACTCCTGCTTGAACCAGCTCACCATCCAGTAGCCGCGGTAGATCTGGACCTCGAGCGCGTAGGCGCCCGGGAGGGCCGCGGGGTAGGGCGGGATCATCGGCGAGGGCTCGACGTACCGCCGGTGCGTCGTGTTGATCGTGGCCGTCGTCCCGTACGACAGGCAGGCCACGTGCGGCTCGAGCGCTCCCGAGCCGAGCACCTCGCACGCCTTGTCCGCGGCGGCCGCGACCACGGGGAGCCCCTCCGGCAGGCCGGTCGCCTCCGCCGCCGCGGCGGTCAGCTCGCCGAGGCGCTCTCCCGGCGCGACGAGGTCGGGGAGCTGCTCGCGCGTGACGGGGAGCGCGTTCCACTTCCAGTCCCACCGGGGGGCCCAGCGGTGCTTCCTGTAGTCGAACGGGACGTACCCCACCTGGCTCCCGGTCGAGTCGGCGAAGCGCCCCGTCAGCCGGTGGTTGAGGAAGCCGGAGAGGAAGAGGTACCTCGCCGTCGCCTTCCAGACGTCGGGCTGGTTCGTCCGGATCCAGCTGGCCTCCGCCTCGGCCTGGAAGTAGGCCACGGTCTCGGCCATCCCGGTCAGCGAGAAGGCCGCGCCCCAGAGCCCCCGGACCGGCGGGAGGCCCTCGGTCCGCCGCTGGTCGAGCCAGACGATGGCCGGGCGCAGCGGCCTGTCGTCCTTCCCGAGGCAGACCATCGTGGCGCGCTGCGTCGTGACGGCCATCCCGGCGATCGCCTCGCGCGGCACGGGGCTCGACGCGACGAGCTCGCGGCAGGCGCGGCAGGCGGCGGCCCAGTAGACCTCCGGGTCCTGCTCGGCCCAGCCGGGGCGCGGCGAGACGTACGGCTCGATCTCGACGCGGGCCTTGGCCACGAGCTCCCCGCGCGCGTCGAACAGGAGCGCGCGGACGCTCTGCGTCCCGTTGTCGAGGGCGAGGAGGTGCGGGGTCATGCCTCGTTCGCAGCCGTGGCCGTTTCCGGGAGGATAGCGGCAGGGGGGACGCCGTAGCACCGGCGCAACGTCTCGGCGTAGCGCGCCGCCTCCCGCTCCCAGCGGGCGGCGTCCCACCCCAGCTCCTCGCGGCAGAGGGCCGCCACCTCGGGCAGGTGCTCACGGGCCCCCTCGGGCAGGAGGAGGCCGAGCCGGGTCCGGCGGAGGAGGAGGTCGTCCAGGTGCGAGACGGCCTCCTGCCGCGCCGCGAGCCGCAGCTCGGCCCACAGGACGGAGGTGCCCGGGACCTTCTGGAGCTCCGTCCGCCGGGCCGCCGCGACGACGGCCGTCGCGTCGGCCCCGTGCCGGCCGAGGAGCCTCAGGCGCGACTCCGGCGGGAGCGGGACGTGGTCGAGGGCCGAGGGGTCGACGGCGTCGAGGACCCTCGCGTGCCGGTCGAGGCGGGCGTGCCCCGGGAGCCTCTCCCGCGCGGCCTTCAGCGCGTCGAGGGCGATCAGGCGGAAGGTCGTCAGCTTGCCGCCCGTGACGGTCAGGAGGCCGCGCTCGTCCCAGATGACGTGCTCGCGCGACTCCTCCGACGGGTTGGCCTTTCCGGTCCCGACGACGGGCCGCACGCCGCTGTACGTCGCGATGACGTCCGAGGGACCGATCGAGAGGCCGGGGAGCCGCCCGGAGACGGCTTCGAGGAGGTAGGCGGTCTCCTCGGGCGAGATGGAGGGCTCCTCGTCGAGCGGGGCGTCGTGGTCGACGTCGGTCGTCCCGACGAGGGTCGTCCCCTCCCACGGGAAGATGAAGACCGGCCGCGCGTCGCGCGGGTGCGGGAAGCAGACCGCCTGCGCCACCGGGACGCGCCAGGCCGGGAAGACGAGGTGGCTCCCTCGCAAGGGCCGAAGGCGCGGCTCGCCCCCCACCCGCGCGCGCATCCCGTCGGCCCAGACGCCCGTGGCGTTCACGACGACCTTCGCGGCGACCCGCGCGGTCGTGCCCGAGAGGGCGTCCCTCACGACGGCGCCCGTCACCCGTCCGTCCGAGAGGACCAGCTCCTCGACCGGCGCGTCGTTCAGGGCGAGCCCCCCCGCGCGCGAGGCGTCGGCGATCACCCGCCAGACGAGGCGCGCGTCGTCGGTCTGCGCGTCGCCGTACCGGAAGCCCCCCTCCAGCCCCTTCCCCAGGAGGCGCGGCGCGAGGAGGAGGAGGTCCTCGGAGGAGTAGCGGCGGTGGCTCCACGAGAGGGCGAGGAGGTCGTAGACCGTCAGCGCGGAGCGGAGGAGGAGCGGGCTCGGCCCCTCGCCGTCGTAGCTCGCCATCAGGAAGCCGAGGCGAGAGACGAGCCCCGGCCCCTCGGCCACCAGGCGCTCGCGCTCGCGGACCGAGTCGCGCGTCAGGCCGATGCGCCCCTGGGCCAGGTACCGGAGGCCCCCGTGGACGAGCTTCGACGAGCGGCTGGAGGTTCCCCAGGCGAAGTCGCGCCGCTCGACGAGCGCGGCCGACAGGCCGTGCCTCACCGCCTCGCGGAGGATCCCGGCGCCGGTGATCCCGCCGCCGACGATCAGGAGGTCCCACGACGTCTCGGCCAGTTTCTTCCAGCTCGCGGCGCGGCGGAGCGAGGCCGGCGAGGCGGCCGACGGGGCGGCCGGCGTCATCGCGGCTCCTCCTTCCGCAGGAGCTTCCCGGGGTTCATCCGTCCCTCGGGGTCGAGGTGGTGGAGGACGGCGCCGATCGTCGAGAGGCCGAGCGCCCCCTTCTCCGCCTCGAGGTACGGCGCGTGGTCGACGCCGACGCCGTGCTGGTGGCTGATCGTCCCGCCGTGCGCCACGATGGCCCGGCTGGCGGCGGTCTTCAGCGAGCGCCACCGGTCGAGCGTCTGGTCGGGGTCCGGGGCGAGGCGGAAGAGGTAGGTCGTGTAGAGGCTCGAGCCGTCGAGGTAGGCGTGCGAGAGGTGGGTGAAGACGTGGACCTTCTCTCCGGCCGGCTCGAGCGCCCCCGAGATCGCCCGCTCCACGGCGGCGAGCGTGGCGGGGACCCTCGACCAGGGGACGGCCGTCTCGAGCGTGTCGACGGCCCACCCCTTCTCCCACAGGTCGTTCCTCAGGTACGGCGCGCGGAAGCGGCTCTTCTTGAACGCGGTCCCGAAGGCCCGCCCGACGTGGATCCCGCCGTGCCGCTTCGAGATCGCCAGGAGCTCCTTCCGCGAGGCGACGACGAGCCGCTCGGCCCCGGTCAGCGCGGCGATGAGGAGGCACTTCTCCGTCCCGGCGCCTCTCCAGGAGAGGAGCCTCTCGAGCGCCCCGATCAGCCGCTCGTGCCCGGCCAGGAGGAGGCTCGTCCGGGTCTCCTCGGGCCCCGAGAGGCGGAGCATCGAGAGGGGGAGCCGCGTCTGAAGGAGCTCGCGGAGGGCCGCGAGCCCCTCGTCCCACGACGCGAAGAAGACGCCGTGGAAGTCCTCGCGCTCGGGGAGCCGGCTGACCCTCACGGTCGCCTCCGTCACGATGCCGATCCGCCCCTCGGAGCCGAGGACGAGCTCCCTGAGGTCGGGCCCCGCGGCGGAGGCGGGGAAGCAGGGGAGCGCGAGCGTCCCCTTCGGCGTCTCGACCGCGCCGCCGGCGAAGAGCCGCTCGATCCGGCCGTACCCGAGCGACTGCTGGCCGCTCGACCGCGTGGCGATCCAGCCCCCCAGGGTCGACAGCTCGAAGGACTGCGGGAAGTGCCCCAGCGTGAAGCCGTGGGCCCGCAGCCGCGCTTCGACGTCGGGCCCCGCCACCCCCGCCTCGAACGTGGCGAGCTGGCTCGTCTCGTCCAGGCGCAGGAGCCGGCAGAGGCGGGTCATGTCGACCGTCAGCGCCGGCGGTCCCCACGGCTCGGGGTTGACGTGCCCGGCCACGCTCGTCCCGCCGCCCCACGGGATGACGACCGCGCCGGCCTCGGCCGCGAAGGCGAGGACGGTCCTCAGCTCCTCGACGCTCGACGGCGTCGCGACGGCGTCGGGGAAGGTCCCGATCCGCCCGCTCCGGACGGCGATCCAGTCCGGGAGGCTCTGGCCGCGCGCGTGGCGCAGGCGGACCTCGGGAAGCGTCGAGGCCCCGAGCCGCTCCGGGAGGCGCGAGGGCGGCACCTTCGCCACGACGTCGGCGAAGGCGGCGTCGCGCGGGGGCGAGGGGGGGCCGAGCGTCTCGGCGAGGAGGGCGAGGGCCTTCCTCGGCGTGTGCGCCGTGACCGTGTCGTCGCCCCAGCCGTTCCAGCGTCTCATCTCGCTCCCCCCTTCCCCCGGGCCGCCCGGGCTTTCGGACCCCCGGCGCGTCCGCCGGCCTTCTCCGCCTCGCGCCAGAGGTCGAGGCTCCGGGCCATCACGTCGCGCGTGACCCGCTCCGCCCCCCCGGCGTCCCCCTTCCGCGCGGCGGAGAGGAGCGCGGCGTAGAAGCCCCGCGAGGCCTCGCGCGCCTCGGCCCGGAAGAAGTAGAGCCGGGCCGTCTCCTCGTAGAAGCCGCGGAAGCCGTTCAGGATCAGCCGCCAGACGAAGTTCCCCGAGGCGCCGGTGAGGGCGCGGTGCAGCTCCCAGTCGAACGCGGCGAAGGCGGCGGCCTCGTCCGGGAGCCCCGCGGCGGGGGCGAGGGCGGCGGCGACGGCGGCCGCGTCGCGGGAGACGGCCGCCCGCGCGTAGGCCGGGGCCATCGCCAGCCGCACCTCCAGGAGGCGCTCGACGAAGCCGTCCGGGAGCGCCTCGCCGTGGGCCACGAGCCCCTCCAGGACGTTCAGGCCGCCGTCGGACAGGACGTCCGCGACGCGGGTCGGCTTCCCGTGCCGGATCTCGACCCACCCGTCCCGGGCCAGGCGCTGGAGCGCCTCGCGGAGCGTCGGGCGGGTGACGCCGAGCGAGACGGCCAGCTGCCGCTCGCCCGGCAGCTCGGACCCAGCGGGGTAGGCCCCCCGCAGGATCCCCGAGACGAGCGCCGACTCGGCGTGCGAGGCGGGGCGGAGGGGACCGGAACTGGTAAGTGGTCTGACCACATGACGAATCTAGGCCCGGCAGGCGAGCCTGTCAACGGGGAGGCGACACGGGCAGGCGACACGGGCAGGCGACACGGCCCCTCTGCGATCATCTCCTCCGAGAAGACACGTGACGCGGCCCGATGTCCCCGAGCGCCCGTTCTTCCGCCGCGGGGCGGGCGCGTTCCTGGTGCCGGCGGCCCTCGCCGTCCTCCTCGGACCGGCGGGCGGCGCGGCCGGCGCGGCCGGCGAGGAGCCCCGCCCGAAGCCCGTCGTCAGCCGCGCGGGTGCGTACGTCCGGACGCTCACGGCGGTCGTCACCGACGCCAAGGGCCGCCCGCTTTCGAAGCCCCCGTCCACGGACGACATCGAGGTGCTGGAGGACGGCGTCGCGGCGACGGTCCTGGCGGTCGAACCGATCCGGCCGCCAGCCCCTTCCCCCCGCGAGGCGGCCGTTCCCGCGACGGCCGACGCCCCGGCGTCCGGGACCCCGAAGAGGCGCCGCGTCCACCAGACTCTCTACGTCGACACGTCCCTGATGCGCCTGGCGTCCGTGAGGGCCGTCGCCGACGCGGTGAAGGCCGCCCTCCCGTCAGTCCTCTCGGCCGGACCGCTGGAGGTGGTCGTGGCCGACCCGTCCCCGCGGATCTGGACGGCCGCGACCGAGGACGCGGCCGTCCTCGCCCTTGCGCTCACCCGACTCGGGAACGAGGTGACCGGCAAGGACGCGATCGGGAAGCTCCGCCGCGAGGTCGCCGACGCGAGGAAGGCCGCCTCGACCAAGGCCACGTTCGGGCAGAGCTCCGCGTTCGGCGAGCTCGGCTCGACGCTGAGGACCGACACCTCGGCCGGCGCCGACCCCGACGCCGACCCGGGCGACCCCCGCGCGCGCGTCCAGTCGTACGCCGCCGAGGAGGTCTCCCTCGTCTCGCAGAGCCTCGGGAGGCTGCGGGCCTTCTCGGTCTCGCGCCCCGAGATCGACTTCGGGATCCTCTACCTCGCCACCGACGGCTTCGACGTCGACCAGTCGCTCTTCTACGCCCCGACCGGGCGGGGGCTCTCGCGCTCGCAGGCCTTCGACCGGATCCCGGCGATGGTGAAGGAGGCCTCCGAGGCCCTCCTGTCGCGCGGGTGGGTGGCGGTCCCGATCGGGCTCGGCGTCGTGACGCAGGCCCCGTCGCAGCGGCTGGCCGAGGACGGGCCGGTGATCCCGGTCGCCGACGCTCCCGAGTCGGGGATCCCGCTGATGGTCCGCCCCGTCGACCCGCTCCGGAGCCTCGCGGAGGCGACGGGCGGCGAGGTGGTCATATCGGCGAAGAAGCTCCCGGCGACGCTGTCGGGGCTCTCGAAGGCGTGGGTCGTCTCGTACCAGGTCGCCACACCCCCCGACGGCAAGAGCCACGCCGTCACGATCCGGAGCCGGCGGCGCGGCGTCCTCGTCCGCGCGGCCGAGTCGGTCACGGCGGGGACGCCGGAGTCGGCCGCGGCCCTCCGGGCCATCCACGTCCTCTCGGGCGAGGAGTCCTCGACCGATCTCCCGGTCACGGTCGCGCTGGAGGCGGGGGAGGCCGCGGCCGACGGGCGGCTCCGCTCGCGCCTGACGACGCGCGTGACGCTCTCGTCCCTCCGCGAGGTGCTGGAGCGCCTGGGCGGCGGCCGCCTGCGGCTGACCGTCCTCGTGGAGGTCCCCGGCGTCGAGACGGTGCCGCACCACGAGGAGGTGGCGATCCCGGCCACGGGCTTTGCCGACGTCTGGACGCTCCGGACCGCGATCCTCCTCCCGAAGGGGACGACGCGCGCGGCCGTCGTCGTCGAGGAGCTCGCGACCGGCCTCTGGGGCGCCGGCACCGCGGCGCCGGGGCAGGGGACGGGAGAGGCGCCGGGCGCGTCCCCGGCTCCGGGCGCCCCGGCCGTCGAGGAGGCCGGTTTCCCGTCCAGCGCGATGGAGATCCTGACGTTCGCGGCGGGGCTCGTCACCGGGACGATCCCGGTTCGCGCCGACCTCGGCCCGGCCTCCTCGGCCGAGCTCCTCCTCGACGGGACGCTGGTCTGCACGCTGACGCGGCAGGCGCCGTCCTGCCCGGTCCCTCTCGGCGAGGCGCTCACCGTCCACCGCCTCGACCTCGTCCGGCGCGAGCCGCCCGGCGCCGAGGCCGAGCGGGTGACGCGCTGGCTGAACCGGCCGGGCTCCTCGGCGGCGGTCCTCCGGTCGAGCCTCGCCTGCGACGAGGGGGCGGAGGGGTCGCCGTCGTGCCTCCTCCGGATCACATGGCTCCACCCGGACCGGCTCGACCCCGTCTCCTGGAGCGTCACGCTCGACGGCGCCGCCGTCTCGACGCGGCCCGAGCGGGGCTACCGCCTCCTCCTCCCGGGCGACCGGAGGCGGCACGTCGCCGTCGCCGAGGCGCGCTTCGCCGACGGCGCCGAGGCGTCGATCGTGCGCGTCGTCGGCGAGGAGCGGTTCGAGTCGGCCGGCGACGTCCTCCAGGCCGTCCCCGTTTCGGTCCCCGCGGGGAAGGCCGAGCCCACCGCGGAGCTCCTCGCCGAGCGGCTGGGCGTCCCGGTGCGCCTCGTCGAGCGGGGGGAGGCGGAGACGGTCGTGGTCCTCGACCCGCTGGCGTCGAAGCGCCTGTTCGAGCAGCACCAGGAGGCGGAGGGGAAGACCTTCCCGGGGATCTCGAAGCACAAGCTGACGAGGGTCCTCGCGGGGCTCGGCGGCCTGAGCGTCGTCCACCCCCTGTCGGCGGCCGCGCGATTCCTGACCGTCCCGGCGCCGGAGGAGGGCGACGCGCGGCTCGACCTCCTCCTCTACGGCCCGCCCGAGGCCCCCCAGGGGCGCTTCCTCCTCGCCGACGCCGTCGCCGCCGCGGGGTCGCTCGCCGCCGGCTCGCACCGCCGCCGGGCCGTCGTGTTGGTCCTCGGCGACGAGCAGGCGGACCGGAGCCGCTTCTCGCCCGAGGCCGTCCGCGCCTACCTCTCCGAGCTGATGGTCCCGCTCGTCGTCCTGAGGACGGGGGAGGCGAAGCCCGGGCCGTGGGGCGAGGAGGTCCCGGTCCGCTCGCGCGAGGAGCTCCGGAAGGCCCTCGCGGACGTCTCGGCGCTCCTGGAGGGGCAGCGCCTCGCCTGGGTGGCCGAGGACGCCCCGCCGGGCTCGCTCTCCCTCGACGACCCCGAGGGGCGGGCTTGCCTCGCCGGCCGCCGCTGAGGGCGGACGCGGCGACGCTTCAGACGACCTCCATCCGTGCGCGGTGCCCGCGAGCCTGGGCCAGCCGCCGGTCCCGCGTCACGAGGGGCGCGCCGAGCCCCTCGGCCAGCGCGACGTAGGCCGCGTCGTACGCGGTCATCGCGTGCCTCAGCTCCCAGATCCTCCCGAGCAGCCCGTCGTGCGGATGGCGGTGGAGGGGGAGGATGTCGAGATCGGCGAGGGCCTGTCGCGCCCGGGCGGGGGCGAGGTCGCCCGTCCGCTCGAAACGCCGGAGGGCCTGGGCGACCTCCAGGTCCAGGAGGTGGGGCGCGTGAAGGGACGTCCCGGGCGCCAGGAGCCGCTCCTCGATCGCCTCGACGCCCTCGGCCCGCAAGAGGAGGTCGAGGACGGCCGAGGCGTCGACGACGATCAACGCGCCTCGCGCTCCTCGCGGACGACCTCGGCGGACGTCCGCGAGGTGCGCACCCGGGACCGGCCCGACAGCCGGCGCCTCAGCTCGGCCGGCGTCGGGCGCTCGGCCACCAGGCGGATCTCGCCGACCAGGTACTCCGACAGGCTCTTCCCCTCCAGGGCGGCCCGGGCCTTGAGCGTCCGGTGGAGCTCGTCCGGGACGTTCCGCAGCTGGATCATCCGGCTCATGTCAGGAGCATGTTCGCATGCGAGGCGCATGTCAACGCCGCGGGCCCCGGGCGGCGAGGACGATTCGGACGTCGACGTCGCGGGAGAGGATCGCCCGCCCGGCGCTCCAGCGCGCCCCGAGGACGCCGAAGTCGGTCCGGTCGAGCCGGAAGGACGCCTCGAACGCCGCGACGGCCTGGCCCCCCTCCGTCTCGGAGAGGCCGTGGAAGACGACGGGCACCTCCACGGCGCGGGTGACGCCCCGGATCGTCAGGTCGCCGAGGACGGAGGCGCGCCCGTCCGGGAGGCGCGCGACGCGCCTCGAGACGAACGTGAGGCTCGGGAAGCGCGCGGCGTCGAAGAAGTCCTCCGACTGGAGAGTCTCGTCGCGCGCCCGCTCCCCCGTCTCGACGCTGTCGACGCGCGCGTCGACGCGGACTCCGCAGCGGGCCAGGTCGGACGAGTCGTAGGCGACCTCGCCCGAGACCGACCGGAATCGCCCCTCCACGGGGACGACGCCCCACTTCCTCACCCGGAACGTGACGCGGCTGTCGCCGGGGGAGACCGAGAGGCGGAGAGGGCCCGTGACGCGCGAGGAGGCTGGCGCCGGGGCGGCGCACTCCGGGCCGCCGCCGGCCGCCGGGATCGCCGGCGCCCCGGCCGCGAGCGCGAGGAGGGTGACGAGCGCGGGGAGCGTCCGAGCCCTGGCGCTCACCGGGGCACCTCCACGCCGCAGGCGTCGAGGCCGTGCCGAACGCTCTCCTCGAACGTGTCCCCCTTCGACTTCAACCGGACCCGGATCTTCACGAGCCGTTCGCCATCCGGGCCCGTCTCGACCTTCCGGACGAACGCGAACGGCCCGAGCGCGTTCGACCGGTTGCGCTCGGAGGCGTCGACGAGAGGGTCGTCGTCGAAGAGGAGGGCCTCGGACCCCTGCGGCGGGTACCCGCCGCCCCAGAGCTGGTGGTGGACGTGGGCGGGGATCCTCCCCCCGGGGTACGGGGCGGGACGGATCGTCCGGTACGAGAAGCGGCCGTTCCCGTCCGTCCGCATCCAGCCGCGCAGGCGCGGCGGCTCGCCCCGCCGGTGGGAGTAGAGGCCCGTCGCGTCGGTCTGGTAGGCGTAGACGACGACGCCCGAAGCGGGCGTCACGCCGTCCGGAGCGAAGAGGAGCCCCTCCACGCGAAGGGGCTCGCCCGGCTCGCCCTCCGGGGCCAGGTGCGCCTCGGGCCCGGCCGAGTCGCAGGGCCTCCCGCGGCTCCCCAGGAGCGGCGCGGCAGGGACGAGGACGGCGCCGAGGGCGCCGAGGCCGAGGTGGACGAGCCGGCGGCGGTCGAGGGTCTTCTCGCTCATGGCGAGCCTCCTTGCGGCGGTGTTCCGGGTCTCGCGGGTAAGGACGCGGCGGGCCCCGGCGGCGTTAGCGTGGGGACGGACGCCGTACCTCGGTTAACGTTCCGCCTTCCCGGAGCGTCATCCCGATGAGAGCGCCATGCCCGACGCGGCGATTCCCATGAGCTGGCCTCCCTCGCGGGTCGAGGAGGGGGCGGCGGCCGCCCGCGGGGAGGACGGCGTGGCGGCGCTCGTCGTCTCCGCCCGCGAGGGCGACCGCGACGCCTTCGGGGCGCTCTACTTCCGGTTCCACCGCCTCGTGCACGGCATCCTCCTGGCGCGCCTCTCCCGTGCCGACGCCGAGGACCTCGCGCAGGAGGTCTTCCTCGCGGCGTGGGAGCGGCTCGACGACCTCCGGGACGCGGGCGGGTTCGGCGGCTGGGTGGCCGCCATCGCGCGGAACCGCGCGACGAGCCACCTGCGCGCCCGGCGAGAGGGGGAAGCCCTCCCCGACGACCTCCCGGGCGGCACGCCCTCCGAGGCGGAAGCCCTCGCCGTCCTCTCGGCGATCCGGCTCCTCCCCGAGGCCTACCGCGAGCCGCTCGTCCTGCGCCTCGTCGAGGGGATGACGGGCCCGGAGATCGCGCGGCAGACCGGCCTGACGGAGGGCTCCGTCCGCGTCAACCTCCACCGCGGCTTCGCGAAGCTGCGCGAGATCCTCGGAGGCTCCCCGTGAGCGACTACCTCTTCGACGGCGGCGGCCCCCCCGACCCGCGCGTGCGGGAGCTGGAGGAGCGGCTCGCCCCTCTCCGCGCCGAGCCGCGCGAGCTGCCCCTCCTCCCGGCCCGGACCCCGCTCCCGCTGGGCCGCTCGCCGCGTCGCTCGTCCTGGCGGCCGGGGCGCTCGTCCTCCTGCGGCCCGCCGGCTGGGAGGTGGCGTTCGCGGGGAACGGCCGCGTCACCTCGCTCCGGCCCGGCGAGACGCTCTCGACCGGCGGCCGCGAGGCCCGTCTCTCGGTCGGAGCCATCGGCTTCCTGAGGCTCGAGCCGTCGACGCGCGTCCGGCTCCTGGCGGCGCGTCCCGAGGAGCACCGGGTCGCCCTCGTGAGCGGGACGATCCACGCGAGGATCTGGGCCCCGCCGCGCCGCTTCTTCGTCGAGACGGCGGTCGCCACGGCCGTCGACCTCGGCTGCGCCTACACGCTGGCCGCCGACGAGGCTGGGAACGGGTTCCTGCGCGTGACGTCGGGCTGGGTCTCGTTCGAGCGGAGGACCCCCGCGGGGCTCGACGAGGTGGCGGTTCCGGCGGGCGCCTCGTGCCGGCTTCGGGCCGGGAGCGGCCCGGGCGTCCCCGCCTGGGACGACGCCGCGCCCGCCTTCCTCGCCGCCCTGGAGCGGCTGGAGGAGGGAGGCGGCGGGGAGGCCTCCGGCGACCTCGACGCCCTCCTCGCCGCCTCGCGCGCGAGCGACGGCCTGACGCTCCTCGCGCTGGCCCCGCGCCTGCCGGCGGAGGGACGCGCGAGGGTCTGGGCGCGGCTGGCCGGCCTCTCGGCGCTTCCGCCCGGACTCGAGCGCCGGTTCGTCTCGGGGGACCCGGGAGCGCTCGCCTCCGTCCGGGAGGCCCTGGGTCTCCCGGTGCCCTGAGGGGCGCGCTCAGCCCGCTCCGGCGGCCGACGCCACCAGCGCCCGGAGCCTCGCGATCGAGGCGGGAGAGAAGCCCTCGTAGTGGTTGTTGACGAAGGCGTGGACGCGCGTCCCGCCCGACAGGAGGCGCGCGATCCGCCCGGCCCAGCGCGCCAGCTCCTCGTCCTTCCGCCAGAGGAGGCGGTCGTACCGGTGGACGATCCGGCCCGTCCGCGGGTCGTACTTCGTCGAGAGGTCGCCGAGGAGGCGGACGTACGCGAACGGGACGCCGGAGGGGTCCGGCAGGGCGGGGAGCGGCAGGTCGGTGAGCGCGCGGGCGGTGCACCGGCTCGCGAGGAGGTCGTCGGTCGCCGGGGCGCTCCAGCCGGGGTGGCGGAGCTCGACGGCGGCGAGCGACCCCGGAGGGAGCGTCGAGAGGACGCGGTCGAGGCGCGCCTCCCTCTCGGGCCCGAGGCCCGGCCCGAGCTGGAGGAGGACCGAGACCCGCCCCTTCCCGAACCGCGGCAGGAGGGCGAGGAGCGCCTCCCAGTCGCGCCGCGCGAGCGGGTCGTCGAGCGAGAGGAGGGAGTCGTGCGTGAGGCTCTTCGGGGCCTTCAGGGCGAAGGCGAACCGGGGTCCGACGCTCCCGAGCCAGCGGTCGACCGTGGCCGCAGAGGGGACGCGGTAGAACGTGGCGTCCACCTCGACGGCGTCGAAGAAGCGGGCGTAGTAGGCGAGGCGAGCGGGGCCGGGGAGCGAGGCCGGGTAGAACGAGCCGCTCCACGACTCGTGCGTGAACGAGCAGGCGCCGACGGAGAGGCCCGGTGCGACCTCCTCGCCCGGGAGGAGGCCCGAGGGCGAGGGCGGTACGGCGGTCCCGTTCGCGCCCGGGAAGAGGGGGAGCTGGCGCTCGGGCACGGGGGACGCCCCTCAGGGCTCGCCGAGGACGTGGACCACCAGCCGCCGCCGGTGCGGGCTCGTCCGGTGCTCGGCGAGGAAGAGCCCCTGCCACGTCCCGAGCGCCAGCCGCCCGCGCGCCACCGGGATCGACTCCGTCGAGCGCGTCACCGCCGAGCGGAGGTGCGCGGCCATGTCGTCGGGTCCTTCCGTGTCGTGCTCGTACCGCGCGTCGCCGTCGGGAGCCAGGCGCGAGAGCCACGCCAGGAGGTCCCGCCGGGCCGACGGGTCGGCGTTCTCCTGAAGGACGAGGCTCGCCGACGTGTGGGGGCAGAGGATGACGCAGAGCCCGGTGCCGACACCCGACGCCGCGACGACCCGCTGGATCTCCGCCGTCACCTCGTGGAGACCGCGCCCGGGGGTCCGGACCTCGAGCGTCTCCTGCCGCTGGATCACGCCGCGATTATCGGGGCCGCGGTCGGCCGCGATCGCGCCGGCCGGAAGCCCCGCGCCACGGCGCGTCCCTTTCCGAGAAAATTCGGAGTACACATCCGAAATATCATGGTACAGTCCCCGCGTGCTCGATCGGCCCGCAGCCCTCGCCCGGCTCGCGGAGGCGGTGCGCCGTTCGCCGGTCACCGCGCTCCTGGGTCCGCGCCAGAGCGGGAAGTCCACCCTCGCACGGCGCTTCGCCGAGGGACGCGAGGCGGCCTTCTTCGACCTCGAGTCGCCGGCCGACGCGGGCCGGCTCGCGAACCCGGAGCTGGCCCTCGGCTCCCTGCGGGGCCTCGTCGTCCTGGACGAGATCCAGGCCCTGCCGGAGCTGCTACCGGTCCTGAGGGTCCTCGCCGACAGGCCAGGGAAGCCGGCACGGTTCCTCGTCCTCGGCAGCGCGTCGCCCGCGATCGTGCGGGGGGCCTCCGAGACGCTGGCCGGGCGGGTCGAGTTCGTCGAGCTGGGCGGTTTCGTCCTCGCCGAGGCGGGGCCGCACCGCTGGGAGCGGCTCTGGGTGCGCGGCGGCTTCCCGCGCTCCTACCTGGCCCGGTCGGAAGCCGACAGCCTCGCGTGGCGCGAGGGGTTCGTGCGGACCTTCCTCGAGAGGGACGTTCCCCAGCTCGGCATCGGCGTCCCGGCGGCGGCGCTCCGGAGGTTCTGGACGATGCTCGCTCACGCGCACGGACAGACGTGGAACGGGTCGGACCTCGGACGGTCCATGGGGCTGTCCGACAAGACGGTCCGTTCCTACCTCGACCTCCTGACGGGAACGTACATGGTCCGCCAGCTCCAGCCGTGGTTCGAGAACGTGGCCAAGCGGCAGGTCAAGGCACCGAAGGTCTACCTCCGCGACACGGGGGTCCTTCACCGCCTGCTCTCCCTTCCGGACCGCGTCGCCCTGCAGGGGCATCCCGGCGTCGGGGCCTCCTTCGAGGGGTTCGTGGTCGAGCAGATCCTCGGCGCCGTCGCGCCGGCCGACGCGTACTTCTGGGCCACTCACGGCGGGGCCGAGCTCGACCTCCTCCTCGTGACGGGGGGACGCCGGTGCGGGGTGGAGGTCAAGCTCGCGGAGAGGCCGGGCGTCACGCGATCGATGCGCGTGGCGATGGAGGACCTCCGGCTGTCCCATCTCTACGTCGTCTACCCGGGGCGTCACGTGGTCGCGCTGGAGGAGCGGATCACGGCGCTTCCCGTGGCCTCCCTGAACGAGCTCCCGGACCTGCTGAAGTCGGGAGGTCGACGACCCCCGGGCGCCGCGGGAGGCCGTCGAGAGGAGACCGTGCGCCCGAAGCGGAAGGCCTCGCCGTAGACGACCCGCCCACGGCGTCGCGCGGGAGCCCGCTCGCGCTCGACGGCCTCGGCCGAGGAGGCGAGACGCGGGGCCGCCTGGAGATCGCCGGGGACTACCCGGGGCGCTTCGCGCGGGGCGCCCCGGCGGCCGTCTCCGGCTGCGGGGTGAGCGGGACGAGAACCTCGTTCCGCCTGAGGAACCACGGGGTCCACGGCGGGTCGTACCGGGCGTAGACCGGCGGGCCCGAGGGCGTCAGCCCGGCCGCCTCGAGCGCCGCGACGAGACCGGCGGCGCTCTCGTCGAAGCGCGCGACCCCCCACGTCCCGGTGAACGAGACGGCGGCGACGCGGCGCGGCCCGACGGCGCGGAGCTTCACGCGCGGGTCGTCCGGGACGGGGAGGCTCTCGAGGGTCCACTCGCGGGGCATCGTGAACGAGACGACCCAGCCGTCGTCGCGCCGCTCCTGCCCGACCGGGGCGGTCATCGCGATCCTCGTCCCGGGCCGCGGCTCCTGCGCGACGGGGGCGGTCATGGCGATCTTCTTCCCGCCGTCGTTGCCCCCGAAGATGTAGCCGGCCAGGCGGCGGAACGCCTCGTTGCCTCCCGGGCCGAACGCGCCGTCGACGGCGGTCTCGGCGACGACGACGGGGTCGTAGAGGCGGACCTCGAACGCCTCGCGGCGATCGACCACGCTGTACTTCGGTTCCTCGACGGCCATCGCTCCCCCCGCTCCCGCGAGGAGGAGGACGGCGAGCCCTGTCCCGGCGGTCGGTCTCACGCCGTTTCTACGGCGGATCCGGGACCGCGGACGTGCCCCGGCCGGCGGGTCCCCGCCGCGGTCCCGGGCGGGGGTCGAGCGCGCTAGTGCTCCGCCCGCGAGATCCGCGCAAGCATGCGGCGATGATCTCGGACGAGCGTGCGTGAGGACTTTGTCCACACGAAAGGTGTCGGGTCTTC
>RHKY01000098.1 GCA_008363385.1 Acidobacteriota bacterium | reverse complement strand
GAACTGGAAGCGGATCCAGGAAGGCTCCGACCGGATGCAGCGGATGTTCGACGCGAAGGCCGACCGGGCCTTCCTCCGCTACGCCGCGATGGAGGCCGCCAAGCTCCCGGCCGACCAGCGGATCGCCCCGTTCGACAAGGCGGCGGGGATCGCCCCCGGGATGTCCGAGGCGGACGCCGGCAAGGCGGTCGACGCGTACCTCGACAAGCTCTACGCCGGGACGAAGCTCGCTGACAAGGACCTCCGGGCCTCGCTCCTGACGAAGTCGACGGCCGAGGTGCTCGCCACGAAGGACTCCTTCGTCGACCTCGCGGTCGCCCTCTACCCCCTCTCCGAGTCGATCCGCGAGGCCGACAAGGCCCGCACCGGGAAGCTCTCGCGCCTGCGCCCGCGCTACATGAGCGCACTCCTCCAGAAGGCCGGCGGCCTCGTGGCCCCGGACGCAAACTCCACGCTCCGCGTCACGTACGGCAAGGTGATCGGCGTCTCCCCGCGCGACGGCCTGACCTACCTCCCGCAGACGACGCTCGCGGGCGTCGTCGAGAAGAACACGGGCGAGGGGGAGTTCATCGCCCCGAAGAAGCTCCTGGACGCGGCGGCCGCGCTCCGGAAGGGGAAGGCGACGCCGTACCTCGACCCGAAGCTCGGCGACGTGCCGGTCGACTTCCTCTCGACGGTGGACACCACGGGCGGCAACTCCGGCTCGGCGACGCTCGACGCCAAGGGCGACCTCTGCGGCCTCCTCTTCGACGGCACGTACGAGACCGTGGCCTCGGACATCCTCTACGACCCGGTGAGGACGCGCTCGATCCACGTCGACTCGCGCTACCTCCTCTGGGTCCTCTCCGAGGTCGAGGGAGCCACCGAGATGCTCCAGGAGATGGGGTTCGGGAAGTAGTCCCCTTCCCGCTCACCGGTCCCTCAAGGGCCCGCGGCGTCGTCGCCGCGGGCCCGTTTCACGTCCCAGCATGGGCTCGAGACGGCGGGTGAGAGCCCCGCTTGGAGGATGGCTGCCACGGAGGGCAGGACCGCGCTTCGTGAGATGCCCGGTTCGGGAGACACTACTCACCAGGGCAGTGGACGTGTCACCGTTCGGGAAAGGAGTGTCCCGCGTGCCGATTCGACGAGCACGGACAGGTCCTGGTTCCCTCCCCGCCACGAGCGTTCTCTCTCTCTCTCTCTCTCTCTCTCTCTCTCTCTCTCTGCGCGCTGATCGCCGTGGGGCGCCCGGCCGCCGCTGAGACGGTCATAGCGCGAAGGCCGGCGGACGCTCCCGCCACGCCGACGGCCGAGCAGATCCTGCGAGACAACGGCTTCCCGGACATCTGGTGCTACCCCACCCACTGCGTCGTCTCCGCCGACGACGCCGTCCTCTCGGAGCGGCTGCGGGGGCTCGACCGCCCCGACATGCTCGAGCTGGAGCCGCTGCCGGACGCACGTCGCGTCTTCTTCGCCAGAGGCACCTGGGACGCCGAAACCCGGGCCGTCGACTCCACCGTGCCGGGGCTCTCCGAGGTCCCCTGGTCCTCGCCCACCAGCCTCTTCGTCGTCGTCTTCAAGGCCTTCCCGGAGCCGGGCTGGATCGCGGAGCTTCGCGGCCTCGGCCTCGTCCCGCTCGAGCCGATGCCGCAGATGGGGTACATGGTCTGGGGCTCCCGAGCCGTCGTCGCCTCGCTACCGGTCGGCCGTCGTCACGTCCGGACGGTCTACGAGGTTCCGGCCGGTCTGAAGCGGTTCCGGGTGGACACGCTCCCGAGAGGCGACGCCGGCGGCCCCGCCGTCACCCACGTTCACGTGGTGGACGCCGCGGGAAGCGACGTCGTCAACCTCCTCGCGAGCCTCAGCCTTCGACCGCCTTCGCAGGCGTTGCGGACCGGAACCGCGAGCGCCTGGAGCGTCCTCCTGACGCCGCGCCAGGCCATCGACCTGAGCCGGCGGGGGGACGTCGTCGCGGTGGCGCGCGAGACCTTCCCCGTTGAGCCCTCGGACGAGCGGACGAACCGGATCATCGGCGGGACGTTCGCGACGCCGGGGACGTCGTGGCCTGCCGCGATCGGGACGAACGCCTCGCCGTATTACTGGGAGGGGTTCATGTCCAGCCTGGCCTCAATCGGCATCAATCCCTCGAACCAGTGGATCGGCTTCCTCGACTCGGGAGTGGACGAGGCGCTCTTCCGGGCCGGACCGACGCTCAACTGCCCGCCGCACCTCGGGCAGGCCGGGGAGGACCGCCGGCTGAAGTTCACGACGGACGCGAGCGAAGATTTCGACACCCCAGCGCTGAAGGGGGACGACTGGCGGAACCACGGCACGACCGTGACGGCAGTTGCCGCGGGGAGGACCACAGAGTACCGGGACTCCCGCGGCTGGGCGTTCGAGCATGGAGTAGCGCCCGGTGTCAGAGTCGCGATGAGCGCGATTCTCAGAGGCCAGTGCCCGGGCGAGTCGGATACGGGCCGACTGACTCTCCTCGACTCCCGCCTCAACCTCGCCAACTTCCTGCAGCTACTCCACTACTCACTGGTCGAGATGACCGCCGAGGGGAGCCTCCCGGGCAGGGGCCCCTTGCCGGATCCGGAGCACCCTATCCGGATCTTCAACCACAGCTGGAACCGGATCTCCGAGGGCACATACGACGCCAAGGACTACGACTTTACGGCGATGCTCATCGACCAGACCTCCCGGGACCTCGCCGCGGCATCGCTGGTCTACAACCCGGGAAGTGGACCGGAGATCTGGAGGGGCGCGTACGGGCAGCCGGCCCTTCACATCCTCTCTGCCGGCAACCGACCCGACGAAATCGGTGAACTCGACATGCCGCTCTGGGTAGAGAACTCCGAGGTCTTCAGCCCGGGCACGGCCAAGAACGGCATCACGGTCGGGGCCACCCGGACGGACGACCCGCGCACGTGCGACGACGACCTGCCGTATTCCCCCAACTGCTGGGGCGCGGAGAACCTGATGGGGTCCAACCCGCGGGTCGTCACCGGCTTCAGCCGGGTCGGGTACCCGAACTTCCGCCTCAAGCCGGACCTCGTCGCCCCGGGCTCGCGGGTGTACGGCCGGCTGACGGAGAGGAACAGCTTCTGCCTGGACTCCTGCCTGGTCAAGTACGACACGACTTCCACGTGCGAGCACGAGACGCCCTACCCCGCCGGCACGAAGCTCTGGATGCGCGGCACCAGCTTCGCTACCCCGGCGGTCTCGGGCGCTGCGGCCCTCGTCCGTGACTGGCTCCGCGCGGCCTTCTCCCGGGACACTCCCTCCTCGGCGCTGATGCGGTCCGTCCTCGTGGCCGGGGCCCGGAACCTCGTCCCCTGGCGCGAGGCCTGGGGCTCGTGCTGCGAGGACCCGTCGAACTGCTGGCCCTGCGCCGACATGCGCCCGGCCCCGGACCAGTACCAGGGATGGGGCGGCCTCTCGTTGGACCGGCTCTTCGGGGCCACCTCGCGCTACTACTTCTACGACCAGGGGACGACGCTCACCGCTCCCGGACAGACCTTCACGAAGACCCTGACGATCACCGACCCGACGAAGCCGATCACCGTCGTCCTGGCCTGGACGGACCGGGCGTCGACCCCGATTGTCGACTCGACCCAGTACAACCTCGACAACGACCTGGACCTGCTGGTGAACATCTTCGGGAACGATGGGGAATACGGGATCAAGAGGGCCTGGCGCGGAAACCACTACTACTGCGATCGCGACGCCGTGCAGTCCGGTCGGACCGGGTACTCCCTCGACAGCTGGAACTCGCCGTGCCCCCTGACGTTCGACCGGAAGAACAACCTCGAGAAGATCGACATCCACCCTTCCCGGATCCCCCCTAACAACCAGGGCCTCAAGATCATCGTGACGGCCGTGGCGATCACCGGCGACGGGGTCGACGTCTTCGGGTCGACGCCCCGGCAGGACTTCGCGATCGCGGTGGAGAACGCCCATGAGTAGGATCGGCTCTCCCGCTCGAGCTGCGGTCCTCCTCGTCGCCTGCATCGGGTTCATGCCCGCGCGGTGTCTTGCCCAGGAGCACGTCTTCGTCCCGTGTTTCAATGCGATCTACTGGCAACCGCCGCTCGGCGAGGCAGGATGGCGCTCCTGGCGCAGTCAGGTGCACGGATTCAATCCCACCGCGGAGGCTGTCAGCGTTGTCCGGGTGGCGGTCCACGTGCCCGTCGGCTTTGACTCGCAATTCCCTGTGGAGGTACGCGGGCTGCTCCCCCACTCGGGTGGTGGAATGCCGGCGATCTACGGCGCCCTGCCGTTTTTCAACGAGTTCGAGGTCCCGCCGGGAGTCGTCGTCTCGGCGGAAGTCGAGAAGCAGCACCGGAAGCTGTGCGGCATCGACCCAGGCGGCAACCCGATAATGGAGACCCTCGGCCAGGGGCTTGTTCCGCTCCCCGTGTACCGGGGCCTCTTCCCCGCCGGTACCGACGTCGTCACGAACACTATCGCGCTCGGCAACCCGCGGCTGACCCCGATCTGCGCGGCGGAGAACGAGAAGTACTTCCGCCGGGTCAACGTCACGCTCTTCAACGGGGGCCAGGAGCCCGGGACGTTCACGATCAAGGTCCTGCCGCTCTGGAACACGCCGACACCCATCTACGAAACGACCGTCACTCTCGCCGCCAAGGAGGTGCGGCAGGTCAACCGGCTGCCGATCCCGGTCCTGGACATCCCGGAGAACTTCGTCAACTCCGGCGTCTTCGTCTGGATGGTGGTCACGTGCGACCAGCCGTTCCTGGGGTACGCGAGCACGATCTTCGACGACCCGGAGCCGGGCGCCCAGCCGTTCGAGGTCTTCGCGTTCAAGTCGGGGACGTGACGACTCCGGGAAGCCGGAGGGGCGGCGGATAGCCGCCCCTCCGGCCGCAGCGGCCTGCTGGCGCGCAAGGAGCAGCAGGAGAAGGACCTCGTCGCCTGGATCGCCGCCGACCCGAAGCGCCAGAAGGAGTTCGGGGACGTCCTGCCGG
>RHKY01000097.1 GCA_008363385.1 Acidobacteriota bacterium | reverse complement strand
CGGCAGGACCGCCGACGTCACGACCCGACAGAACGTGAGGTTGAACGTGTGGACCAGGTAGAGGCTGTACGTCACCGTTCCCAGGCGCCCGAGCAGCAGACCCGGTAGGCTCGCGGAGTACGCGGCGTCGAATCGGCGGAGGAGAACCAGCGCGAAGTAGAACGCTCCGACCACGACCCACTCCCGCCGCTTGATCTTCCGGTTCAGGATCTCCTTCATGTCGGCCCGGCGCGGGTCGCAGACCATCGACCGGTTCCCGGGCGCCCGCGGTCCCCACTCCATCTGCCCCTGGAACCAGCCGACCACGGTGCCGTCCGCGATCCGCTCGGCAGTGCGGCGGCGGAGCTCGGCCTCGTCGCCGATCTCCTCAACAGTGCGATCCCCTTGTTCATCACCTCGTAGATCCCACCGTGCCGCTCCGAGACGAGCCGGAAGATCCCGGGAGCCGCGGGAAGCACGTCCAGCGTCCCGTCCGAGGACGCTCCGTCCACGACGATGCGTTCGACGGGGACGTGCTGCACCCGCACGCTTGCCAGGCAATCACCCACCGCCGACGCGCCGTTTCGAACCGCGGTAACGACAGAGAGAAGACGCGTAATCATTTGGCGCCGGGCGCATCCCGTACTACTTTGTGATCCTCGACTCCCACTCCGGCCGCTACCAGGTCGCGCCGTCCGTCCTCGTAAGGCCCTCCCTGACTCGAGGCGAGCATCCGAGACGGCGCGAAGACCCGATACTCGCCAACCTGACCCATCTCCTCACCCACGGGAAACGGCAGGCGAGCGACATCCTTCGAAGCCACCACAAGGGCATCCCAACGGGTTGAACCCGCTGGCAGCCACAGCCGCCGGGACCACGGATTGTAGTGCCCGGTCCGCGGGAAGCGCGACTCGACACGACGGAGCATCGCTTCGTCTTCCGTCATGATGCGCAGAGCGAAAGCGGGGTCAGGGAATCGGAACGAGAAAACAATCCGCGCCGCCTCCGGACGGAGTCCCTTGTCTCTCAGGAGTCCACTCAGCTCTTCCCTGAGAGCCGCGTGACGCCGGGCCCAAGAGCTCTCGACGCTCCAGTCCAGTCGCAGCGCCTTGCCAAGAAGAAGCCCGAGCACCAGGACCAGCACCCCGCCGATACCGGCGCGCCACCGCTTCGGGGTGAGCTCACCGGCGATCCCGCAAGTCATCAGGCCCAGCAGCCCGATCGCGAGCAGATAACGCGAATCGCCGTTTCCCCTCAGCATCGCAAGAGCGGACGTCGGCAGCGCCACGCTCGAGAACGCGATGGCCCCTGCAAGAGGGCCGGCTTCCCGGCTGCCGCGGTGACACATGACAAGCACCCACAGCCACAGCGTTGCAGCGACTACACACCACCCCTTCGCGGATTGAATCCAGGCGACGACCACTTCCCCCGCCCACCAGACTCCGGGCAGCCCAACGCCTCCCGAGCCGTATTCCCCACCCCTTGACGCGAGCCGCCATACCCACCGAATCACGTACGGATAGCGGTCGACCACCGGAAGCGTCACCAGGACGAATGCCCCGAGACCCGCGCCCGACAGGATCAGCATCTGACGCACTCGACGTGCTCCTTGCACCTGGCCACCCACGAGCACGGCGCACAGCGCAGCGGGGATCCATCCGAGGAACAGGAGTTTCAGCGATAGCAGCAGGCCGACCGAGGCCCCCAGGAGGGCTGCATCGACATCGCGCCGGCTCTTCGAGAACCGTACCACGGCGACGATCGCGAACGCGCCGAAGAAGAGGTACAGGCTCTCGGTCCGCCAGACGGCAGTCCACTGCAGCGCCGTAGGGAAGGAGAACCAAACCCACAGCGCCGCGACCCCCCATGCCACATCCAGCTTCTGAAGCCAGAGCCGCTGCAGCAGGTACGCACCCGCGAAAGAAAGAACAGCTACGACCACGTAGGCCGTCAGTCGGAACTGGTCGATCCGCAGCGGATCGCTCGTGCTGACTGCCGCAATCAAGGCGCTCAGGTAGTGGGTCGGAAGGCCCGGATGATCGACGTTCAGGGGGGCCTGTCCGTGGAGAACCCGCACGCCATCGTAGAAGAAGATCGTCTCGGGGTCGTAGAAATGTGACCAGTAGGGACGACGCAGAACGCCAACCTTCCCAGCTGTCTCGATCAGTATCGGAAGGAGGCCCAAGAATGCCGTGAGACTTGCCGGGACACCCGATAGGAAGGCCCTCGGGCCCAACCGCTCTTCTGAATCGGTCGCCGAAGCGCTGCCCAGTGACTTGATTTCGACTGCGGTCATCTCAACAAGTCCGTTCACGCGGCGCTCGTCACCCCCACGATCGCCGTTCTCTTCAACCGTGGCAACGGGAAGCGCGTCCGAGCCCAAGTACCGTCCCGTCACCCGTGCCTGGCATCCGGAGTCGGCCGCGAGAAGACCGCTAGCATTGACATGGCCAGCGGCGAGATTCTGCCGACTCGGAAGATCTCAGGTGACTCGAACCCCTATTCGAGGATCAGCCTCCGAAGTGACTCGATTCACCAGAACTTGATGTGGCCCCCGTCCCAGAGGGGCGAGAAGTACGCGTCGAATCGGCCCGCCACGGCAATTGCCAGGTTCTTCCAGTAGCCGTCGTACGGCGTCGAGATGATCACAGTGCCGCCTTGCCGCAGCAGACCGTGAGGCGTCTTCATGAACAGCCGGGGCGCGTGGAGATGCTCGATCACCACGAGGCTCACCATAACATCGAAGCTGCCGAGTCCCTGAGGAAGGTTTCCGTAGCACGCCTCGACGGAAGGCTCCTCGAACGCCCGGGCGACCGCCGCGAGCACGTCCGGCGCGGCGTAGACGTCGTCGGCGTTCAGCGTCCCAACGATCTCCCCCGTCGCCATCCCGATCCCCTTGTTCATGGCCTCGTAGATCCCACCGTCCGGCTCCGAGACGAGCCGGGAGATCCCGGGAGCCGCGCGAAGCACGTCCAGCGTCCCGTCCGAGGACGCTCCGTCCACGACGACGTGCTCGACCGGAACCGACTGCCCGCGGACGCTCGAAAGGCAGTCCCCTAGTGTGCCGCCCGCGAAATCGACGCAACAATGATTGGGGTAGGCTCGTATGAAGAGGTATGGGAAAGACCACCCCGCTTGCCATCACACCGTCGCAACGACGGAAGCTCGAGGCTCTTGTGGCACAGCCGTCGGCTTCGGCGGGGCACGTTCGTCGAGCCCGAGTGGTGCTGATGGCCGCTGATGGGGTCCCCGGAGTCGAGATCGCGATGCGCCTGTCGCTTTCGGTGCCGCAGGTGAGCCGGATCCGGAAGCGGTTCGAGGTTGGGAAGGTAGAGGGGCTCGCGGACCGCCCCAAGCCTGGACGTGGGAACAACGTTCCCGAGGAAATCGTGCGGGAGGTCGTGACGACCGTGATGAGCCCGCCGCCCGCGGGGCACTCGCACTGGTCCACTCGACTTCTGGCAGGTGCCGTCGGTCTGGGCAAGACGGCCGTGTTCGAGATCCTGCGGGCCAACGACCTCAAGCCTCACCTTCAGCGGACCTTCAAGGTCAGCAAGGATCCCGCGTTCGCCGAGAAGGTGCGTGACGTCGTGGGCCTCTACCTCAAGCCGCCCGAGAACGCGGTCGTCATCAGCCTCGACGAGAAGACGCAGGTCCAGGCGCTCGATCGGACGCAGCCGATGCTCCCGCTCAAGCCGGGGCAGGTGGAACGGCGAACGCACGACTACACGCGGCACGGAGTCGTCGATCTCTACGCTGCTCTCGAGATCGCCACGGGAAAGGTCGTCGGCCGCTGCAAGGACTCGCACACCGGCCAGGACTTCCTGAGCTTCTTGAAGGCCGTGGAGCGCACCTTCCGCCGGGGCGAGCTCCACGTGATCCTCGACAACTCCTCCACGCACAAGACCCCGGACGTCCAGAGGTGGCTCGCGGAGCATCGCCGCGTGGTCTTTCACTTCACTCCGACGAGCGCCTCGTGGTTGAACCAGGTCGAAGGCTTCTTCAGCATCCTGACGAGGCGGTCCTTGAAGCGAGCCAGCTTCGCCTCCACGGCGGCGCTTCGACGGCACATCGAGGCGTTCCTCGCCAGTTGGAACGAGGACCCAACTCCCTTCGTGTGGACCAAGTCCCCACGCGCCATCGTCCGCGATCACCGCCGCATGCTTGCGCGGACCTCGCGGGCGGAGCACTAGGGTCCGCACGCCGTTCCGCACCACGGTGACGATCGTCAGACGGTTCGACCCCAACGGCTCCTCCGATGCTCGCGCCTCCGGCCTACCTTGCCCGGAAATAGCGCTCATGGAGGGATGCCTTCTCTCGCGGGACCAGAAGCAGGTCCTGCTCGAAGGCGCTCTCGTCAATCTCGGGCGTAAACGACCAGCTGCCACGAACCCGGGCCCACACCGAGTAGTCGAGGCCATCACAGAAGGAGACGACGTCCGAGACGCCCTGACCGTGCCACCGCAGGCAGTGGGCCATGAACTCCCCGAAGACCGCGGGCCGCTCCCTACCGAGGAACGCCACGCCCCCCTGCAACGCCTTGAGGTCGTACCCGTCGGTGTCGATCTTGACGACGGAGCAGCCCGCAGTCAGCGCCCCGGACGCGGCCAGGGAATCCAGAGTCGTCAGCCGCAGCGGGATCCGCTCGCAGACGTAACCGGAATCGTCGGCGATCACGTTCGCGGTTCCCGTTCCATCTCCCCGACGGAGGTTCCCCTCCACCTGGATCTCGACGGCCTTCTCCCGATCTCCGACGGCGAACTCGAGAGCCATGCACGCTTCCTCGAGCCCGTTCAACCTGATGTTCTCGCGAAGGGCAGCAGCGTTGTCCGGGAGGGCCTCGATCGCGACGACAGACGGGCCTCCCCCCCCTTCGCGCTCTCGCAGGAGCATCGCCAGCGGAACCGAGAGGAGCCCGACGTTCGCCCCGACGTCGAGAACGTACCCTCGCGTGCCGGTCGCCTCCCGGAGCCCGAGGAGGAACTCCACGGTGTCGGCCTCGTACTCCCCTGTCACGAACGCGAGCCGCTGCAGCCAGCTGCCGAGGTCGAGCCTCGCGCGGAAGCGTACCGGTCGGCGCAGCTCA
>RHKY01000048.1 GCA_008363385.1 Acidobacteriota bacterium | reverse complement strand
CCGCGGCCGCCGCGCCGGCGCCGCCGGCGCCGGCGCACGGCAAGCCCGGGGCCGCCAGCCTGGAGGAGATCCTCGCCGGCGGCCGGGCCGCCCTGGCGCGGGGCGACGCGTTCATGGCCCAGTCGATGGCCAACCGGGGCCTCGAGCTGGACCCCGTCTCGAGCGAGGCCTACCGGCTCCTCGGGGACTCGTACGCCGCCCGGGGCGAGAAGACGCTCGCCGAGGCGAACTGGAAACAGTCGCTGCGGCTCAACGAGCAGAACGAGGCCACCCTCGTCAGCCTCGGCGAGTTCTACGTCGCCGAGAAGAGCTGGACCCCGGCGCTCGACCACCTGAAGCGCGCCGCGGCGCTGAATCCCGCGAACGGGCAGCGGCTGGTCCTCCTGGCGCGCGGGGCCCGCGGGGCGGGCGACCTCGAGACCGCGCGGCGCGTCTACGCGGCTGCCGCGGAGGTCCTCCCGACCGACGTCTCCCTCCTGACCGAGCTGGGCGCCGTCCTGGTGGCGTCCCGGGACCTCGACGCCGCCGTCGCGCCGCTGATGAAGGCGGCCGGGCTTGCGCCCGACAACCCACGGGTCCGCGCCAACCTCGCCGCCGTCCTCCGGGCCAAGGGCCAGGCCCGCGAGGCGGAACGCGAGTACCGGGAGGCCCTTCGCGCAGACGCCAAGCACGTCCCCGCCCTCTGCGGCCTGGGGGCCCTCCTCCTGGGCGAGGGGAAGCTCCAGGAGGCCGGAGACCTCTTCGCGGCCGCCGTCGCCGCGGATCCGCGGCAGCTGGACGCCGTCCTCGGCCTGGCCCGGGCCCGCCGGCTGTCGAGGGACCTCGCCGGCGCCGCCGCGGCGCTCGAGGGGCTGCGCGACCTCCCCGACGCCGCCGTCCTGAACGAGGCGGGGGCCGTCGCCTACGAGCAGGGGCACTACGAGGACGCGCGGGTCCTCTTCGAGAGCGCCGCCTCCCGGGACGCCTCCCTGCCGGAGCCGAAGGCGAACGCGGCGAAGGCCAAGGCCGCGGCGGAGTTCCTGAAGGCGGTCGGGGCGACTCCCCCGGGGATCTGAAGTGTCCGGGAAACCCGTCTTGCGGGTTTCCCACGGCGCTGCGCGCCTCCCTTCCGCTCGGCCCCTGCGGGGCCTGCGCCAGCTGACACGTCCGGGGAACCCGCACCGCCGGGTCTCCCCCGTACCCCCTTCCGCGCGGCCCGTGCCTTCCTGACCAGCCCGGGAGTGGAATCGGCCGGCCTCGCCGGCTGCCCCGGCGTGCTCAGGCCGCCGGGAGCGGGGGCCCCGCGGACGACAGCGCCTCCAGCAGGTCTCCCAGCATGAAGGCCGTCGCGCCCCAGATGGCGTCTCCCGAGTAGTGGTAGACGGGGGTCCGGAGCTCCCTCCCCTTCCACCGGATCGACCGCTCCTCGACGACCCTGGGGTTCATCAGGTACGAGACCGGGACCTCGAGGATCCGCTCCACCTCGTGCCGGTGGGGCTTCAGCTCGAACGGGTACGGGATCGCGGCGACGAACGGCGACACCTCGAAGTCCGTCACGGTCACGATCCTCGGCAACGTCCCGAGGAGGCGCGCGGCCGAGCGCGGCAGGCCGATCTCCTCCTCGGTCTCCCGGACTGCCGTGTCCCACAGGTTCGCGTCGGACGGCTCCCGCGACCCGCCCGGGAAGGAGATCTGCCCCTTGTGGTGCTCCACCGCGTCGGTCCGCCGCGTCAGGAGGGTGAACAGCTCCTTGTCGCGGACGTAGAGCGGGATCAGGACGGCCGCCTCGCGGAGGGGGGCCTCCCCCTTCCCGTCCGGGAGCAGCTCCCGCTCGGGCCACTCGCGCAGGAGCCGCTTCCGCACCTCGTCCATCCAGCCGTTCACGGCGTCAGGCCTCGTCGGGGAGGGCGTTCGCCGCGGTCTTCCGCTCGCGCGCCGTCTTCTCGCCCTTCTTCACGAAGAGCTGCAGGTAGGCCTCGACGTAGCCGTCGAGGTCCCCGTCCAGGACGCGGTCGACGTCCCCCATCTCGAAGCCGGTCCGGTGGTCCTTCACGAGCCGGTACGGGGCGAGGACGTACGACCGGATCTGCGAGCCGAAGCCGATCTCCATCTTCACGCCGGCGCGCGCCTCGTCCTTGGCCCGGCGCTCCTCGACGGCCTTCTGGTAGAGGCGCGAGCGGAGGACCTTCATCGCGAAGTCGCGGTTCTTGTGCTGGGACCGCTCGTTCTGGCAGGAGACCACGATCCCGGTCGGCAGGTGGGTGATCCGGATGGCCGACTCCGTCTTGTTGACGTGCTGCCCCCCCTTCCCCCCCGCGCGGAACGTGTCGACCTTCAGGTCCTTCTCGTCCACCTCGATCTCGATGGAGTCGTCGATCTCCGGCGTGACCTGAACCGCCGCGAACGAGGTGTGCCGGCGGGCGGCCGCGTCGAAGGGCGAGATCCGCACGAGGCGGTGGACGCCCCGCTCCGCCTTCAGGTGCCCGTAGGCGTACTCGCCCTCGAAGAGGAGCGTGGCGGTCTTGATCCCCGCGTCGTCGGCGTACGAGACCTCGAGGACGTCCGTCTTCCACCCCTTCCGCTCGCCGAACCGCTCGTACATGCGGAGGAGCATCTCGGCCCAGTCCTGGGCCTCCGTGCCGCCCGTCCCGGCGTGGATCTCCACGATCGCCGGAAGCGGGTCCTCGGGGTCGGTCAGCTTGAAGGTCAGCTCCCGCTCGCGGGCCATCGCGCCGAGGCGAGCCAGCGCCTCGTCGGCCTCCGCCTCGACCGGCTCGCCGGCCCGGAGGAACTCGACGAAGGTCTCCAGCTCGTCCCGGGCGTCCCGGAAGGTCTTCTCGTCGAGCAGGACGCGCTCGGCCCGCTTCAGCTTCCGGAGCGTCTCCTGCGCCGCCGCGGGGTCGTTCCAGAAGTCGGGAGCGCCGCTCGCGTGCTGCAGCTCCTCCTTCTCCTTCTCCGCCCGGGCGACGTCAAAGGTAGCCCCGGAGGGCGTCGACCGACCCGGCGAGCTCGATGAGCCGCTCGATCCGTTCTTCGTTCATGGTCCGACGGTCCTTTCCGGGGAGCCGCTGCTCAGGGCGCGGGATCCCCGGCGGGCCTCCGGGGCTGGGAGACCCGACGCCGGAGGATACCGGCCGCCACGCCGCCGACGCAAACCCAGAGGACGGCGTCCCCGAGCCGGACGGCCGGAGGCGGCGCGAGCGGCCGGAGGAGCCCCGACCGACCGCCCAGGGTCACGCGGAGCTCCCCCGGCTGGTCCATCGGGATCGTCCGCGAACGCCCCGCCGCGTCGACCACGCCGGTCAGCCCCGTGATCGCGGCCCGGACGAGGGGCCGCCCGGTCTCGACCGACCGGAACGCGGCCGCCTGCCAGTGCTGCCGCCGGGCCCCGAGGCGGCCGTACCAGGCGTCGTTCGTCAGCGTGAACAGGAGGTTCGCGCCGGCGCGGACCTCCGCGCGGGCGATCCAGGGGTAGACCACCTCGTAGCAGACGGCGCCGCCGAGCTTCCAGTCGCCCAGCGGCAGGACGACGGTCCGATCGGCCGGGCTGAAGGAGCCGGGGACCGCGCGGCTGATCGGCCGGATCCTCCGCAGGACCGAGGCCAGGGGGACGTACTCGCCGAACGGGACGAGCCGTTGCTTGTGGTACGGCGGCAGGACCGCGCCGTCCGGGGTGACGAGGAGCGCGGAGTTGTAGTAGGGCGCCTCGTCGTCGTCCGGGGCGTCCGACCAGACGGTGTTCAGGAGGACGGCCGTCCGGTGACGGCGACAGAGGGAGACGACGTCGTCGCGGAGGAGGCGGGCCCAGGGCCACGAATACGGGACGGCGCTCTCTGGCCAGACGACGAGGTCCGCCGGGGCCGAGCCGAGCGCGGCCTCGGTCCGCGCGAGGAGGTCGACGTAGATCGAGGACCGGGCCGCGTCGTCGAAGCGGACCTCCTGCGCGACGTTCGGCTGGAGGAGGAGGACCCTCAGCTCCGGGAGGTCGGGTCCCGGCGCGCGCTCGGCCCTCGCGAGCCGCTCGCGCCCCAGGCCGAACGCCAGCGCGGGAATCCCCGCGGCGAGCGCCAGCCAGGCCGCGCGGGACCGCCCCGCGGAGACGAGGGCCAGGAACACGGAGGCGTTGACGAGCGCCACCAGCCCCGACGTCAGGAGGACGCCCCCGAGCGCGGCGGACTGCGACAGGGGCGGCACGTCCGCGAGCGGCGCGGACAGGAGCGCCCAGGGGAACCCCCCGAGGAAGTACGTCCGGATCCCCTCCTGCACCACCCACGCGGCCGGGAACGCCGCCGCCACCGCGAGCGGGCGCCGCGGGTCGGCGAGGGCCACCAGCCAGCCCATCGCGGCGAACGGGAGCGCGAGGAGGACGGACGCCAGGAAGAGGGCCAGGAGCGCCACGGGCCGGGGCATCTCGCCGAAGCGCTCGACCGTGAAGGCGATCCACGGGATCGTCGTCAGCCAGAAGACGGTCCCGAAGACTCCCCCCGCGATCGCCGCGCGGCCCCGGCCGTTCCCTCTCAGGGCGAAGAGGAGCGGCACGAGTGCCACGGGGAGGAGCGGCAGGAACGAGGCGTTCGGGTGGGTGAGGCCGGCGGCGAGGCCGGAGAGGGCCGCCAGGAGGAACGGGGCCGACCGGCGGAGGATCGGGCCGGCGGTCACGGGCGAGGCGGGGCCCTCAGCGTCCCGCGACCGGGGCGAGCGCCTCCTCGGCCCGGTAGCTCGAGCGGACGAACGGCCCGGAGAAGACGTGAGAGAAACCGAGGGCCAGCGCCGCGTCCCGGAGGCGCTCGAACCGCTCGGGAGGGGCGTACTCGACGACCGGCAGGTTCCAGCGGGCCGGACGGAGGTACTGCCCGATGGTCACGACGTCCACCGCGGCCTCGCGGAGGGCGACGAGGACTTCCGCCACCTCCCCGTCCGTCTCCGAGAGCCCCAGCATCAGCCCCGACTTCGTCAGGATCCCGGGATGCCGCGCCTTGACCCGGGCCAGGACGCCGACCGAGCGGGCGAAGTCCGACCGGGAGCGGACGGTGGCGTAGAGGCGCGGCACCGTCTCCACGTTGTGGTTGTAGACGTCGGGCCCGGAGTCGGCCACCCGGTCGATCGACGCTTCGTCCCCCTGGAAGTCCGGCGTCAGGACCTCGACCGTCCGCGCCGGGTCGTCCTCCTTCAGCGCCCCCACCGTCAACGCCCAGTGACGGGACCCCCCGTCCGGGAGGTCGTCGCGGTCGACCGAGGTCAGGACGACGTGGGCCAGGGAGAGCTCCCGCGCCGCCCGGGCGACGTTCGCCGGCTCCTCCGGGTCGAGCGGCTCCGGGCGCCCGGAGGTGATGTGGCAGAAGCCGCAGGCACGGGTGCAGACGTCGCCGGCGATCAGGAACGTCGCGGTCCGGCGCTCGAAGCACTCGGTCCGGTTCGGGCACCGGGCCTCCTCGCAGACGGTGGACACTCGCCCGCGCCGGAGGACGCTCTTGACGTCGTGAAGCGGACGCAGGCGGAGCTTCCGCTCGCGGATCCACGGAGGGAGGGCGGGCTCCCCGGCTGGGGGAAGGGGTCGGGCCACGGCCGGTCTCAGGGGGCGACGATCGAGGGAGCCTTCGCCCACTTCTCCTTCTGCAGGCGCCTCACGGCCGCCTCGGCCTGGTCACGGGCGGGGTACGGGCCGACGCGGACCCGGAAGACGCCGGATTTCCCCGGCACCGCAACCACGTCCGGCCGGAACCCGGCCTTCTTCAGCCGGGCAGAGAGCTCGTCGGCGTTTGCGGCCGAGAGCGCTGCGACCTGGACGTAGAACGGGCCGTCCTGCTTCGTCTCCGCCGTCGGCTCGGCCGTGGGCGCGGGCGTCCGGGTCGGCCGCGGCCGCGTGGCCGTCGGCTCCGGGGGCCGGCTGGTCGTGACTCCCTGGCCCGGGGCCTCCTCGGCCGCGCGCACCTCCCGGCGAGGGGTCTCCCTCGGCGCGGCGTCCTCGAACCCCATCCGCCTCTCCGGCAGCGCGGTCGGCTCCGGCTCCGCCGGACGCGGGGACTCCTCCCGCCGCTCCGGCGGCGGGAGGGTCGGGACGGGGAGGTCCGAGGCGGCGGCGAGGCGGGTCACGGCGTCGGGCGCCTTCTTGGCGGCGGCGCCGGTCTTCATGCCGAAGAAGAACGCGAGCCCCAGCGCCGCCAGCAGAGCGACGAAGAAGGCGGCGGCCTGCCGGCCCGTGACGGAGACCTGGTAGTGGACCGGGCCCTCCGGCTCCTCCGTCACTTCGCCTCCTTCCGGCTCATCCAGGCGGAGATCAGGTCGACCGGGACCGGGAAGACGATCGTGGAGTTCTTCTCGGTGGCGATCTCGGTGAGCGTCTGCAGGTACCGGAGCTGGATGGCCTGCGGCTCGGACCCGATGGTCTTGGCGGCCTCGGCGAGCTTCTGGGAGGACTCGAACTCCCCCTGGGCGTGGATGATCTTGGCCCGCTTCTCGCGCTCGGCCTCCGCCTGCTTGGCCATGGCGCGCTGCATCTCGAGGGGGAGGTCGACGGCCTTCACCTCGACCATCGTCACCTTGATCCCCCAGGCGTCGGTGTGCCGGTCGAGGACCTCCTGGAGGTTCTCGTTCAGCTTCTCGCGCTCGGAGAGGAGCTCGTCGAGCATCGCCTGGCCGAGGATCGACCGGAGCGTCGTCTGGGCGAGCTGCGACGTGGCGTACATGAAGTTCGCCACCTTCACGATCGCCTTGCTCGGCTCCATGACGTGGAAGTAGACGACCGCGTTCACCTTCACGGAGACGTTGTCGCGCGTGATGACGTCCTGCGGGGGGACGTCCATCGTGATCGTCCGCAGGTCCACCCGGACCATCCGCTCGAACGGCCAGAAGATCAGCGTCAGCCCCGGCCCCTTGGGGGCCGGCCCGAGCCGGCCGAGCCAGAACGTGACGGCCCGCTCGTACTCGTTCAGGATGTTGATCCACTTCGACAGGAAGAGGATCACGACGAACAGGACGGCGATGAAGACCGGGTTCGGGAACGGGTTCACGCTTCTCTCCTTCCCTTCACGGGGCGAACGACGACGCGCAGCCCCTCCACGGCGACCACCTCGACGAGCTCCCCCGCCTCGACGGGCTTCTCGGCCCGCGCCTCCCAGAGGGCTCCGTCCACGAAGACCCACCCGGTGTCGGCGATCGCCTCCCGGGCGGCCACGACCTGTCCCAGGAGGGCCCCGGCCCCGGTCCGCTGCGGGAGGCGCTGGATCGCCAGCGCCTTCAGCGACAACCCGGCGAGGATGAGCGACGTCGTGGCCGCGATGCCGACGACGAACCAGAGCTCCCCCTTCGGCGCCAGCTCGTCGCGGTGGAAGAGGAGGACCGCCCCGAGGATCATCGCGATCCCGCCCCCGATGGCGAACAGGCCGTGGGCCGTCAGCTTCACCTCCAGGAAGAAGAAGAGGACGCCCAGGAGGAGGAGGCCGATCGCCGCCCAGTTCGTCGGAAGGACCGAGAGCGCGAAGAGGGCCAGGAGGAGGCTGATCCCCCCGATGACGCCCGGGAAGACCGCACCCGGGTTCTGCATCTCGGCGTAGATCCCGACGAGCCCCAGGAGGAGGAGGAGCGCGGCGACCGTCGGCGAGGCGATGACGCCGAGGGCCCGCTGCATCGCCGTCATCCGGCGCTCGTCGACCCCCAGCCCGGCGGTCTTCAGGACCACGTCGGGGCCCCCCACCCGCTTCACGGTCCTCCCGTCCAGCTGGGCGAGGAGGTCGGGCAGGTCGCGGGCGACCACCTCGACGAGCTTCTTCTCCAGGGCCTCCTTGTCGGAGTACGAGACCGCCTCGGTGACCGCCTTGATGGCGAGGTCCTCCGGCCGGCCCCGCGGCCCGACGAGGGACCGGACGAGGGCCGAGGCGTCCTCCGTGATCTTCTTGCCGAGGGTCTTGGGAAGCTCCTCGCCGCCGCTCCCGACGGGCGAGGCGGAGCCCGTGTTCGTCCCGGGCGCCATGGCGGCCACGTCGCAGGCCATCAGGACGAGGAACCCGGCGGAGGCCGCCTGCGCCCCCGGGGGAGAGACGTACCCGACCACCGGCACCTTCGCGCCCAGGATCGCCTGCGCGATCTCGCGCGTGGAGTCCAGGCGCCCCCCCGGGGTGTTCAGCCGGATGACGACGACGCGCGCCCCGGCCGCGCCGGCCTCGCGCAGCGTGTCCGCGACGAACGTCGCGGTGACGGCGTTGATGTCCCTGTCGATGTCCAGGAGCCAGGCCGACCCCGGGGCGGCTTCGGCGGCGGCCACCGCCGGGATCGCCAGGGAGAGGACCGTGACCGCAACGAGGAGCCTCACGACCGCATTATAGGAACGCGCCGCGACGGCGGGCGCGGCGACGGCCTCGCCGGTCAGGCTCTCCGCGACGGGACCGGACGGCAGAGGACCCGGTACCTCCGCCAGACCTTCCCGCCGAACACCTCGAGCGGCCCCAGCATCTCGACGTTGTCCTCCAGCATCCAGGAGAACTCGACCGTCTTCGCCCCGAGGCGGATCCCCTCGGCCATCGAGAGGTGGAAGAGCGTCGCGTCGATCCCCCTCCTCCGGAACTTCGGCAGGATCCCGAAGGCCATCAGGCGGACCCGGTCGATCCGCTTCCGCTCCAGGAGGAAGGTCAGCCAGCCGAACGGCAGGAGGGAGCCCTTCATCTTCTTCAGGACCTGGTTGAAGTCGGGCATCCCGAGGAGGAAGGCGGCCGGCTCGCCGTCCATCTCCGCGAACCAGACGTAGGACGGCTCGACGAGGGGCTTCAGCTTCTTCGCCATGGCGTCCAGCTCCTCGGACGTCATCGGGACGAAGCCCCAGTTCCTCTCCCAGGCCCCGTTGTAGATCCTCTTGACGATCGCCAGCTCCTCGGCGAACCGGTCCATACGGATCTTCCGGGCCGAGAGCCCGGGCTCCCGCTTCCGCGCGATCGCGGCGATCCGGGAGAGACGGGCGAACGAGCGGTCGTCCACCGGGGCCAGGATCGCCAGGAGGTCCTTCTCCTTCTCGAACCCGGCGGCGGCGTAGAGGTCCAGGTGGTACGCCGGGTTGTAGGTCATCATCAGGAGGGGCGAGCCCGGCTCGCTCTCGGCCGGGAGGAGGGCCCCCACCTCCTCGTTCATCGAGGGATTGACGGGCCCCCGCAGCTTGTCGCAGCCCGGGAGCATCGCGGCGACCGCCCGCTCGGCGGCGTCGAGGAGGGCCCGCGCGGCGTCCGGGTCGTCCTCGCACTCGAAGAACCCGAAGAAGGCCGTCCGGTCCCCGTGGACCCTGTTGTGCTCCGGATCGACGATCGCGGCGACCCGCCCGACGATCCTGTCGTCCCGCCGGGCGAGGAAGAGACGCTTCCGGGCGTGCTTCCAGAACGGGTTCTTCCGCTCGTCCAGGACCCAGCGGACGTCGCTCTTCAGCGGCGGGACCCAGTCGGGGTCGTCGCGGTAGAGGCGGAACGGCAGCGCGACGAACTCCCGGAGGCCGACCCGGTCGGCGACCTCGTCGACGCGGACCTGCTCGGCCCGGCTCACGTCCGGGCGCGCCCCCGGTCGCGCCGGGAGAACCGGCCCGCCCTCCCGTCCGGCGACATCGCCGGGGCGGTCAGGAGACGACGCCGAGCTCCCGTCCGACCTTCTGGAAGGCGTCCAGGGCGCGGACGAGGTGCTCCCGGCGGTGCGTGGCCATGTAGGAGGTCCGGATCAGAGCGCGCCCGGGAGGAGTCGCCGGGCTGACGACGGGGTTGACGAAGACCCCCTCCTCCTGGAGGCGGACCGCCATCCGGAAGGCGACGTAGTCGTCTCCGACCACGATCGGGATGACCGGCGTCGACGACTCGCCGCAGTCGAACCCGATGGCCCGGAGGCTCGTCATCATGAAGCGGGTGTTCTCCCAGAGGTGCTCCCGGCGCTCCGGCTCGCTCTCCAGGATCTCGAGCGCCGCCAGGACCGCCCCGACGGAGGCCGGCGGGGGGGCCGCCGTGAAGATCAGCGGCCGGGCCCGGTGCTTGATGAACTTGATGACGTCGGGCTCCCCGACCACGAACCCCCCGACGGCGGCCAGCGACTTCGAGAAGGTCCCCATCGTCAGGTCGACGTGGTCCTCCACGCCGAAGTGCTCCGCCGTCCCGCGGCCGTGGGCGCCGAGGACCCCGATGCCGTGGGCGTCGTCGACCATCAGGGCCATGTCGTAGTCGCCGCAGATCGCCGCGTACTCGGGGAGAGGGGCGATGTCCCCCTCCATCGAGAAGACGCCGTCGACCGCCAGGATCCGGCCGCCCCGGTCCCCGTTCAGGGCCAGGAGCCGTCGCAGGTCCGCCGGGTCGTTGTGCTTGAACTTCCGGACGTCGGCCCCGATCGCGAGCCGGGCGCCGTCGTAGATGCAGGCGTGGTCCTGCCGGTCCAGGTAGATCGTGTCGCCCTTGCCGGCGACGGACCCGAGGATCCCGAGGTTGACCATGAAGCCGGTCGAGAAGGTGATGCAGGCCGGCCGCCTCATGAACGCGGCCAGCCGCTCCTCCAGCTCGACGTGGATGTCCAGCGTCCCGTTCAGGAGCCGGCTCCCGGCGCAGCCGGTCCCGTACTTCCGGAGGGCCTGCCCGGCCCGCTCCTTGACCTTCGGGTGGGACGTCAGGCCGAGGTAGTTGTTGGACCCCAGCATGACCATTTCCCGGCCATCGATCTTGACCACCGGGTCCTGGCCCGACTCGAGCGTCCGGAAGAAGGTGTAAACCCCCGCAGCCTGGATCTCATCCGGCACCGTGAACTTCCGGCACTTCTCGAAGATCGAGAGGCCGGAAGCACGGTTCGTCGACGCAGGCTTCACAGCGGACATCATCTCCCCCTCCGAAGCGGCCGCGGAGCCGCGCTTTGCGTGGCCAAGGGCACGCGCCACGAGCGGCGATCTTAGCATCCGCCCGCCCCGTCCCCGCCCCGACGGGTCGCGGGCCGGCCCCAGAACCCCGCCGATTCGTCCAAGTCGTTGACGGAAAGGGGCTTCCGGTGACGGCAGCGGTGTTTGCGCGAGCGCAAGCACACCGATTCGTCCGGATCCTCCGCGACTCGCGAACGCGCGCGCCGATGGCACGTATAGTCCCTCCGGGAGCTTTCGACGCATGAAAACGAGGTTCGCCGGCCCGGTCCTCGCCGCCCTCTGCCTTCTGCCCTTCCCCGCCCGGTCCCTCGACGAGCCCCGGAAGGTCGTCGACTACGACATCCGGGTCCGGTTGGACCCCGAAAAGAGGGCGTTCACCGGGACCGAGACCCTGCTCTGGACGAACCCCTCGCAGGACACGGTCCAAGAGCTCCTGTTCCACCTCTACTGGAACGCCTTCCGGAACAACCGCTCGACCTTCTTCCGGGAGTCGGGCGGGCAGCTCCGCGGGGACCGTGCCGACGAGGAGCGCGGCTGGGGCTTCATCGACGTGACGTCGATGACCTGGGACGGCCAGGACCTCCGCCCCGGCTTCCGGTTCGTCTCGCCGGACGACGGGAACCCGGACGACCGGACGGTCCTCTCCGTCTCCCTCCCCCGGCCGGTCGGCCCCGGCGAGACCGTCCGGCTGGAGATCGGCTGGGAGGCCAAGGCGCCCCGCGTCTTCGCCCGGGCCGGGTACGTCCGGGACTTCTACATGGTCGGCCAGTGGTACCCGAAGATCGGGGTCTACGAGCCGGCCGGTCGCCGGGGCCGCGCCGCCGGGGGCTGGAACTGCCACCAGTACCACGCCAACTCGGAGTTCTACGCCGACTTCGGCGACTACCGCGTCGAGATCGACGTCCCCGAGCGGTTCGTCGTCGGGTCGGCCGGGGCCCTCGTCGCCGAGCGGAAGGAGGGCGGCCGGAAGCTCCTCAGGTACGAGCAGAAGGGGATCCACGACTTCGCCTGGACGGCCGACCCGCGATACGTCGTCAAGGAGGACACGTTCGAGCCCTCCCGGGACGTCCCGAAGGAGGAGCTGGCCCGCGCGGCACGGCTCCTCGGCCGGAGCGAGGCCGACCTGACGGCCGGGATGAAGCCCGTGAAGCTCCTGTTCTACATGCAGCCGGACCACGTGGACCAGTGGACACGGTACGCCGACGCGCAGAAGTGGGCCCTGGCCTGGTTCGGGCTCTTCGCCTTCCCGTACCCCTATGCCCAGGTCTCCTGCGTCGACCCGCCCGAGGACGGGATCGGGGCCGGCGGGATGGAGTACCAGACGCTCTACACCGCCGGGACCTGGAAGGGCCTCGCGAAGTGGCCGCTCCGGGGGATCCGGACCCAGGAGATGGTCGTCGTCCACGAGTTCGGGCACGGCTACTGGATGGGGCTCGTCGCCTCGAACGAGTTCGAGGAGAGCTGGATGGACGAGGGGATCAACTCGTTCACCGAGTACGAGATGATGACCCGTCGCTACCGGTACTTCCTGGAGCTGCCCTTCGGGGCGGGGTTCTCGCCCCTCGACCTTCCGGCGCGGGGCTTCATCCCCTCGAGCCCCGACTACGACCCGATCCTGGCCGCCTCCTGGAAGTACTGGGGCGGCGGGTCGTACGCGAAGAACTCGTACGCCCGGGCCGGCCTCGCCGTCGAGCAGGTCCGGCGCCTCGTCGGCGAGGAGCGCTTCTGGAAGGGCTTCCGCGCCTACGCCGAGCGGTGGCGGTACGACCACCCCACCTCCCGGGACTTCTTCGACGCCATCGCCCTCCACGCCCCGTCCCCGTGGCTCGCGGACCTCGTCGCCAGGACGTGGTACGGCACCGGCTTCGTCGACTACCGGGTCCTCCGGGCCGCCTCGACGAAGGTCCCGGAGCGGACCGGGTACGACGACGCGCGGAAGGCGGTCAACTTCACCGAGGAGGGGACGTCGACGAAGGGGGACGCCGCCGCCAAAGAGAAGGGGAAGGCGGACGGGCGAAAGGACCGGGGGAAGGGCCCGTGGGACACGGTGGTCGTCGTCGGGCGCGACGGCGACGTCGTCCTCCCCGTCGACGTGGTCCTGACGTTCGAGAACGGCAAGACCTGGCGGACCACCTGGGACGGCCGCTCGAAGTGGCTGCGCCTGAAGACGACATACGGGTCGAAGCTGGCGCGCGTCGACGTCGACCCGGAGCAGCGCGTCGTCCTCGACCGGGACTCGATGAACAACTCGCGTTTCCTCCCGGCCCACGACGGCCCCTCCGCCGCGGCGAAGGTCCGGACGTACGGCGTCCACCTCGTCCAGATCCTCCTCTCCACCCTCTGGACGCTGGTCTGACGGAGGCCGCCCGTGAACGCGAACCGCTCCCCCGTCGCCTCCGGCCTGAACGCCGCCCTCCGCCACTGGCGCCTCGCGGGCGTCCTCTGGCTCTCCCTCGTCCTGCCGGCCGGCCTCGCCTGCGTCCCGCTCGGGCGGATGGCCGCCCCGCTGGACGACAGCCCTTTCCGCGAGACCCTCCTCGCCGGCTGGGACTCCTGGGCCGTCCTCTCCTGGCTCCGGTCGATCGGGCCGGCCATGGACTCGTTCGGGCCGCTCCTCGTCCTCGTCGTGGCCGCGTCCGCTTTCCTCCAGCTCTTCCTCTCGGGCGGCGTGCTCCGGGCGCTCCTGGCCGACGTGAGACGGCCCGTCCTGGGCCGGGTCCTGACCGAGTCGGTGGCCCTGTTCCGCCCGTACCTCCGGGCGTTCGGGAGGTTCGTCCTCGCGCTCGTCCTGCGCGGGGCGCTCTTCGCGGCGCTGCCCGCCGTGCTCCTGACGAAGCTCGCCGGCAAGGACGCTCCCCCGCACGGGACCCTCTCGACGGTCGCCTTCTGGTGGGCGCTCGTCGCCGGGATCGGCGTCTACCTGATGGCCTCGCTGAGGTTCGACCTGGCCCGGATCGCCCTGGCGCGGGGCGACTCCCCCACGTCCCGCGGGGCGCACCGGGTCGCCCGGGCGCGGCTGACGGGCTCGCGGCTCTCGGCCGTCGCCCTGCTCGTCTCCTGGCTGTTCCTGGGCCTCGTCGTGCAGGCGGTCTTCACGAACCTCGGCGTGCGGATGAACCCGTCGACCGGGGGCGGGCTCCTCGCCCTCCTCCTCGTCCGCCAGGGTGGCTTCCTGGTGCTGGCGATGGTGAGGGTCGGCTTCTGGGCCTCGCTCCTCTCCTGGGAGGCGGCCCGCAGGCCGCGGGCCGCCAGGCCCGTCTTCGTGCCGCAGGCGGCCGCGGCGACAGGGACGGCTCCCGGCGCGCCGGCAGCTGCCGCCCCGGCCGAGAGCCTCGCGGAGCCCTCTCCCGAGGGGCAACCCGGATAAGCCGGGCAATCCCTCCGACACGGACGTCCGCTCCTCGCGACCGCCGCGGACGCCTTCCGGGCCCTCCCGCGGGCTAGAATCGCGTGTCCCGCCCGGGACGCCCCGATGCCGAGAGCGCTTCCCGCGAGCCCGCCTCTCCTCGGCCACCCGCCACGAAGGAGGACACGAACCCGATGAGCTTCAGCACGCTGGCGAGATCCATCGCCGAATCGCCCACCTTGAAGCTGAACGAGCAGGCGAGGCTCCTGCGCGAGAAGGGCGAGGCGGTCGTCCACCTGGGCGCCGGCGAGCCGAAGAACAAGGCCCCGATCGCGGCCATCCTGTCGGCCGCCTCGAAGCTGAACACCGGCGACGTGAAGTACACGCCGGCCGACGGCACGCCGGGGCTGAAGAAGCAGATCATCCGCTACACCGAGGAGAGCTACGACCGCGTCGTCGCCCCCGAGAACGTCATCGTCTCGGCCGGCGCCAAGCAGTCCGTCTTCAACATCCTCTACTCGGTCCTCAACCCGCAGGACGAGGTCGTCATCCTCGCGCCGTACTGGGTCAGCTACCCGGAGATGGTGCGGATGTGCTACGGCATCCCGGTCGTCGTGACGCCCGAGGACGGTGGCTTCGTCCCGCGCCCGGAGGAGATCGAGAGGGCCGTCGGGTCGGCGACGCGCGTCGTCATCTGCAACAGCCCGAACAACCCCTCGGGCGTCCTCTACCCCGAGAGCCTCGTCGCCTGGCTCGTCGACTTCTGCGAGCGCAAGGGGATCTGGCTCGTCATGGACGACATCTACCACAAGCTCGTCTTCGACGGGAAGCGGTCGCCCAGCTGCTTCACGTACACGAAGAAGGACACCGAGTCGTCGAAGGTGATCGCGGTGAACGGCGTCTCGAAGCTCTACGGGATGACCGGATTCCGGATCGGCTGGGCGATCGCGCCGCGGCCCCTCGTCCAGATCATGACGAACGTCCAGGGCCAGATCACGACGACGGTCTCCGTCCTCCTCCAGGCCGCGGCCGAGGGGGCGATGTCGGGGCTCCAGAGCGCCGTGGAGAGCCTGCGGCTGACGCTGGAGAACAACCGGAACGTCATGCTCCAGGAGCTCGCGTCGTTCAACGGCGTGAGGACGATCCGGCCCGACGGGACGTACTACTGCCTCCCCGACTTCCGGGCCTACTCCCAGAAGTCGGTCGAGCTGTCGGACTTCCTCCTGAAGAAGGCGCTCGTCGTGACCGTCCCCGGCCGCGAGTTCGGGATGGAGGGCCACCTCCGCCTCTCGTACGCCGGGACGATCAAGGAGATCACCGAGGGGATCTCCCGGATGAAGTGGGCGCTCGACCCCGAGGCGCCGAACGAGATCTACGTCGGCGAGAAGAAGCTCGTGAGGGACTGGCTGTGAAGAACCTCCTCGACATCCGGACGCCGGCCGAGGCCGAGGCCTCGGCGCGAAAGGCCGACTACGGCCTGGCCAACCACGGTCTGACCAACCTCCGGGTCGCCTACTGGAACCTCCCCGGCGAGGCGCTCTACGAGGAGATCGCCTTCCGCCGCGAGGCGCGGATCGTCGCCGGCGGCCCCGTCGTCGCCCACACGGGCAAGCACACCGGCCGCGCGGCGAGCGACAAGGCCGTCGTCAAAGAAGCCTCCACCGAGGGGCACGTCTGGTGGGGCCCGTACAACCGCCCCTACAACCCCGAGAAGTTCAACGACCTCTTCAACCGCCTCCAGGGCTACTTCCAGGGGCGCGACGTCTTCGTCCAGGACGTCTACGCGGGCGCCGACCCGGCCTACCGGATCCCGGTCCGGATCGTCACGGAGAAGGCGTGGCACAGCCTCTTCGTGAGGAACATGTTCCTCCTCCCCCAGACGCTGGAGGAGTACCGCCGGCACGTGCCGGAGTTCACCGTCATCGCGGCCCCGGGCTTCTCGGGCTACCCCCCGATCGACGGGACGAACGCCCAGACGTTCATCACGCTGAGCTTCGAGCAGCGGCTCTGCCTCATCGGGAACACCGAGTACGCGGGCGAGATCAAGAAGTCGGTCTTCACCGTCCTCAACTACCTCCTCCCGCTCGACGGCGTCCTCTCCATGCACGCGTCGGCCAACGTCGGAAAGGGCGGGGACTCGGCCCTCTTCTTCGGCCTCTCCGGCACCGGCAAGACGACGCTCTCGGCCGACCCGAAGCGGAGCCTCATCGGCGACGACGAGCACGGCTGGAGCGACGAGGGGGTCTTCAACATCGAGGGGGGCTGCTACGCCAAGGTCATCCAGCTCTCGCCGACGGCCGAGCCGGAGATCCACTCGACGACCCACCGCTTCGGCACGATCCTCGAGAACGTCGTCTTCGACCCGGTCACCCGGAAGATCGACCTCGACGACGAGGGGATCACCGAGAACACCCGCGGCTCCTACCCGCTCGAGTTCATCGCCAACGCCGTCCCCGAGAAGAGGGCCGGCCACCCGAAGAACATCATCTTCCTCACCTGCGACGCGCAGGGGGTCCTGCCGCCGATCGCGCGCCTGACGCCCGACCAGGCGCTCTACCAGTTCATCTCCGGCTACACGTCGAAGATCGCCGGCACCGAGGCGGGCCTGGGCAAGGAGCCCGAGCTGACCTTCTCGGCCTGCTTCGGCGGGCCCTTCATGGTCCACCACCCCTACTTCTACGCCGACCTCCTGAAGAGGAAGATCGAGCGCTACGGCGTCAGCTGCTGGCTCCTGAACACCGGCTGGGTGGGCGGCCCCTACAACGTCGGCAAGCGGATCTCCATCCGCTACACCCGCGCGCTCCTCGACGCCGCCCTCGACGGAACGCTCCACGGCGTCGAGTACCGGAAGGACCCGATCTTCGGCTTCGAGGTCCCGAAGAGCTGCCCCGGCATCCCCGAGTCCGTCATGGACCCGTCCAGCTCCTGGCCCGACAAGGCGCTCTACGCGAGCCGCTACAAGCAGCTCGCCCAGCGCTTCATCGAGAACTTCAAGAAGTTCGAGGAGGGCTGCGCCCCCGAGGTCATCGCGGCCGGTCCGAAGGTGTAGGCCCTCGACCCGCACGTCCCGGCCCGAGGGGAGCCCGCGCGAGCGGGCTCCCCTCTTCCTCGCCCGGGTCCTCGCCGGCCCCGACCGGGGACGCCGCGAGCGCCCCGGCTGCTACGCTCCGCCGGGAGGCGGATTCATGCGCAGGTCCCTGCTCGCCCTGGCGGCGTGCGTGCTGTCGACGTGGCCCGGCCGCGCGCCCGCAGAGGGGCTTCCGGCGGGGCGCCTCGTCGAGGCGCTCGAGGTCGTCCGGACCAGCTCGCTCCGGGAAACGTCGCGCGAGGAGCTGGAGCTGCGGGCGCTCCAAGCCCTGCTGAAGGAGATCGACCCCTACTCGCGCTACCTCGACGCTCGCGAGTGGGCCGAGTTCGACGACCGCCTCTCCGCGGAGCTCTGCGGCGTCGGCATCACGTTCGGGCTGGACGCCGGGGAGCGCCTCCCCGTCGTCGAGCGTCTTCTGATCGGCTCGGGCGGCGCCGCGGCGGGCCTCCGCGAGGGCGACCGGATCGCCGCCGTGGACGGACGACCCCTGTCGGAACCGACGTTCGACGAGGTCCGGGCGCTCCTCCTCGGACCGCGCGGGAGCGTCGTCGATCTGGCCGTCTGCCGCAGGGGGTCGTCGGCGCCCTCGACGCTCCGCGTCGAGCGGAGGCCCGTCGCGCTCCCGAGCGTGCGCGGCGTCCGGCGAGGCCGGGACGGCAGGTCCGGGTACGTCCTCGACGCGCGGGAGCGCCTCGCGTACGTCCGGATCTCGCGCCTCGCCGAAGACACGGTTCTCGAGGTCGAGACGGCCCTCGCGGAGCTCGAGCGCGAAGGCCTTCGCGGGCTCGTCCTCGACCTGCGCGAGAGCGAGGGCGGGCTGATGGCGGCGGCGGTCGGGGTCGCCGACCTCTTCCTGCACGGCGGGCGGATCCTCAGCGTCGTCTCGCGGCAGGGGACGACGCGGTGGGACGCGTCCCCCGGCGCCTGCACCGACGCGCCCCTCGTCGTCCTGATCGACTCCGGCACGGCCTCGTCCTCCGAGTTCCTCGCGGCCGCGCTGCAGGACAACGCGCGCGCCTCGTTCGTCGGGCAGCGGACGTTCGGGAAGGGGCGGGTCCAGGAGCGGATCTCGCTCGGCGAGGGGGGCCTCGTCCTGACGACGGGCCTCCACGTGCGCCCTTCCGGGACGAGCTTCGACCGCTTCGCCGACGGGCCGGACCTCGCCGGCGTCGCGCCCGATCCGGGGCTCGAGGTCGTCCTCGAGGACGCCGAACGGGAGGAGTGGGCGCACCGCGCGTTCCTCCGGGACGCGCCGATCGCTTTCGACGGGGAGAGCGGCGGCGCGGGGGCGGACCGGATGCTGGAGAGGGGCGTGGAAGTGCTCCTGGAACGGATCAGGACGGAGACGGCACGGGCGCGGTGAGCCCTCTCCCTGCCGCGGGGGCGATCTCGTCGAGGGAGACGGCGCGCCCGGCGGTGGTCTCGCTTTCACGGGAGCGGGGCCTGCGTGCCGGGATAATGGGCGCGTGACGAGGACGGTCGAGTCGCCCTCGAACCCGGCGATCGCGGCGGCGGTCCGGGCTCTGAGGGACGGGGCGCGGATGGCGCTCGAGGGGCCGCGGATGCTCCGCGAGGCGCTCGACGCGGGGATCCTCCCCTCCACGGTCTTCCACGTCCCGGGGGGGGAGGAGGAGGCCGCGGCGCGGCTGGCCGCCGAGCGCGGGGCGGAGCTCGTCGTGGCCTCTCCGCGGGCGATCGAGCGGCTCACGGACCTCGCCTCGGCCCGGGGCCTCCTTGCGCTCGCCCGGCCGCCGCGGCACGCGCCGGGCGAGCTGCCGCTTCCGGAGGGCGGGCTCGCCCTCCTCCTCGACGGGGTCCAGGACCCTTCGAACGTCGGGGCCGCGCTCCGCTCGGCCGAGGCGTTCGGGGCCTCCTGCGCCCTCCTGACGACGGGCTGCGCCTCGCCGTACGGGGCTCGCTCCCTCCGCGCCTCGGCGGGGAGCGCTTTCCGCCTGCCGGCGGCCACGTCCGTCAGCCCGGAGGAGGCGGTCCGCTGGGTCCGGTCCCGGTCGGCCCTTCTCCTCGGGGCCGAGGCCCACGGGGGGGTCCCGCCCGACCAGCTCTCCCCGAGCTCCGCGCCGCTGGTGCTGGCGATCGGCTCGGAAGGCCGGGGGCTCTCGGCTCCGGTCGAGGCGGCCGTCGACGTCCGGCTGACCCTTCCCCTTCTCGGGCGGGTCGAGTCGCTGAACGCGGCGGTGGCCGCGGGCGTCCTCCTCTACGCGCTCGCGGGTCGGAAGTCGGACTCGCCGAAGACCTCCGCGGAGAAGCGGTAGACCGACAGCCCCTTCCCGGGCGCGCGCCACGCGTCGCCCGGGAGGCCCGCCTTCAGGCAGACCTGCTCGAGGAACCGCTCGGCGTCCCAGCCCCACTCGCGCGCCACCTGCGGGAGGAGGAGGCCCGCGCGGGACCCCTTCTCGACGAAGAGGCCGTGCCGGCCCACCTCGACGTCCGAAGGAGCGGCGATCGGCTCCAGCGGCCCGAGGACCGAGACCTCCACCTCGTACCTCGAAAAGTCGCGGGGCGTGGCGGGCGGAAACCTCGGGTCGTGGAGGAGCGCCTCGACGGCGTTGGACTCCACGTCCGCGGCGAGGGCTCTCTCCGGGAGGACGGAACCGACGCAGCCGCGGAGCCGTCCCTCCTTCCGCCACGTAACGAACGCCGCCGCCGGGAGGGCCAGCGCCCCGGCGGGCTCGCCCGGGGACGGCCCCGCCGGCAGCCCCAGCGCCCGCGCCGCGGCGTGCCGCGCCCTTCTCAGCAGCTCGCGTCTCTCTTCGTCGTTCAGCACGCGCTCACCTCGCAACGCCGGGGGGCCCGCCTCAGCGGGTCCGCCGCCGGACGTGGTCCGACCAGGCGGCCGCCGCGACCAGCGCCGCGGCGAGGACGCCGTCGACGACCGTCAGGATCCCGGCGTCCCAGCGGGCCAGGAAGACGACGGCCAGCGCCCCCGTGGCCCAGGGAAGGACCCCCGTCCGCCAGCGCAGGAGCCCCGCCGCGGCCAAGAGGACGAGGAAGGCTCCCAGCGCGGGGCCGAGGAAGAAGGTCGCCCGGAGCGTCCGCTCCCACACCGTCGCGGGGACGGACGTCCCGTCCCCGAAGAGGCCGGCGACGTAGAACGTGAAGACGGCCCCGCACCCGACGGCCAGGCAGGAAGCCAGGACGGCGGCCACGAGCAGGGCCCGGGCGACCCGCGGCTTCACGACGCCGCCCCGAGGAGCGGGCGGAGGACCGAGAGGGCCGCCTCCTCGAAGAGGTCGAGCCGCCCGGTGAAGAAGTGGTCGGCGCCGGCGACGACGGCGAGCTGCCATCCGAAGCGGGCGGCCGTGGCGGCGGCCAGGTCGCCGCCGCCGAACTCGTCCCTCTCGCCCTGGACCCACGCGACCGGCAGGCCCGCGAGCCCCGCCGCTCCCGAGCGGTCCCACCGGGTGAGGGGGACCCCGACGAGGAGGACCGCGTCCGGGCCGACCCGGGGCGCCGCGCCGACGGCGCAGAGCGAGCCGAACGAGAAGCCGCCGACGAGGAGGATCCCCCCGGGCTGCCGCTCGCGCGCGAAGCGGACGGCCGCCGCGAGGTCCTCCACCTCGCCCCGCCCCTCGTCGTGCGTCCCCTCCGAGGAGCCCACCCCGCGGAAGTTGAACCTCAGAGCCGACAGGGAGAGGCGGGAGGAGAGGAAGCGCGCGGCGCGGTGGACGACCTTCGTGTGCATCGTCCCGCCGTGCAACGGGTGGGGGTGCGCGAAGACCGCCACCCCCGCCGGGCGAGGCGGGAGGCGCAGCGCCCCCTCCAGCGCCCCCGCGGGCCCGGGGATCGTGACCGGGACGACCCGGCAACCGTCGTCTCCGCCCGGAGCCACGGGAGGAACGTACCACGCGCTGAGCGGGGCTGAGGTAGTCTCTCCGCACGAAGACCCGGAGGAGGAGATGAAGACCGTCGTCCACGTCGTCGGCACGGGCACGATCGGCGAGCCGCTGATCGGCCTCTTCACCGACTTCCACCACTACCTCGGCGTCGACGAGGTGACGTTCCACAAGCGGACGCCGATGGTGACGGAGCGGGCCAAGGTCGCCCACCTCCTGGCCCGCGGCGCCCACCTCTCGGTCGACGACGACCAGGTGGCCGACTTCGAGGCTCTGGGGCACAAGGTCTCCTACACCTCGCAGGAGGCCCTCGCGCGGGCCACGGTGGTCCTGGACTGCACGCCCTCGGCGCTGGAGAGCCGCGAGCGGACGTACGCCGGTCTGAAGGGGCCGAGGGGCTTCGTGGCCCAGGGGTCGCAGTTCGGGTTCGGGAAGGTCTACGCCCGCGGCATCAACGACGCGACGCTCGTCCCGGGGGAGGACCGGTTCCTGGAGGTCGTCTCCTGCAACACGCACAACCTGGCGGTCCTGGTCCGAACCCTCGGCGTGGACGGGGAGAGGATGGCGATGCGCCGGGGCCGCTTCCTCTGCATGCGCCGGGCGAACGACGTGTCTCAGACCAAGGACTACCTCCCGGCGCCGACGGTGGGCCGGCACGAGGACCCGGGGTTCGGCACGTACCACGCGCGCGACCTCTTCCACCTCTTCCAGTCGCTCGGGCTGACCGTCCGCGCCTTCTCCTCCTCCGTCCGGCTCAACACCCAGTACATGCACTCGGTCTGGTTCTCGATCGAGCGCGAGACGCCGCTCGACCGCGAGGCCGCCCTCGAGCGCCTCCGGTCCAACCCGCTCGTGGCGGTGACCGAGCGGCGGAGCGCCAACGAGGTCTTCTCGTTCGGACGCGACCACGGCTACTACGGCCGGATCCTGTCGCAGACCGTCGTCTCGCTCCCGTCGCTCGCCGTGACGCCGGACGGCCTGGAGGTCGTCGGCTTCAGCTTCACCCCCCAGGACGGCAACTCGCTCCTCTCCTCGGTCTCGGCGGCGATGTGGCTCGTGGACCCGGAGCGCGTCGAGGCGAGGACGCAGGTCCTGAAGCGGTTCGTCTTCAAGGAGATCTGAGCGACCCGTGGCCCTCTCCCGGGGCCTCGTCCGCCCGGCCGCCTTCGAGCCGCTCGCGGCGGGGTTCCTGGTCGTCGTCGCGGTCGCCGTCACGCTCCACCACGTCCGCGACGACGCGGCGACGACGGACGAGCCGGTCCACCTCGCCTCGTCGGTCGAGATCGTCCGGCAGGGGACGGGCCGCTGGAACCCCGAGCACCCGCCGCTGGCGAAGGCCCTCGCGGGCGTCGCGCTGACGGGCCTGGCGGTCGACCCGGCCGCGAGCCCGCTCGGCGAGCGGAGCCACGCCCCGCTCCTGGTCCGCTTCCTCTGGAAGAACCTCGTCCCGGGCGAGCGGATGCTCTTCCGGGCCCGGGTCCCCTTCGCCCTGGTCCTCGGGGCCCTCCTCCTCGCCCTCCGGGCCGAGGCGCGCCGCCGGTTCGGGCCGCGCGCGGGCCTCCTCGCCCTGGCGCTGGCCGCGCTCGACCCGAACCTCCTGGCGCACGCCGGGGTCGTCCACACCGACCTCCTGGTCACCCTCTTCGTCGTCCTGTCGCTCGGCCCGCTGGACCGCCTTCGCGAGCCCTCCGCCCGGCTCTCCGGGGTCCTGCTGGGGCTCTGCTGGGGCCTGGCGCTCCTCTCGAAGTTCAGCGCCCCGCTCCTCGTGGCCGTCACGCTCCCCCTCCTCCTCGTGAGGGGGCGCCCGCGGGGGGAGGACCTCCGCCGGATCGGCGGGAGGCTCTGCCTGGCCGCCGCGGTCTCGGTCGCGGTCGTGCTGGCCGGCTACGTCGCCGCCCACCGGAACCTCACGGCGGCGGACGCGAAGGCGCTGGCCGAGGACCGGCTCCTCCGCAAGGGCGCCTCCCCCGCGGCGTACCGCGCCTCGACCGCGCTCTCGGAGCTGTCCCCGCCCGCCTCGCACGCGGCCACGGGCTTCCTGTCGGTCCTCCTGCAGAGCGGCGTCGGCGCCGGGCCCGTCTATCTCCTCGGCCGGGTCTCGACCGGCGGGTCGCCCCTCTACTTCCCTCTCGCCCTCGCCGTGAAGGTCCCGATCGGCCTGGCCCTGGCGGCCCTGGCGGGCGCCCTCATCCGGCCCGGACGGCGCACCGCTCTCGGCCTGTCGGCGGGCCTCCTCCTCTTCCTCCTCGCCTCGACGCGGACGACCTACAACATCGGCGTCCGGCACGCCCTCTTCGCGTTCCCCTTCGCGGCGCTCGCCGCCTCGGCGCTCCTGGCCGGCGACCCGCCCCGCCGCTCCCGCCTCCTGGCCGCCGGCCTCGTCGCCGTCTCGGCCGCCGAGCTCGCCCTCGTCCACCCGTACGAGCTCTCGTTCGTCAACGCCGCCGCCGGGGGCCTTCCCGCGGGCCGCCGCTACTTCGCCGACTCGAACGTCGACTGGGGGCAGGACCTCGTCCGGCTCTCGCGGCGAGCCCCGGAGCTCTCCGCGGAGCCGCTCCCCGCGGTCGTCTTCGGCGGCGACCTCCCCTCCCGCCACGCCCCGGCGCTCTCGGCGGTCGCCCCGGGCGACGAGGACCGGCCCGGGCAGCTGATCGCCGTGGGCGAGGTCCCCTTGGCGGTCGGGCCCGAGCTCCTGGCCTCCAAGGGCGCCGCCAGGGACGCCGAGCGCCTCGCGCGGCTTCGGGACGCCCTGAGGAGCCGCGGGACGAGGGTGGCCGCGGTCGGGGGCTCGATCGGGATCTGGAGGATCGACCGGCCGCCGGCGCCGGAGGTCAGCCCGCCCGGGACCGCTCGTAGAAGTGGAGCGCCGCCACCGTGAGCGCGTGCCGGATCTCGCCCGAGCCGACGCGCCGCGAGACCTCCTCGGGGCTCAGGAGCTCGACCGCGAGGTCCTCCGCCCCGTCGGGGGCGGGCTCGGCCACCTTCCGGACGTCACGCGCCAGGAAGGTGTGGCAGGCGTTGGACTGGATGGCCGGGTTCGGGTCGACGACGCCGATCGCCCGCCAGCACTCCGAGACGTAGCCGGTCTCCTCCAGGAGCTCGCGCCGGGCCGACTCGAGCGGGGAAGGGTCGCGGGCCTCCGTCGAGCCGCCCGGCAGCTCGAGCGTCTCGGTCTGCGTCCCGTGGCGGAACTGGCGGACGAAGAGCATCCGGCCTTCCCCGGTCAGCGCGACGACGTTGACCCAGTCGGGGCCGTCGAGGACGTAGAAGTCGTGGGCGCGCCCGCTTCGTGGCGAGACGGCGGCGTCCCGCCGGATCCGGAAGAGGCCGAGGTCGGCGAGCGCGTCCCGCGAGAGGAGGGGCCAGGGCCCGAACGAGCGGCTCCCCGTCAGGCCGGCCCTCCCGGCCCGAAGCCCGCCACGATGTACGACCCGCTCTTGGAGTCCTTCTTCAGGATGAGGATCCGGTGCTTCTCGGCCGCCTCCAGGAGCTCGGAGAAGGTCCGGAACCCGTAGTAGGACTCGTTGAAGCTGGGGTTCTTCCGTTGCATGGTCTGCTTGACCATCGAGCCCCAGAGGACCTCCTTGTTCTCGCGCTTCAAGGCCAGCATCGAGTCGACGAGGAGCGAGTAGACCTCGGCGGTCTTCTCCGGCAGCCCGGCCACCGCCGGCGCCTTCGTCCGCTCGCGGACGAGGTCCTCGTAGTAGAGGAACTCGTCGCAGTTCTCGATGAGGAGCTCCGAGGTGGAGCCCTTCACGCCGAAGCCGAGGACCGTCTTGTCGTTCTCCTTCAGCTTCGAGACGAGGGGCGAGAAGTCCGAGTCCCCCGAGCCGATCACGAAGACGTTGATGTGCTCCTTGTTGGAGGCCAGGTCCATGGCGTCGACGACCATCCGGATGTCGGCCGAGTTCTTCCCGGTCATCCGGTGCTGGGGGATGTCGATCAGCTCGAAGGCCGCCTCGTGGAAGGCGCGCTTGTACTCGGCGTACCGGCTCCAGTCGGCGTAGGCGCGCTTGATGACGATCTTCCCCTTCTCGAGCAGCCGGGAGAGGAGGAGCTTGACGTCGAAGCGCGGGTGGCCGCTCTCGCGGAGCCCGATGATGACGTTGTCGATGTCGATGAAGAGGGCCAGGCGCTGGTCCTCCTGGCTCGAGTTCGCCGGCGGCGGGGCCGCGACGACGCTCTCGATGGAGGGCGGGGGGAGGTGGCGGAACGGCTCCGCCTCGGGGAACGGGACCTCGGCGACGGCGTCGGGGGCGGCGCCTTCCTCGGCGCGGCCCCGCCCGCCGCGCCGGCGGCGGCGTGCAGGTGCGGGCATGGAGTCCTTTCGTGCCGGCCGGAATCGATCGGCCGAACCGATCGAGTTTACGACACGTGTCAGAATCTGCCGCCCATGCCCCAGGACCGCCGCCCGGACCCCCTCCAGCCCCTCCGCCAGGGCGCCGCCCTCTTCGACCTCTCCGGCCGCGTGACGCTCTTCCTCGAGGGCGCGGAGGCGGCCGGCTTCCTCCAGGGCCTCGTCACGAACGACGTCCTCCGCCTCGGGCCCGGCGAGGGGTGTGACGCGCTCTTCCTGACGCCGAAGGGGAAGCTCCGGGCCACCGCCACGGTCCTCCGCCTCCCGCAAGGCCTCCTCCTCGACACCCCGCCCGAGCTCCGCAGCCGCCTCCCCGAGATCCTGCGGGACTACCTGCCCTTCCACCCCGGAGTCCGGCTCTCCGACGAGACCGGCGCCACCGTCGTCCTCCACCTCGCGGGCCCGCGGGCCGGGGACGTCGCCGCGGCCGCCGGGGCGCCGGACCTGCCGCGGAGCCCGGCGGGCCACGCCGAGGCGGCGCTCGGAGGGGACGCGGTGCGGGTCGTGAGGGCCGACCGGACGGGCGAGCCCGGCTGGGACGTCCGGTGCGGGCCGACGTCCTTCGCCGCGGTCCTCTCCCGCCTCGAGACCCACGGGGCGGTCACGCTCCCCCCCGAGGCCCTGGACGCCGCGCGCGTGGAGGCGGGCCTCCCCTGGTGGGGCCGAGAGCTCGGCGAGGACGTCCTGCCGGACGAGGCGGGCCTGACCCGGACCGCGGTCTCGTACACGAAGGGCTGCTACGTCGGGCAGGAGACGGTGGCGCGGCTCCGCACGTACGGGCACGTCAACCGCCGCCTGGTGGGCCTGCTCCTCGACTCCGGCGCCTCCGCCGCCCCCGGCGACGAGGTGCGGGCGCCCGAGGGGCGGGTGGGCAGCGTCACGAGCGCGACGCTCTCCGCCCGGCTCGGCCGCTCCGTGGCCCTGGCGTACGTCCGTCGCGAGCACGCCGGCCCCGGGACCCGCCTGGCCGTGGCCGGAGCCGCGGGCGAGTCCCCCGCGACCGTGACCCCCTTCCCGATTGCCGGCTGAGGCGCGCTCCCCGGCCGTCCCGCGAGGCGCCGGCCCCGTCGTGGCGCTGGTCCTCGTCCAGCTCTTCTTCGGGGTCTTCTCCGTGATCGGCAAGCTGGCCCTGCGGGAGGTGACCCCGTTCGTCCTCGTCGCCTTCCGGGCCGTCGGGGGCTCCCTCCTCCTGGCGCTCCTTTCGCGCGTCCTGGCGCCGGACGAGCCCCGCTGGACGCGCCGCGACGCCGGCACCGTCGTCCTCCTCGGGATGCTCGGCGTCTTCGGGAACCAGCTCCTCTTCGTCTCGGGCCTGGCCCGGACGACCGCCACGAGCGCCACGCTCCTCGGGGTGACGATCCCGGTCTTCACCCTCCTCCTCGCCGCCGCGACGGGGACGGAGCGCCCCGGCGCGAGGCGGACGCTCGGCATCGCGGTGGCCCTCGCGGGGGTCCTCTCCCTCCTCCTGCCGCGCGGCGCGGACCTCGCGCCCGAGCACCTCGCCGGGAACCTGATGATCGTCGTCAACTGCCTCGTCTACTCGGGCTACCTCGTCCTCTCGCGCGACATCCTGCGAAGGCGGTCCGCGTTCGCCGTCGTCGCCGCGGCCTTCGTCTCGGCGAGCGTCCCCGTCCTCCTCGTCGCCCTGCCGGACCTGGCCCGATTCCGGCCGGGTTCGGTGACGGCGACGGGATGGGCGGCGATCGCGGGCGTCGTCCTCCTCTCGACGGTGGGCGCCTACGCGCTCAACGCCTGGGCGCTGGCCCGGACCAGCCCGTCCACGGCGGCGGCGTTCATCTACCTCCAGCCTCTCGTCGCCTCGCTCCTGGCGGCGGTCGTCCTCGGCGAGCGCCCCGGCCCGCGGACGTTCGTCGCGGCGGCCCTGATCTTCGCCGGGCTCGCCCTCACCACGGCGCCCGCGCGCCGCGGCTGAGGCCGCCCACGCACGAGGCCGCGTCGGTGGGGGCGCGGGGGACGCCGGGGATCAGGGGCCCCGGCGTCGCCGGTTCGAGCGCGCAGCGCGCTGACGACGGCCGCTCAGCGGCGGGGTTCCCCCGCGTCACCGGAAGACCTGCAGGCTGCGGAGCTCGCGGACGCGGTCCCTCAGCTCGGCGGCCCGCTCGAACTCGAGCTCCCGGGCGGCCTCGCGCATCCTCTTCTCCAGGTCGGCGATCTCCTCGGCGAGGCCCTTCTCGCCGCGCGCCGGGGCCCGCAGGGCCGCGCGGGTCGGCTCGAGGTAGTCGAGCTCGGACATCTTCAGGAGCGGCGAGTCGAGCGACTTGACGATCGACTCGGGCACGACGCCGTGCTCGGCGTTGAAGGCGGCCTGGATCTTCCGGCGGCGTTCGGTCTCGTCCAGCGCCCGGCGCATCGAGTCCGTCACGGTGTCGGCGTAGAAGACCACCTCGCCCGCGAGGTTCCGCGCGGCGCGGCCCGCGGTCTGGATCAGCGACGTGTCCGAGCGGAGGAAGCCCTCCTTGTCGGCGTCGAGGACCGCGACGAGGGAGACCTCCGGGATGTCGAGCCCCTCCCTCAGGAGGTTGATCCCGACGAGGACGTCGAAGACGCCGCGCCTCAGGTCCCCGACGATCTGGACCCTCTCGAGCGTCTCGACGTCGGAGTGGAGGTAGCGGACGCGCACCCCCAGCTCCAGGAGGTATCCGGTCAGGTCCTCGGCCATCCTCTTCGTCAGCGTCGTCACCAGGACGCGCTCGCCGCGCCCGGCGCGCTCGCGGATCCGGGTGAGGAGGTCGTCCACCTGCCCCTTCACGGGGCGGACGGTGATCGGCGGGTCGAGGAGCCCGGTCGGCCGGATGACCTGCTCGACCACCTCCCCGCCCGTCGTCTCCAGCTCGTACGGCGCCGGCGTGGCCGAGACGTAGACCCGCTGCCCGACGCGCTCCAGCCACTCCTCGAACCTCAAGGGGCGGTTGTCGAGCGCCGAGGGGAGGCGGAAGCCGTGCTCCACGAGCGTCTCCTTGCGGGAGCGGTCGCCGTGGTACATGCCGCGCAGCTGCGGGATCGTCTGGTGGCTCTCGTCGATGACCGTCAGGAAGCCCGCCGGGAAGTAGTCGAGCAGCGTCGGCGGCGGCTCGCCCGGCCCGCGCCCCGACAGGTGGCGCGAGTAGTTCTCGATCCCGGAGCAGTAGCCGATCTCCCGGATCATCTCCAGGTCGAAGCGCGTCCGCTGCTCGAGCCGCTGGGCCTCGAGGAGCCGCTTCCCCTCCTTCAGCTCCTCCACGCGCGTGACCAGCTCGGCCTCGATCGACCCGAGCGCGCGCTCGCGGACCTCCCGGGGCGTCACGTAGTGCGTCTTCGGGTAGAGGTCGAAGCGCGGGACCGTCTCGAGCGGCCGCCCGGTGAGGACGTCGAAGCGCGAGACGCGCTCGACCTCGTCGCCGAAGAACTCGACCCTCAGGCCCGTCTCCTCGTTCGACGGGACGACGTCCAGGACGTCCCCCCTCACGCGGAACTTCCCGCGCTCGAGGTCGAGGTTCGTCCGCTCGTACTGGGCCTCGACGAGCCGCTTCAGGTACCACGTCAGCCCGAACCGGGCGCCGGTCTCCACCGGGATCGCCATGCGGCCGAACGACTCGGGGCTCCCGAGGCCGTAGATGCACGAGACGGACGCCACGATCAGGACGTCGCGCCTCTCGAAGAGCGCCGCCGTCGCCGAGATCCGGAGCTTGTCGATCTCCTCGTTGACCTGCGTTTCCTTCTCGATGTACGTGTCCGACTGCGGGACGTACGCCTCGGGCTGGTAGTAGTCGTAGTAGGAGACGAAGTACTCGACGCGGTTCTTCGGGAAGAAGGCGCGGAACTCCTGGTAGAGCTGCGCGGCGAGCGTCTTGTTGTGGGAGAGGACGAGCGTGGGGCGGTTGGCCGCCTCGACCACCTTGGCGATCGTGAAGGTCTTCCCCGAGCCCGTCACCCCGAGGAGCACCTGGTGCTCTCGCCCCTCCGCCAGCCCCCGGGAGAGCGCCTCGATCGCCTGCGGCTGGTCCCCCTGCGGCGTGTACGGGGCGACGACCTCGAACGGGGGCATCGCGGCGTCAGTCCCCCCGCGCCGCCGCCGTCAGCTCCCGGATCTCCTCCGGCGAGACCTTCCCGTCCGAGAGGGCGCCGGTGGCGCGGCGCTGGAAGGCCTGGATCCGCTCCGGGTTCACCTTCCCCGTCCTCGCCTCCTCCGAGAGGGCCCGGACCGCGTCCTCGAACGCCTTCTTCTCGTCGGCGGTGACCCCGGTCTCGCAGGCCGCGACGACCTGCCGCTCCATCGTGGAGAGGGCCCAGCCGAGGAGCCCGCGGGCCTTGTAGCCCAGGACGACGAGGCCGACGACGAGGAGGACCGAGAGCCCGGCGCACCCGATCAGGCCCCACTTCAGGCACCCGGAGCGGCGGGCCGGAGCGGCCCCTTCGGGAGGGAAGCCCGGGGCCGTCGGCGGGGGCGGGGGGGGCGGGACGGCGTCGTTCATCGGCTCCTCTGGGCGCGGGTCGGCCGCGTCGCCCGCACGATAGCCCAGCCCGCCCGGCCCACCAACCGCGTGCGAGAATCGCCGGGGTGACCCTTCGCCGCGTGGCCGCCGTGCTGGTCCTCCTCGTGCCGGTCGCCCTGACGGCGGGCCTCGGCGTGGGGGCCGGCTTCGCCCTCTCGCGCGCCATCCACGTGCCGCGGGTCGACGAGCTGGCCTCCTACCGTCCCGACATCGTCACCGAGATCCGCGGGGCCGACGGCGCGACGGTGGCGCGCTTCGCCATCGAGCGGCGCTTCCTCGTCGAGAGGACCCAGATCCCGGACGTCATGGTCAAGGCGCTGCTGGCCGCCGAGGACGCCCGGTTCTACGAGCACGGCGGGATCGACCTGATCCGGATCGTCGGCGCGGCCCTGAAGGACCTCGCCACGAGGCGGCTGGCCCAGGGGGCCTCGACGCTCACCCAGCAGCTCGCCCGGTCCGTCTTCCTGACGCCGGAGAAGTCCTTCGCGCGGAAGATCAACGAGGCGTTCCTCACCGTCGAGATCGAGAAGCGGTACTCCAAGGACCAGATCCTGACGATGTACCTCAACGAGATCTACCTCGGGCACGGGAACTACGGGATCGAGGCGGCCTCGACCTGGTACTTCGGGCACCCGGCGCGCGCGCTGACCCTCCCGGAAGCGGCCCTCCTCGCCGGGCTCATCCAGCGCCCGGAGGCCTACTCCCCGCTCCGGAACCCCGAGCTGGCCCGCCAGCGGCGCGACTTCGTCCTCCGCCGGATGGCCGAGGAACGCCTCATCGACCCCGAGACGCGGCGGAAGGCCGCGGCCGAGCCGGTCGTCCTGGCGCGCGGGGCCCGCGAGTCGACGGTCGGCCCCTACTTCTGCGAGGAGGTCCGGCAGTACCTCGAGAAGGCGTACGGCGACCGCGGCCTCTACCGGCAGGGGCTCCGCGTCGACTCCACGCTCGACCCGCGGGTCGAGACGATCGCCGAGGAGGCGCTTCGCTGGGGCCTCAGGCGGCAGGACCGCAGGGAGGGCTTCCGGAAGCCGCGCAACCTCCTCGCCGAGGGGATCGACCCCGAGCGGTACCGCGACCCGGCGTGGGCCGACCTCGAGGCCGCCGGGGGGCCGGCTCCCGACGCCGTCCCGGCGGTCGTCCTGTCGGCGTCCCGCACCGGGGCCGAGGTGCGGGTCGGCGAGAAGACGATCTCGCTCCCCGCTTCCGCGTTCCGGTGGACGCGGGCGGAGACGCCGGCCCGGGCGGTGAAGCGCGGAGACCTCGTCCTCGTCGAGACGCTCGTCCGCGAGGACGGCAAGGCGGAGACGATCGTCTCCCAGGAGCCGTTGGTGGAGGGGGCCGTCGTCGTCCTGGAGAACGGCACCGGGGCGGTCCGGGCCCTCGTGGGGGGCTACGACTTCGGCCGCTCGAAGTTCGACCGCGCCACGCAGGCCCTGAGGCAGGTCGGCTCCGCCTTCAAGCCGTTCGTCTACCTCGCGGCGATCGAGGAGGGGTTCACGCCGGCGGACACCGTCCTGGACGCCCCGATCTCCATCGTGATCGACCCGAAGAAGCCCCCCTACCAGCCGCAGAACTACTACCGGAAGTACAGCGGGATCGTCACCTACCAGCACGCGCTGGAGCAGTCGATCAACGTCCCGGCCGTGAGGGTCGACCTCCTCGTCGGGACCCGCCGCGTCATCGAGACCGCGCGGCGCCTGGGGATCCGGCAGAACCTCCTCGCGTACCCGTCGCTGGCGCTCGGCGCGTTCGAGGTGACCCCGCTCGAGATGGCCGCCGCCTACTCCGTCTTCGCCAACCAGGGGCTCCTCTTCCGGCCGCGGCTGGTCGAGCGCGTCCGGGACGCCGACGGCGTCGTCCTCGAGGAGAACGGCCCAGAGCCGGAGGAGGCCACCTCGCCCGCCTCGGCCTACGTGGCCCTCGGGATGCTCCGGGGCGTCACCCAGCGCGGGACGGCGGCGTCGGCGGCGAAGCTGGGGCTCGCGCTGGCCGGGAAGACGGGCACGACGAACGACACGACCGACGCCTGGTTCGTCGGGACGACGCCGCGGTACACCATCTGCGTCTGGGTGGGGCACGAGACGAAGAAGTCCCTCGGCCCGAAGGCCACCGGAGCGGAGGTGGCGCTCCCGGTCTGGACGCGGATCGTCGCGGGGCTCGAGGCCGCGGGCCTGGTCAAGGAGGCCGACGACTACGACGTCCCGGCCGGGGTCGTCTTCGTCCCGGTCGACCTCGCGACGGGGTACCGGGCCACGCCCGGGTGCTCGAAGATCGTCCTGATGGCGTTCGCGAGCGGGACCCAGCCGACGGACTTCTGCGGGGACCGGCCCCACGCCGTCTCGACGCTCCCCCACTACCTCCAGAAGGCGGTCTACGCGCCGAAGCGGGGCGAGCCCTCGGGCACGAGCTTCCAGCTCCCGGACGTGCCGCCCGGCCCCGCCCCCACGCCGCCGAGACCTTCCTCCGAGGGCGGTCCCCCGGGCTGAGACGCCCGGCCCCCGCAGCCCGCACGGTCCCGGGTCCCCCCTTCACTCGGCCGGCCCGCGCAGCGGGCCCGCCTCTCCGTGGCGGAGGGGTTCGGGGGACCCGCACGGTCCCGGGTCCCCCGAGAACACTATCCAGCGAGGACTTCGACCTGCACGCCCACCGTCACGTCCTTGTGGAGCTTCACGTGGACGGTGTGGGTCCCCAGCCGCTTGATCGGCTCCTCGAGCTCGATCCGCCGCTTGTCGATCGTGAAACCCTTGGCGGCAAGGGCCTCCGCGAGCTCCGACGACGTCACGGAGCCGTAGAGGGCGTCGTGCTCTCCGGCCTTCTTGCGCAGGACCAGCGTCGTCCCCTCGATCGCCCGGGCGACCTCCGAGGCCTTCTCGCGGTCCTTCTCGACGCGGAGGTCGTACTGCTTCCTCTGCTGCTCGAGCCGCTTCTGGTTGCCGGGGGTCGCCGGCAGGGCGAGCTCCTTGGGCAGCAGGAAGTTCCGGGCGTAGCCCGCGCTCACCTCGACGATGTCGCCGCGGTGGCCGAGGCTCTTGATCTCGTCGGTCAGGATCACCTTCATCTCGGACTTCCCTTCTTCGTCCCCCGCTGGAACGCTAGTCGTCGCCCCCGCCCGGCTCCCTTTCCCGGGGCGCGGCCAGGCGCGACCGGAAATCGAAGAACTCGTCGAAGAGCCCTCCGAGGGCGACGACGGCGGGGAACGGCATCTGGACCACGAGGAGATAGACGAGCGCGCGCCCGAAGAGCCCGACGGCTCCCCGCTCCAGCAGCGCGCGGATTATTGCGAGGCCCCGGAGGAAAAACAAGACGCCCAGCGGCACCAGCAGGTCGACGGCCGTCCGGGCCAGGGAGGACGGCCCGAGGGCCGCGACGACGCCGAGCGGCACGAAGGCCACCGCGGCGAGGAGGGGGGTCCGGTAGCGGGCGAACTGGGTCTCGGCGACCTCCGGGGGCGCAAGCCCGATCCGGCGGCCGAGGCCGTAGACCAGGAACGCCCCGTAGAGGACGGACCCGCCGAGGGCCAGGCCGACGGACTGCCGGGCCACCACCGCCCGGACCCCGTCGAAGAACTCCGCGAGGGCCTGGATCGAGCTCTCCCCGAGCCCCGCGGAGCGGTACATCTGGAAGATCTCTGGGAGCGCGCGGCCGATCCGGTCCGAGAGGAGGAGCCCCGGCTCCCTCCCCGAGCCGAGGCCGGCCCCGAGGAGGAGGGCGAGGACGCCGATCCCGGACGCCGCCCCGGCGACGAGCGAGACGAGGTCGGCGCGGCGCCGGTCCCGCGCGGCGGCGTTCACCGCCAGGGCCGGGAGGACGACCGCCGCCAGCGCGACCGCGGGCGCCAGCCAGGGGCCGGAAGGCGGTGCCAGGAACCCGAGGACGACAGCGAAGGGGACCGCCAGCGAGGCGGCGAGAGGGACCCACTCCGGGCTCTCGGACCGCCACGTCCGGGCCAGGCGGGCCGCGGCCAGGGGCAGGAGGACCGGCGCCGCCACCGGGAGGACGAGCGACACGGCGGCCGCCAGCCCGGTCCCGCCCGGGCCGAGGAGGAGAAGCCTCGCCCAGCGGCGGAGGCCGCCGGGCGAGGGTGCGGTCACGGGGTCGCCCTCCGCGTCAGTCGGCGACGTAGGGAAGCAGCGCCAGGTAACGGGCGCGCTTGATCGCCACCGCCAGCTTCCGCTGGTAGAACGCGGAGGTCCCGGAGATCCGGCGCGGCAGGATCTTGGCGCGCTCCGGGACGAACTGCGAGAGGAGCTTCACGTCCTTGAAGTCGATGTAGCCGATCTTCTCGACGGTGAACTTGCAGACCCTCTTGCGGCGGACGAAGAACTTCTTCTTGGCGGGCTTCTTCGGGGCGTTCGAGCCGATGGCCATGGTCTCCTCGCTTCCTTACGCCTGCTCCGGCGCGGGCGGGGCCGGAGGGGCCTCCGGCGCGGCGGGCGGGGCCGGCGCGGCCGGGGCGGCGACGGTCGGCGCCTCGGCGGGGGGCGGGACGGGACGCGGCGTGCGGACCTTCGTCCGGCGGGCCACCTTCTGGCCGTGCCGCATCTCCTCGTCCACGCGGACCGAGAGGAACCGCAGGACGTCCTCGGAGATCCGCATCTTCCTCTGGATCTCGGCGACGGCCGCGGGCTCGGCCCGGAACAGGAAGTTGTGGTAGGTCGCCTCCCCGCGCTTCTTGATCCGGTACGCGAGGCGGCGGCGGCCCATCGACTCGTCCTTCTCGATCGTGGCACCGAGCTCGGTCAGGAGCTTGCGGTACTCGTCGACGACGGCCGCGGCCCCCTGCTCGTCCCGCTCGGGGACGACGAGGAAGACCATGTCGTAGAGACGGTTGGCTGACAAGACTGCCTCCTTCTGGATCGCGGCCGCTCTGCGGCCGCGAGGTGCCACCCTCGGGCGGAGGCCCGGGCAGCACCAAGGGCTTCGGATTCAACCCGCCGGAGACACGTCCGGCGGGCGGTTGAACGTATTCATAGCCGTTTCCAGCCCCGCGGTCAAGACGCACGCGACCGCGTCGCAGGCGGTCTCGACCGCCCCCTGGACCACGGCCCGCTCGGCCTTCGAGAAGCGGGAGAGGACGTAGTCGGCCTTCTCGTCCCCGGGGCGGAGGTGCTCCCCCGCGATCCCCAGCCTCAGGCGTGGGAAGGCGTCGGTCCGGAGGCAGTCGATGACGCTCTGCAGGCCCTTCTGCCCGCCCGAGGAGCCGGAGGACCGGAGCCGAAGGCGCCCCAGCGGCAGCGCCGTGTCGTCGACGACGACGAGCAGCCGCTCCAGGGGGACCTCGTGCCGGACGAGGAGCCCCTTCACCGACTCGCCGGAGAGGTTCATGTACGTCTGGGGCTTCGCCAGGAGGACCGGGACCTCGCCGAGGCGCCCGCGGGCCGTCAGGGCCCGGCAGTCGAGCCGCTCGACGCGGGGCGGCGCCCCGCCCGGCGGCGCGAGCCGCCGGGCGAAGGCGTCCACGACGTCGAAGCCGACGTTGTGCCGGGTTCCCGCGTAGCGGTCGCCGGGGTTCCCCAGCCCGACGACGAGGAAGAGCGGGTCCGGGATTACTTCTTCTCCTTCTTCCCCTTCGCCTCCGCGGCCTCCTCCTCCTTCTTGCCCTTCTTCAGGACCTCGGGCTCGGCGGCCGGCGCGGCGGCGGTCGTGGCGGCGGCCTCGGCCGCGACCGTGGCGGCGGCCTCGGCGCGCGCGTGCGTCACGTGCGCGATCACGCGGTCGGCGGCGTCGAGGATCGTGACCTTCGGGTCGGCCGGAAGGTCCGAGACACGGAGGGCGGTGCCCATGTGGAGCGAGGTGACGTCGGCGACGAGGGTCTTCGGGATGTCCGCCGGGAGGCACTCGACCGCGAGCTCGCGGGTGACGACGTCGAGGATCCCCCCCTCGGTCTTCACCCCGACCGGGATGCCGGACACCTCGACCTCGACCTTCACCTTGAGCTTCTTGTCGAGGAGGATCCGGACGAAGTCGACGTGCAGGACCTCGCGGCGGACCGGGTGGACCGTCAGGTCGCGGATCATGACGTGCCGCTGCTGGTCGGTCCCCTTCAGCTTCAGCAGGAAGACGGCGTTGGAGTGGAGTCCCTTGCGGAGCAGGTCGACGAGCGCCTTGCGCGGGACGGAGAGCGCGAGCGTCTCCATCTCCTTGCCGCCGCCGTACAGGACGGCCGGGATCCGGCCGGCGGCCCGGGCGCGGATCGCCGCGTTCTTGCCGGTGTCGCGGCGCCGCTCGACCTCGATGACGATGTTCTCCTGGATCACTTCTTCCTTCCTTTCCGGGCGGACGGTCCGGCAGGGCCCGGGCGTCCGGTCCGATTGACGACGAGGGGCCGGGGCCTAGACGAACAACGACGAGACCGAGGCCCCCTGGTGGATGCGCAGGATCGCCTCCGCCAGGAGCGGGGCGATGGAGAGGGGCTGGAGGACCGAGCAACGGGCCAGCTTGTCGTCGAGCGGGATCGAGTTCGTGCAGAAGATCTTCTCGATCGGGCTGCCGTTGATCCGGTCGATGGCCGGGCCGGAGAGGACGGGGTGGACGCAGCCGGCGAAGACCCGGCGCGCCCCGTTCTCCTTCAGCGCGTGGACGGTGTTGATCATCGTCCCGGCGGTGTCGATGATGTCGTCGACGACGATCACGTTCCGGTCGCGGACCTGCCCGATGATGTGCAGGACCTCGACCTCGTTCTTCCCCTTCCGCCGCTTGTCGACGATCGCCAGGCCCGCGCCCAGGCGCTTGGCGAAGGCGCGCGCCCGCTCGACGCCCCCGGCGTCAGGGGAGACGACCGTCAGCGGCTCGAGGTGGGCGTCGCGGATGGCGTCGAGGAGGACCGGCGCCGCGAAGAGGTGGTCGACGGGGATGTTGTAGAAGCCCTGGATCTGCGCGGCGTGGAGGTCGACGCAGAGGATCCGGTCGGCCCCGGCCGCCGAGAGGAGGTCGGCCACCAGCTTGGCCGTGATCGGGACCCGCGGCTTGTCCTTCCGGTCCTGGCGGGCGTAGCCGTAGTACGAGAGGACCGCCGTGATGCGCGACGCCGAGGAGCGCTTGAAGGCGTCGAGCATGATCAGGAGCTCCATCAGGTTGGAGTTCACCGGAGGGCACGTCGGCTGGACGATGAAGACGTCGCCGCCGCGGACGTTCTCCTCGATCTGGCAGTAGTTCTCCCCGTCGGAGAAGTTGTAGAGCGTCACCCTCCCGGCGTCCCGCCCGAGAGTCCGGCAGATCTCCGCCGTCAGCGCCGGGTGCGCCCGCCCCCCGAAGACCTTCAGGTCGCCGTGTGGGAAGTCCATGCCCGCTCCGCGTCTCATTCAGCCGCCCCGAGCCCGGTCCCCGCCCCGAGGCGCGGAAGGGGCGCAAGCCCCGGCCCGCGCCCGACTCTCTCTCCGGGGCGCGGAGGGGGTCCGGGGGAACCCGGCCCCGGGTTCCCCCGGGACGAGGTCAGCCGTCACGAACCTCCTTCGCCCGCAGAGCGGGCGAACGCCGGCTTCGCCGGCGAGGTTCATGACTGGGGAGGGAGGATTCGAACCTCCGAATGGCGGTTCCAAAGACCGCTGACTTACCACTTGTCGACTCCCCAACAGGATCCTCCTCGTGCCGCCTCAGCGCTCGCCGCCGCGAGCGGCCTCGGGCGCCGACCGCCGCTCGAACTCGGCCCGGGAGAGCGTCCTCGCCGCCCTGGTCCGCGTCCCTTCGGGAAGGCCGCCCACGAGTCTCCTCCTCACCCTTTCCGCCTCGTCCGGACCCGCGAAGACGCCGAAGACCGTCGAGCCGCTCCCCGACAGCCGGGCGCTCCGGGCGCCCAGGTCGGCGAGCCTCCGCCGGATCTCCGCGAGCTCCGGTCTGAGGCGCTCCGCCGCCGCCTCCAGATCGTTCCGGTCCGGGAACTCCCCCGGAACGGAGGCCGAGAGATTAGGGGGGGTGTCCCCGCCTGTCAATTCGGGTGCCCCGAGGGCCCGGTAGACGTCGGGCGTCGGCATCGGGAAGGGCGGGAAGACGAGGACGAGCCACTCCGGCCGCTCCGCGTCCGGAAGAGGAGAGACCACCTCGCCTCTCCCGGTCCCCCTCGCCCGCCCGCCGTGGAGGAAGAAGGCGACGTCCGAGCCGAGGCCCGCCGCGATCCGCCGGAGGTCATCGGCGCCCGGGGAGACCCGCCACAGGGCGGAGAAGCCGCGGAGCGCGGCGGCCGCGTCCGAGCTCCCCCCTCCGAGCCCGCCGCCCGAAGGGATCCTCTTCGTGAGCCAGACCTGCCCGCGGGCCGGTACCCCGGCCTCGGCCGCCAGGTGCCTGGCGGCCTTGAGGACGAGGTTCGACTCCCCCGTCGGGATGGAGGGGTCGTCGGACCGCAGTCCGAGCGTCTCGGCCCCGGAGAAGGAGAGGCGATCGGAGAGGTCGACCGTCTCGAAGAGCGTGTCGATCTCGTGGTAGCCGTCGGGCCTGCGGCCGCGGACGACGAGCGAGCGGTTGACCTTTGCGAAGGCCTCGAGCGTCAGCACCTCTCAGCCCCCTCCCGGATCTGACCGCACTTCCTCCCAGGGACCGAACGACTCGAGGGCCAGGACGACCCGCCCTTCCGGCCCGACCGCCTCGAGCCGTCGCGGCAGGGCCGGCCCCGGATCGAGCCGGACGGACGCGTCCGATCCGAGACGCAGCTCCACGACGCGCCCGGCCGAGTCGAGCCTCCCGGCCCGCCCCCCACCGAGATCGAGGAGGTGGGACTCCCCGTCCCGGAGGACCTCGGCCCCAGCCGCGGGAACGTCCAGGACCCCGAGCAGAACCCCGATGGCGTCCCGCTCCGAGACCCGCGCCGGGAGAGGGACCGCCCCTGGCGAGGCGCCGCTCCGGGAGAGCAGCCCCTGCCGGACTCCTCCGGCCAGGGGGGCCGAGAGGCGCCATTCCAGGGTCTCGCCGTCCCAGAAGACGCTCAGGTAGCCGCGGACGACGGCTCCGGCCCTCGGCACCGACTCGCCCCGGAAGAGCGCCTTGAACCGGCGCTGCCCCCAGGCCTCCTCGCGGGCCCGCTCCCAGAGCTCCCGCACGCGCGCCGCCTCCGCCTCGGGGACCGCGGAGGGGCGGGCCGTGGCGCATCCCCCGCTCAGGACCGCCAGGACGCCCGCCGCCGCGGCGAGCCGCCGCCCCGTCACCGCCGGGCTTCGGCGGGCTCCGAGGCGGCTGTCCGGTCGAGCCGTTCCCTCGCCTTGGCGCCGCCGTCCTCGGGCTTCAGCTCCAGGGAGCGCTTCCAGTGGCCGCGGGCCCGCGCGAGGTCGCCCTTCCGCTCGGCCACGTCCCCGAGGTGCTCCTCGATGGTCGGGTCGTCGGGCGTCAGTCGCGACGCCTCCCGCAGGTGCTTCTCGGCCTTGTCCAGGTCGCCCAGCCGGAACCAGACCCAGCCGAGCGAGTCGAGATAGGCGCCGCTTCCCGGCTCGAGGCGGACCGCCTTCTCGATCATGTCGCGGGCCTTCTCGAGGTTCTCTCCCCTCTCGGCCCACATGTAGCCGAGGTAGTTCAGGCCGGCGGCGTGGTCGGGGCGGGCGGCGAGGAGCTGCTCGAACGCCCGGACCGATTCCTCGAACCTCTTCTGCCGTTCGAGCGAGGCCCCGAGGCGGAAGAGCAGGTCGGGGTCGGCCGGGAACCGCTCGAGGGCCTTCGCGGCCACCTCGGCGGCCCGGTCGTGGCGCTCCATCCGTTGCCAGGCGTCGGCCGCCGCCAGCGCGCCGGGCTTCTCCCCCGCCGCCAGCTCGCCCAGGACCTTCGCCCCCTCCGCCTCGTCGGCCGAGGTGCCGGAGCGGACCAGGAACTCGCCGAGCGCGGCGCGCGTGCCGACGCCCCGGGCCCCCTTCTCCATCGCCTCGCGGGCGAGCCTCAGCCCCTCCGCCGGGTCGTTCTCGTCCCGCGCGATCTGCAGGAGCAGGTTCAGCGCCTGCGGGTTGACGCCGTCGGCCACGTAGAGGTGGGGCAGCACCCGGCTGCGGGCGCCCGAGTAGTCCTTCCTGAGGTAGGCGACGTACCCGAGCTGCCCGTCGACCGGGGCGAACTCCGCCTTCGGGGCCTTCTTGGCGACGAGGAGGGACCGGGCCTCGCGGAGAACCTTCTCCGCCTCGTCGAGCCGCCGGGCCTCCACGAAGTTGAGGCCCCGGAGGAGCGCGATCTCCGGGTCGTCGGGGTCCACCTGCTGGAGCTTCTTCAGGGCCTCGTCGGCCTGGTCCGTCTCCTGCCGGTCGGACAGGACGGTGGCGTACGCGCGCAGGGCGTCCCGGTTCCCGGGGTCCGCCGAGAGGACGTCGCGGAGGACCGACAGCGCGTCCTCGTACCGCCGCGCGCGGAAGAGGAGCATCCCGTACTGCGTCCTCAGCGCGAGGTTCCGGGGCTGCCGCTCGACCAGCTCCTGGACGAGCGGGGCGGCCTTCTCCCACTGCCGGCTCCGCTCGTACACCCGGAGGAGGCCGAGGGAGGCGGGCGGGCTGTCCGGGTCCTGGCGGAGGACGGAGCGGTAGACCTCCTCGGCCGCGTCCAGCTGGTCGCTCTTCTCCAGCGCCTCGGCGTACAGGAGCGGGATCGCGAACCCGCGCCCGCGGTCCAGGACCTTCTCCAGCGCCTGCGCGGCCTCCTTCGGCCGGTCGAGCCTCAGGAGCGCCTGCGCGTACGCCACCGCACCCGTCGGCTCGCCGGGGAGCCCCTCCACGGCGGCACGCAGCTCGGCGGCGGCCGCCTCGAGCCCCTTCTTGTCCTTCGCGGAGGCCAGGAGGACCTGGCCGAGGGTCCGCTTGGCCGCCGGGCTCCCCGGGAGGAGCTCGACCGCCTTCCTGGCCTCGCGCTCGGCCTCCGGGAGGATCTGGACGTCGAAGAGCGTCTCGGCGTACTCGCGCCGGAGGTGCCCGTCCGACGGGTCCAGCTCGATGGCCAGCCGGAACTCCTTCAGGGCCTCGGTGAACTCCCCGTCGGCGGCCAGGAGCCGGGCGTTGATGAAGTGCTCCGTGGCGTCCCGCCGCGCCACCTCGGCGGCCGTCAGGGGCGGGGCAGCGGGTTCCCCGGCGGCACCGGCAGGAGCGGCGGCCGCGAGGAGGACGAGGGCGAGCGGGAGGACGAGCCGGATCGGCATCACGTCGAGTGTACGTGGCACGACCCGTGCCCGGACGTCCGGCCTCAGAAGACCGCCGGCTCGACGTACGTGGAGAAGACCTCCCGCATCACGTCGGAGATCTCGCCCACCGTCGCGTAGGCCTTGACCGCCTCCACCAGGGGCGGCATCACGTTGGCACCGTCCCGGCAGGCCACCCGGAGGTCGGAGAGGCGCGAGAGGACCGCCTTGCCGTCCCGCGTCCTTCGCACCTCCTGGAGGGCCGCCAGCTGGCGCGCGGCCGTCTCCTCGGTGATCCGGAGCGTGGGGACGCGGTCCTCGGGGACCTCCTCGGTGAAGGCGTTCACGCCGACCATCAGCTTCTCGCCCGAGTCGAGCGAACGCTGGAACCGGTACGCCGCGTCGGCGATCTCCTTCTGCGGGAACCCCGCCTCGATGGCCTCCACCATCCCGCCGAAGGCGTCGATCCGGGAGAAGTAGTCGAACGCCCCCCGCTCCATCTCGCCGGTCAGCGCCTCGACGTACCAGGAGCCGCCGAGCGGGTCGATCGTGTTGGCGACGCCCGTCTCGTGGAGGAGGACCTGCTGCGTCCTCACCGCGACCTTGGCGGCGAACTCGGTCGGGAGGGCGAGCGTCTCGTCCAGCGCGTTCGTGTGGAGCGACTGCGTGCCGCCGAGGACCGCCGCGAGCGCCTGCACGGCGACGCGCGCCACGTTGTTGAACGGCTGCTGGGCCGTCAGCGTGCACCCGGCCGTCTGCGTGTGGAAACGGAGCTTCCAGCTCTCGGGGCTCTTGGCGCCGTAGCGGTCGCGCATCACCTTCGCCCAGATCCGCCGGGCGGCCCGGTACTTGGCGATCTCCTCGAAGAAGTCGTTGTGCGCGTTGAAGAAGAACGAGAGGCGGGGGGCGAACTCGTCGACGGGGAGCCCCGCCTCCACGCCGTACTCCACGTACTCCATCCCGTCGCGCAGCGTGAAGGCGAGCTCCTGCAGCGCCGTGGAGCCGGCCTCGCGGATGTGGTAGCCGGAGATGGAGACGGTGTTCCAGCGCGGCACGTGCCTGGCGCAGAAGGCGAACTGGTCGGTCACCAGCCGCATCGAGGGGCGCGGCGGGAAGATGTACTCCTTCTGGGCGATGTACTCCTTCAGGATGTCGTTCTGGAGCGTCCCGCCCACCTTCGTCCAGGGGGTCCCCTGCTTCTCGGCCACCGCCAGGTACATCGCCAGAGCGATCGGCGCCGTGGAGTTGATCGTCATCGAGGTCGTCACGGAGCCGAGGTCGATCCCGTCGAAGAGGACCTCGAAGTCGCGGAGCGTGTCGACCGCGACGCCGCACTTCCCCACCTCGCCGGCCGACATCGCGTGGTCCGAGTCGTAGCCGTAGAGCGTGGGGAGGTGGAACGCGGTGGAGAGCCCGGTCTGCCCGTGCGAGAGGAGGACCTTGAACCGGCGGTTGGTCTCCTCGGCCGTCCCGAAGCCGGCGAACTGCCGGATCGTCCACGGCTTGCCCCGGTACATCGTGGCCTGGACGCCCCGCGTGTACGGGAACTCCCCGGGCCAGCCGAGGTCCCGCTCGAAGTCGAACCCCGGCAGGTCGTCGGGGGCGGCGAGCGGCGTCGTCTCCGCCCCGGAGACGGTCGTGAAGTCGCGCTTCCAGGCCGGGCGATTGCCGAACGCCGCGGCCACCTTCTCCCGCCAGCGCTCCTTGGCGCGGGCGATCCGTTCCTGCTCCGGGGTCAGGGCCTCGGCGGTCTTCGTCTCCATGGGGCGCGATTCTACGGCCGGCGAGCGCTCGGATGAGATCTCGTCGCGGGCGGGCGGCGGAACGGGTCCCGCTGCGCGGCCAGGAGAGCGGCGGCGCCCGGCGGGCGCCGGAGGAGGGCCAGGCGTCCGCGCGAGTGCCCGACCTCGGCCGGCCACTCGTGGGAGAGGAAGAGGGGCATCGACTCCGTGTAGCCGTAGGCCCCGGCGACGCGGACGACGAGGAGGTCGCCCGGCTCCGGGAGCGGCATCGCCACGCCCGGGTGGAGGAGGTCGAGGCTGGTGCAGAGCGGGCCTGCCACGACGACGCGGGTGCTCGGCCCGCCGGGTCCGTCGCCGAACCTCTCGACCGGGTGAGGCGTCCCGATCAGGGCGGGACGGAGGAGGTGGTGGACCCCTCCGTCGACGAGGGCGTACGTGACGCCCCGCGAGCGCTTCGTCCCGAGGACGCGCGTGACGTAGACACCGGCCTCCCCGACGAGGAACCGGCCGGGCTCGAAGACGAGACGCGTCCCATCGAGGAGCGGCTCCCGCTCGGCCTCCCGCGCGACCTCGGAGAGGCCCGCCGACAGCCGCCCCAGGTCGAGGGAACGCTCGCCGGGCGCGTACGGGACGCCGAGGCCTCCCCCGAAGTCGACCGTTTCCAGCGGGACGTCGAACGCCCTGGCGAGCCTCACCGCCAGGGCGAGGACCCTCCTCGTGTTCTCGACGAGGAGGCCGGCGTCGAGGACGTTGGAGGCGTTGAAGACCTGGAAGCCACGTACCGAGAGGTGCGGCCACCGGTCCCGCGACGCCAGCGCCCGGCGGGCCGAGGGGAGGTCGAAGCCGAACTTCTTGGCGCCGGGGCCGCCGATGATCGTCCGCGCCTCGGCGATCCCCCAGGGCGGGTTGAGCCTCAGTCCGACGCGGACGACGCGCCCGCGCCGCGCGGCGACCGCCTCCAGCCGGTCGAGCTCCTCGGTCCCCTCGACGTGGATCTGCGACACCCGCGCGGCGACGAGCGCGTCGAGGTCCGCCTCGCTCTTGGCGGGCCCGGTGGCCAGGATCCGGCGGGGCGGGAAGCCCGCCGCTCTGGCGGCACGCAGCTCGCCCCGGGAGGCGACGTCGGCCCCGAGGCCGAGGCGGGAGAGGAGCGAGAGGACGGCGAGCGAGGGGTTCGCCTTCACGGCGTAGGCGAGCGTGAAGCGCTCCCCGAGCGCCGCGCGGAGCGCCGCCGCCCGCCGCTCGACCGCGTCGAGGTCGTAGAGGTAGAGCGGCGTCCCGAACCGCCTGGCGGCCTGGAAGAGGAGCTCGCCCGAGCGGAGCGGGTCGCCGCCCCTCGCCGCGCCGGCCCGCGCCCTCACCGGAGCGCGGCCTCCAGCGCCGTCCGCGCGTCGGTGCGGGCGTCGCGGTACTTCACGATCACCGGCGCCGCGAGCGACAGGCCGCGCGAGGCCGCCCAGCCGCCCGCCGCCGGCCGGGCGCCGGGGACGACGACGGCCCCCTCGGGGACGACGAGCGGCCGGCCCTCGGCGCCCCGGACCTCCACCTCGCGGACGAGGTCGAAGAGGACGCTCGTCCCGGTCAGGACCGTCCCGGCCGCCAGGACGGCCCGGCTGCCGACGCAGACCCCCTCGTAGAGCCCCGCGCCGCCGCCCACGAAGACCTCGTCCTCGACGACGACCGGAACGGCTCCCACCGGTTCCAGGACCCCGCCCACCTGCGCGGCGGCCGAGAGGTGGACGCGCCGCCCCACCTGCGCGCACGAGCCGACGAGGGCGTGGCTGTCGACCATCGACCCCTCGTCGACCCACGCGCCGACGTTCACGTAGGCGGGCGGCATGACGACCACCCCCTTCGCCAGGTAGGCCCCGCGGCGCACCGCCGTCCCGCCCGGGACGAGGCGCACGCCCGGAGGGAGCTCCCGCCGCGGCGGGAGCGTGTCGCGGTCGCGGAAGGAGAGGGCCCCCGCGCCGCTCTCGACGTCGACGCCCAGCCGGAAGGCCTCGAGGATCCCCTCCTTGACCTCGGCGTTCGCCCTCCAGACGCCGTCCTCGCCCCGGACGGCGGCCCGCACCTCGCCCCGCTCGAGCGCGTCGAGGAGGGCCGAGACCTCCTCGCGGGTCACGCGGCTCCCCCGTCCGCCTCCGCCGGACGGCCGGCTTCGTCGAGAAGCCCGGCCGCCTTCAGCGCGTCCTCGACCGGCTTGTGGTGCGCGCGGGAGAGCGGGACGAGAGGGAGGCGGAGCGTGCCGCCGCAGAGCCCCAGCCGGTGGAGCGCCCACTTCACGGGGATCGGGTTCGACTCCCGGAAGTTGGCCCGCATGAGCGGGAAGAGCCTCGCCTGCAGGGCGGCCGCCTCGTCCCTCTCGCCCAGGAGAGCGGCCTCGACGAGCCTCGCGAGGAGCGCGGGCGCCTCGTTCGAGACGACGGCGATGACCCCCTCCGCCCCGCACGCCACCATCGGGAGCGCGAGCGAGTCCTCGCCGGAGAGGACCGAGAAGCCCGCCGGGCGCGCGCGGAGGATCTCGCAGGCCTGGTCGAGGCTGCCGGAGGCCTCCTTCACCGCGACGAAGCGCGGGTCCTCGGCCAGCTCCAGGACCGTCTCCGGGAGCATGTTCACTCCGGTCCGTCCCGGGACGTTGTAGACGACGACCGGCAGCTGCCCGGCGTCGGCGACCGCCTTGAAGTGCTCGACGAGCCCCCGCGGCGTCGGCTTGTTGTAGTAGGGCGTCACGACGAGGAGGGCGTCCGCCCCCGCCTTGCGGCAGCGCTCCGCGAGCCGGCCCGACTTGCGGGTGTCGTTCGACCCGCAGCCGGCGATCACGCGGACGGGGTGCCGGGCCGAGCGGGCCTCCTCGACCGTCACGGCGACGACGCGCTCGTGCTCGTCGGGGTCGAGCGTGACCGCCTCCCCCGTGGTCCCGCACGGCACGACGCCGGCGACGCCCCCGGCGACCTGCCGCCGGACGAGGCGCCGGAGCGCCGGCTCGTCGAGGGCTCCCGCGTCGGTGAAGGGGGTGACGAGGGCGGTGAAGACCCCGGTGAGGCGGGGCTGCGGAGCCGGGCGAGCCTGTGTCATTCGCTCCTCCTCTCGAAGAAGTCGTCGAAGGCGACCGGTCCGCGCCGGAAGGTCCCGACGAGCCACTCGCCTGCCTGGACCGCGCCCGCCGCGAAGATGGCGCGCGAGCGGGCCCGGTGGACGAGCTCCACCGACTCCTCGGGGCCCTCGAAGACGACGACGTGCTCGCCGGGCTGTCCGCCGTGCCGGACCGAGACGACCGGGATGTGCGCGCCCCCCTGCCGCCCCCCCTTGAGCGCCGCGGCCAGGAGGCGCGCCGTCCCAGACGGCGCGTCCTTCTTGGCCGCGTGGTGCCGCTCGACGATGGCGGGCTCGTACTCCTCGAACGGCGCCAGCGCCTCGGCCAGGGCCGCCACGGCCCGCTTCAGTGCCGCGACGCCGATCGAGAAGTTGGGGGCGTGGAGGAACCCGACGCCCTTCTTCCGCGCCAGGTCCCAGGCGGGCGCCACGTTCCAGCCGGTCGTCCCGGAGACGACCGGGATCCCCGCCTCCAGGAGCTCCGTCACCCGGGCGGGGGCCGCGTCGGGCGTCGTGAACTCGAACGCCACCTGCGCCTCGCGCGCCAGGTCCGCCGTCAGCGCCTCGCCGCGGCCGAGCCGGCCCGCGACGGAGTGCCCGCGCGAGAGCAGCGCCTCCTCGACCGCCTTGCCCATCTTCCCGGTGCCGACGACGAGCGCCTTCATCCCGCCTCCTCCTTCCCCTCGAACAGCTCGCGGTGGAGCCTCCTCACGGCCTCGGGCGCGTCGGCGCCCTCGACCACGAACGTCAGGTTCGTCTCCGACGCCCCCTGCGAGATCATGACGACGTTGATCCCGCCGAGCGCGCCGAAGATCTTCGCCGCCACCCGCGGCGTCGTCCGGAGCGAGCGCCCCACGACGGAGACGACCGCCAGCCCCCGGAGCGTCCGGACGTCGGCGATCGCCGACAGCTCGGCGACGAGCGCGTCGACCGGGGCCCTCTCGTCGACGGTGATCGAGATCGAGACCTCGCTCGTCGTGATGACGTCGACGGGGACCCGGTGCCGCTCGAAGACCGAGAAGACGCGGGCCGCGAAGCCGTGGGCCAGGAGCATCCGGGCGCTCGAGACGAAGAGCGCCGCCACGCCCGTCCGCATCGCCAGGGCCCGCACGCCCTCCCCGGGCGCCTCGGCCTTCACGACCGTCCCGGGAGCCTCGGGCCGGAAGGTGTTCCTGACGACGACCGGGATCCCGCGAGCGACCGCCGGCCGGATCGTGGCCGGGTGGAGCACCTTGGCGCCGAAGAAGGCGAGCTCGGCGGCCTCGGCCGCGCTCACCTCGCGGACGAGGCGCGCCCCGGGGACGAGGCGCGGGTCGGCCGTCAGGATCCCGTCGACGTCGGTCCAGATCTCGATCGCCTCGACCTCCGCGCCCGCGTCGGCGAGCCCGGCGCCGAGGAGCGCCGCCGAGTAGTCCGAGCCGCCGCGCCCGAGGGTCGTCGTCGCCCCGTCGGGGCCGCGGCCGAGGAAGCCGCCGGTCAGGACGACCTGAGAGGCCCGGATCCGCGGCAGGACGCTCTCGCCGACCCGCCGGGCGATCTCCTCCTCGTCGGGCACCGCGGCCCCGTGCGTGCCGTCGGTCGGGACGAGGTCCCGCGGGTCGAGCGTCACGACGTCCGCGCCGCGCCTCGCGAGGGCGGCCCCGAGCAGGCCCGCGCTCAGGAGCTCCCCGGCGGCCGCGACCGAGTCGCTCGTCCGCGCCGAGAGCTCGCCCAGGAGCGAGACCCCGGTCGAGAGGTCGCCGAGGCGCGCGAGCTCCCGCCCGAGGGCCGCGCGACACTCCTCGGCCGCCTCCTCGGAGAGGTCGAGCCCTTCCACGGCGGCCACGTGGCGCTGGCCCACCTTCGCCAGCGCCGCCTCGGCGGCGGTCCGGTCCTTCGCGCGTGCCGACGAACCGAGGGAGAGGAGGAGGTCCGTGACGCCCCCCATCGCCGAGACCACCACGAGGAGCCCCTCCCCCGCGCGGGCGGCGACCAGATCCGCGACGCGGCCGATCCGCCCCGCGTCCCCGACGGACGTCCCGCCGAACTTGAGGACCTTCACGCGGCGGCCCGGAGACGGCCGGTGGCCGCGAGGAGCTCGGCGTTCAGCAGCGCCGCGCCCGCGGCCCCGCGCACCGTGTTGTGGACGAGGAGCGTGAACTTCACGTCGAAGACGGGGTCCGTCCGGAGGCGCCCGACCGTGACCGTCATCCCGTGCCCGGCCTCGACGTCGCGCGCGGGCTGGGGCCGGTCCCGCTCCTCCCGGACCACGATCGGCCGGGCCGGGGCCGAGGGGAGCCCGAGGCGCTGCGGCTCGCCCGTGAAGGCCTCGAGCGCCTCCTCGACCTCGGGGATCCCGACGCGGCGCGAGAGCCTCACGAAGACCGACTCGGTGTGGCCGTCCCGCACCGGCACCCGGTTCACGGAGACCGAGAGGGGGAAGGGCGCCGGCGTGACGGAGCCGTCCGTGAGCGTGCCGAGGATCTTCCCGGGCTCGCGCTCGATCTTCTCCTCCTCGCCGTCGATGAACGGGATCACGTTCCCCTGCGCGTCGAGCGAGGGGACGCCCGGGTAGCCGGCCCCGGAGAGGGCCTGCAGCGTCGTCACGGCGCACGACTCGACCCCGAAGGCGCGGTGGAGCGGCGCCAGCCCCATCGCCAGCCCGACGACGACGCAGTTCGGGTTCGTGACGATCCCGCCGCCCGTCGCGCGCCACGGCTGCGCGTCCAGGAGGGCGAGGTGGTCCGCGTTCACCTCCGGGACGAGGAGCGGGACGTCCGGCCGCATCCGGAACGACTTCGTGTTCGAGACGACGAGGCGCCCCCTCCCGGCCTGCAGCGGCTCGATCGCGTCGGCCACGGAGGCGTCGAGGGCCGAGAGGACGAGCGGCGAGGCCAGCTCGGACTCCACCGGCACCACGACCAGGTCGCGGGCCTCCTCCGGGACGTCCCCGGGCAGGACCCAGCGCGTCGCCTCGGCGTAGCGCTTCCCGGCAGACCGCTCCGAGGCGGCCGCCTCGGCGAGGCGGAACCAGGGGTGGCCCGCGAGGAGCGAGACCATCCTCTGGCCGACGGCTCCGGTGGCCCCGAGGACGGCCACGGGGATCCGGCTCTTCGGGGCGCTGGGGGTCACGCGGTCGTTGCTGTCCATCTCGTCGTTCCTTCCCGGTCGTCTGGGGCCCATCGAGAAGCAGAAGGCCCGCCGTCGCCGGCGGGCCTGGTCGTTCGTCGTCCTCCGCGAGCCGGGCGCCCTCAGGGCGCCTGGGCCGGCGGCGACGGGGACCCCCCGCCGAGGCGCGCGATCGCGCCCTTGCCGTCTCCCCGCTTTCGGGTCACCGGCGTCTCGAGCGGAGGGAGGCCCGCGTTCATTGGCGGCGGAGCGTAGAGGCCGCCCCGGGCCGTGTCAAGCGGAGAGGGGCCCGGCCGCTCACGGCACGAACCGCGCGTCGCGGGCCATGCGGAAGGAGTCGAAGCGCGAGGGCCACTCGAGCCCCGGGGACACGAACGTCAGCTCCTCGTACTGGAAGAGCGGGACCATCAGCTTCTCCTCGACCGCGTGCCGCATCACGTGCTGGAGCTTCGTCCGCCGCTCGGCCGGCTCGATCGTCCGGCGCGCGTCGTCGATGTCGGCGTCGAGGCCCTCGACCGGCGAGACGTCGTACGAGTAGTTCGCCTCGCCCAGCCCCGTCGCCGGGTCCTTGCCGTGGAGCCAGCGGTCGAAGACCTCCTGCGCGTCGCCCGTGCGGCAGGAGAAGCGGAGGACGTAGAGCGAGGAGCGCCGGCTGGAGAGGCGCGCGAAGAAGTCCTCCTCGTCGAGGAGGCTCACCGAGGCCCGGATCCCGGCGTCGGCCAGCATCCGGGCGACGGCGGGGCCCGCGCGCTCCATCAGCGACCGGACGTCCAGCTCCACCTCGAACCCCTTCGCGAACGGCGTCCCGGCGAGGAGGTCCCGGGCCCGCCCGACGTCCCTCACCGGGACCGGCAGGGACGGGTCGTAGCCGAAGACGCCCGGCGGGACGAGCTGCCCGGCGGGGAAGCCGAACTCGCCGGCGAACTCGCGCCGGAACGCTCCCCGGTCGATCGCCAGCGAGACCGCCTCCCGGACCCGCCGGTCCAGGAACGGGTTCCCGTGGCTCCCGTCCGGGAGCGTCACGCCGGGCGTCTCGGGCCCGCGCAGGTCGAAGCCGAGGTAGACGATCGAGAGGCTGGGTCCCCGCTCCGAGCGGCCGAACTCCCGGGCGCGCGCGAAGTGCGGGGAGGCCGGCATCTGCCAGAACGCGACGCGGCCTCCCTGCGGGACCATCTCGTTCCAGTCCGGGTCGCCGAACATCCGGGCGACGAACCGGGCCCGCGGGGCGACGGACGGGCCGCCCCAGTAGCCGTCGAACCTCTCGAGGTCGACGTGCCGGCCCGGGACTCGTCCCGTGATCCGGTACGGGCCCGTCCCGCAGCTCGTGCCGTCGAAGGCGGCCGCGCCCGCGGCCTTCACCGCCGCGCGGGAGACGACGAAGACGTCCCTCAGGCGCGCCAGGAGGTACGCGTCCGCTTCCTTCGTCCGGATCCGGACGAGGTCCGGGCCCACGACCTCCACGCCGGTCACGCCGACGAGCGAGGTCTTCAGGACGCTCCCCGGCTCCGTCCGCGCGCGCTCGACGCTGAAGGCCACGTCGGCCGCCGTCATCGTCCCGCCCGTGTGGAAGCGGACGTCGGGACGGAGCTGGAACTCCCAGGTCCGGTCGTCCGGGTTCGACCAGGAGGCCGCCAGCGCCGGGACCACGGCGAGGTGGGCGTCGAGCGCGACGAGCCCCTCGTACGCGTCGAGGAGGACCTCCTGCGTCGTGTGCACCTTCCCCGAGGCGTGCGGGTCGAGCCCCTCCACGTCGCGGTCGGCGAGGACGACCGCCGTGTCCGGCGCCGCCTCCCGCCGGGAGCACCCGGCGAGGAGCGCGAGCACCAGCGGGAGCGCGAGGGCGCGGCTCATGGGAACTGCCGACCGATTATCCCGGAGTCGGGCGTCGTTTGACGCTCCCAGGACCCGCTTCGATAATCCCCCGCCCCGCGACGGGTCTCCCCATGGACGCGCTCCCGACAGAGCGGCTCCTCGAGCTGCACCGCCATCTGGTCCTGAACCGCCTCCTCGAGGAGCGGCTGGTCCGCCTCTACCGGCAGGGGAAGCTGGCCGGGGGGATGTACCGCTCTCTCGGCCAGGAGGCGACGTCGGTCGGCTCTGCCTTCGCCCTCGAGGACGGGGACCTCCTCTCCCCCCTCATCCGCAACCTCGGCTCGGTCCTCGTCCGCGGCGTGACCCCGCGCCAGGTCCTCCTCCAGTACCTGGCCCGCGCCGACGCGCCGTCGCGCGGGAAGGAGGCGATCCTCCACGTCTCCGTACCCGAGCGGGGCGTCTACGCGCCGACGGCGATGCTGGGGACCATGGTCCCCGTGATGGCCGGGATGGTCCTCGCGGAGCGGCTCCTGGGACGGCCGACCGTCGCGCTCACGTACGTCGGGGACGGGGCGTCGTCGGTGGGGGCGTTCCACGAGGGGCTCAACTTCGCGGCCGTCCAGAGGCTCCCGCTCGTCGTCGTCCTCGAGTACAACCGGTGGGCCTACTCCACCCCCTCGGAGAAGCAGTGCGCCGCCGCGGCCTTCGCCGACAAGGCGGCCGGCTACGGCCTCCCCGCCGAGATCGTCGACGGGAACGACGTCCTGGCGGTCCTCGACGCCTGCCGACGCGCCGTGGCGCGCGCCCGCTCGGGCGGGGGCCCGACGCTCGTCGAGGCCCGGACCTACCGGCTGAAGGGTCACGCCGAGCACGACGGGCAGGCCTACGTCGACCCGGAGGAGCTCGCGACCTGGCACCGCCGCGACCCGATCGCCCGGTTCGAGAGGCTGCTCGGGGAGCGGGGCCTCCTCGACGACGGACGGGCGAGCCGCGTCCGGGAGGAGATCGGCGCCTCGCTCGACGCCGACGTCGAGGCGGCGCTCGCCTCGCCCCTCCCCGACCCGGAGAGCCTCCAGACCGGCGTCTTCGCGCCGGCCGGCGGAGGGCGTGCCTGATGGCCGACCCGCGCGGCGCGCCCGGCGCCCTCCTGACGCTGCCGCCCGGCTCCGAGAGCGAGCCGCCGTCTGGCCCGGGTCGGGACCTCCTCTACGTCGAGGCGATCCGGGAGGCGCTCCACGAGGAGATGGCCCGCGACCCGCGCGTCCTCGTCGTCGGCGAGGACGTCGGGGCGTACGGCGGGGCCTTCCGGGTGACCGAGGGGCTCCTGGCACGCTTCGGCGCCGAGCGGGTCGTGGACACGCCCGTCGCCGAGGAGGCGATCGTCGGCGCCGCGATCGGGGCGGCGATCCGGGGCCTCCGGCCCGTGGCCGAGATGCAGTTCATCGACTTCGTCGCGCGGGCCTTCGACCTCCTGACGAACTTCGCGGCGAAGTCCCGGTACCGGACCGGGGTCGGCGTCCCGATGGTCGTCCGCGGCCCGTCCGGCGCCGGCGTCCACGGGGGGCCCTTCCACTCGCAGAGCCCGGAGAGGCACTTCGTCGGGACGCCGGGCCTGAAGGTCGTCGTCCCGGCGACGGCGTACGACGCCAAGGGGCTCCTCCTCTCCGCGATCCGCGACCCCGACCCGGTCGTCTACCTGGAGCACAAGTTCCTCTACCGGCGCGTGAGGGACCGGGTCCCCGACGCCCCGTACAGCGTCCCGATCGGGAAGGCCTGCGTGCGGCGGGCCGGGCGCGACCTGACGATCGTCACGTACGGGGCGATGCTCTGGCCCGCGCTCCAGGCCGCGGACGCGCTCTCCCGCGAGGACCGCCTCGAGGCCGAGGTCGTCGACCTGAGGACGCTCTCCCCCCTCGACCGCGAGACGGTCGTGGCCTCCGTCCGGAAGACCTCCCGCTGCCTCGTCGTCCACGAGGACACCCGGACCGGGGGGATCGCGGGCGAGGTCGCGGCGCTCCTGTTCGAGGAGGCCTTCGAGTGGCTGGACGCGCCCGTCCTGCGGGTGACCGCCCCCGACACCCCGATCCCCTTCTCGCCCGTCCTGGAGGCGGCCTTCCTCCCCGATGCCCCGCGAATCGCGGCGGCGGCGCGGAGGCTGGCCCGGTATTAGGATCCCCCCGGGAGAGCCCGGACGCACCCGGCCCAACGCCGTTCAGAGAGGACCGCCGATGCCGACCAACGTGATCATGCCGCAGATGGGCGAGTCGATCGCCGAGGGGACCATCACCCGCTGGCTCAAGAAGCCGGGCGACGCCGTCAAGCGCGACGAGCCTCTTTTCGAGATCTCCACCGACAAGGTCGACGCCGAGATCCCCGCTCCCGCCGCGGGAGTCCTCCTGCAGGTCCTCGTCGGGGAGGGGCAGACCGTCCCGATCAACACCGTCGTCGGCCTCATCGGCGAGGCGGGCGAGGCCGTCGCGGCCGCCCCCGCACCCGCGGAGGCGCCGGCCCCGGCGGCCCCGGCGGCCCCCGCCCCCGCCGTATCGTGGGGATAGTTTCCAGGGGGTGTTATCAAAACCAGAAGCGGCCCTCCGTATAGCTATTGTTATTCGTGCTGGTTTGCGACACGGTTTTGAAGCAA
>RHKY01000047.1 GCA_008363385.1 Acidobacteriota bacterium | reverse complement strand
CTCCGCCCGCCGTCGCTCCGCTCCGGCGGGGATGATGCTGACTACGCCTCACCCGGCTCCTGTCCAGAAACCTGCGCTTTCAGGTGATCGGGGACAGCCAGATCTTCCCGTTCCCCTTCAGCGCCTCCGCCCAGACCTCCCGGCCGTCCACGACGACCGTCCCGTTCACGAAGCGCTGGGGATCGGAGGCCTGGACGGTGCCGCCCACCTTCTTCAGGGCGTTCTCGTAGTTCCGGACGACCTCCAGGCCCGAGCGGTCGTCCTTCCGGTCGTCGACGGCGTACGTCAGGAAGGTCAGCTTCCCCTCGACCGTCCGCCGGGGCCCCTTCGTGACGAGGAAGTCGTACGAGGCGAACTCCTTCAGCTCGCAGGTCTCGATCCGGTACGCCGGCATCCGCGTGGGGAAGAGCGGATGGTCGGTGCAGCCGGGCTTGTCGGGCTTCACGGCCAGCGCCGTGCCGGAGAGGAGCAGGGCCGGGACGACGAGGAAGCGGGTCTTCATGTGCACCCTCCTGCGCGAAGGCCCGCGAGGGCCGGTGCGGCGAAGGGAATCTAGCGTCCAGCCCGCCTCGGCGGAAGGGAACGGATGGACCCATCGCGTGGCGGGGCGCCGGCACGTCGTTCACCGGGCTCCGGCAATTGAAACACTGTCTCACGTAATGTCGTATCCTGTCGGGGTCCGGGATGCGGGCGGAGCGCCGGGATGTCCCTTGGCATCGTTCGCTTGATGCGGAGGAGCCCGCGCGGCGCCGAGACGCGTCCCTCTGGACCGGGAAAGGAGACCCACCCCATGAAGCGCCGCATGTCTCTGATGCTGCTCATCGTGGCGGCCTTCGTCGCGGCCGTCGGGACGCTGAAGTTCCGGCAGGTCCGGGCCGCGATCGAGCAGAACGCGTCGTTCCAGCCCCCGCCCGAGGCGGTGACCACGACGGTGGTTCGCGAGGAGCCGTGGCCGGCGAACCTGACTTCCATCGGGACGGTCGTCGCCGTCCACGGAGTCACGGTCAGCGCCGACCTCCCCGGGGTGGTCGACCGGATCGCCTTCGAGTCGGGGAAGACCGTGGCGGAGGGGACCGTCCTCGTCGAGCTCGACACGCGGCAGGAGCGCGCGCAGCTCGCGGCCGCCGAGGCGGCGCTGGAGCTGTCGCGCCTGGACCTCGAGCGCTCGCGGGGGCTCCGCGACGGCGGCGTGCTGTCCCAGTCGGAGTACGACCGCGCGCTGGCCCGGCACCGGCAGGACGAGGCGCACGTGGGCGAGATCGAGGCGGCGATCGCGCGGAAGACGATCCGGGCGCCCTTCGGGGGGATCCTCGGAATCCGCCAGGCCAACGTCGGGCAGTACCTCGGCGCCGGGGACGGGATCGTCCCGCTCCAGTCGCTCGACCCGATCTACGTCGACTTCTCCATCCCCCAGCAGGAGGTGGGGCGGGTCCGGGTCGGGGCGGCCGTCGAGGTGACGGCGCCGCGCGCGTCGGGCGCGCCGGTCCGGCTCTCCGGCCGGGTGACGGCCGTCGACTCGGTCGTCGACGCCGCGACGCGAAACGTCCGGTTGCAGGCGACGCTCCCGAACCCGGACGGGGTCCTCCGCCCCGGGATGTTCGTCGAGGCCGAGGCGGTGCTCGGCGCCGCCACGCCGGTCCTGGCCGTGCCGGCCTCGGCGATCGCCTACGCCCCCTACGGCGACTCGGTCTTCGTGGTGACCGAGATGAAGAGCCCGAAGGGGGTCGCCTACAAGGGCGTGACGCAGCAGTTCGTGAAGCTGGGCCGCGGCCGCGGCGACCAGGTGGCCGTCCTCTCGGGTCTGGAGCCGGGCCAGGAGGTGGTGACGTCGGGGGCGTTCAAGCTGCGCAGCGGGGCCGCCGTCGAGGTGAACAACGAGGTCCAGCCGGGCAACGACCCGGCCCCGAAGCCGCAGGACTCGTGATGAAGCCGACCGACGTCTTCATCCGGCGGCCCGTCCTGGCCGTCGTCGTCAGCCTCGTCGTCACGATCGCCGGGCTCCAGTCGATCCGCTCGCTCTCCGTCCGGCAGTACCCGCGCAGCGACATCGCGGTCGTGAAGGTGACGACCGCCTACGTCGGCGCCAGCGCCGACCTCGTCCGGGGGTTCATCACGACCCCGCTCGAGCGCGTGATCGCGAGCGCCGACGGCATCGACTACCTCGAGTCGTCGAGCGCCCAGGGCGTCAGCACGATCACCGTCCACCTGAAGCTGAACTACGACACCAACGCCGCCCTGACCCAGGTGCAGGCCAAGGTCGCGCAGGTGCGCAACGAGCTCCCTCCCGAGGCGCAGGCGCCGGTGATCGAGCTCCAGACCGCGGACTCGGAGTTCGCGGCGATGTACATCGGCTTCTCCTCGGCGGACCTTGACCAGAACCAGATCACCGACTACCTCACCCGCGTCGTCCAGCCCAAGCTCTCGGCCGTCAGCGGCGTCCAGCGCGCCGACATCCTCGGGAGCCGCAACTTCGCCATGCGGATCTGGCTGAAGCCGGACCGGATGGCCGCCCTGGGACTCTCGGCCTCGCAGGTGCGGGAGGCGCTGGCGAACAACAACACCCTCTCGGCCCTGGGGCGGACGAAGGGCTCGATGGTCTCGGTGAACCTGGTGGCCAACACGGACCTCCAGACGCCGGAGGAGTTCCGCCAGCTCGTCGTCAAGGAGGAGAACGGGACGGTCGTCCGCCTCGGCGAGATCGCCGACGTCGTCCTCGGGGCCGAGGACTACGAGTCGGACGTCCACTTCGACGGGCAGGACGCCACGTTCATGGGGATCTGGGTCCTCCCGACGGCCAACACCCTCGACGTCATCTCCCGCGTGCGGGACGTGATCCCTCAGATCGAGGCGCAGCTGCCGGCCGGGATGAAGGTGGGGGTCCCGTACGACTCGACGGCGTACATCGAGGAGGCCATCCGCGAGGTCCTGAAGACCCTCACCGAGACGCTCCTCATCGTCGTCCTCGTCATCTTCCTCTTCCTCGGCTCGTACCGCTCGGTCGTCATCCCGGTCGTCGCGATCCCGGTCTCCCTCGTCGGCGCGGTCTTCCTGATGTTCCTCGCCGGCTTCACGATCAACCTCCTGACGCTCTTGGCGATCGTCCTCTCCGTCGGCCTCGTCGTGGACGACGCGATCGTCATGGTCGAGAACGTGGAGCGGCACATCCACCTGGGGCAGAAGCCGATGGCGGCGGCCCTCGTGGCCGCCCGGGAGCTCGTGGGGCCGATCGTGGCGATGACGATCACGCTCGCGGCCGTGTACGCCCCGATCGGGATCCAGGGGGGCCTCACCGGGGCGCTCTTCCGCGAGTTCGCCTTCACCCTGGCGGGCGCCGTGATCGTCTCGGGGGTCGTGGCCCTGACGCTCTCGCCGATGATGGGGTCGCGGCTCCTGCGCTCCGGGGACTCCGAGCGGGGCTTCGCCGGCTGGGTGAACCACCGCTTCGAGTTCTTCCGGGCGACGTACGCCCGCCAGCTGGCCGCGACGCTCAACTACCGCCCGGTCGTCCTGACGCTCTGGGTCCTCGTCTCGCTCCTGATCGTCCCCTTCTACCTCTTCTCGCAGAAGGAGCTGGCGCCCCAGGAGGACCAGAGCGTCGTCTTCAGCATCGTGCAGGCCGCGCCGAACGCGACCCTCGACCAGACGAAGCTCTTCACCGCGAAGGTGCACGACGTCTACCGCTCGCACCCGGAGACGGAGAGCATCTTCCAGATCACGTTCCCCACCCTCGGGTTCGGCGGGATGGTGACGAAGCCCTGGAGCGAGCGGTCCAAGTCGACGCAGGAGCTCCAGGTGGAGGTCGCCGCGGAGACCTCGAGGATCCCCGGCGTCCGCGTCATCACGCTCACCCCCCCGGCGCTCCCCGGCGGCGGGGACTTCCCCGTGGACTTCGTCGTCGCCGCAACCGCCGAGCCGCGGGAGCTCGCCGCCTTCGCCGACCAGCTCGTCGGGAAGGCGTTCGGGAGCGGCCTCTTCATGTTCGCCGACTCGGACCTGAAGTTCGACCAGCCGCAGGCCGAGGTCGTCTTCGACCGGGACAAGGTGCGCGCCCAGGGGGTGAGCCTCGGCGACGCGGGCCGCGACCTGGCGACGATGCTGGGCGGGAACTACGTCAACCGCTTCAGCATCCAGGGGCGGAGCTACAAGGTCATCCCGCAGGTCAAGCGCGCCGACCGCCTGACGCCCGACCAGCTCGCGGGCATCTACGTGACCGGCGCCGGGGGCCGCCTCGTGCCGCTCTCGACGTTCGCCTCCCTGAAGACCACCACCGAGCCCCGCGAGCTGAAGCGGTTCCAGCAGCTCAACGCGGTGAGGATCCAGGGGGTCGTCCCGCCCGGCGTCTCGCTCGACAAGGCGCTGGCGTTCCTGGAGACCGAGGCCGCGGGGCTCCTGCCGAAGGGCTTCACGGTCGACTACGCCGGGGAGTCGCGCCAGCTCCGGACCGAGGGGGGCCGCTTCCTCGGCACGTTCCTCCTCTCGGCGGTCCTCATCTACCTGGTCCTCGCCGCGCAGTTCAACAGCTTCCGGGACCCGTTCATCATCCTGGCCGGCTCGGTGCCGCTCGCGCTCGCGGGATCGCTCCTCTTCTCCTTCCTCGGTCTGACGTCGCTGAACGTCTACAGCCAGGTGGGGCTGATCACGCTCGTCGGGCTCGTCGCCAAGAACGGCATCCTCATCGTCGAGTTCGCCAACAAGCTCCAGGAGAAGGGGGCCGGGAAGGTGGCGGCGGTGGTCGAGGCCGCGAGCACGCGCCTGAGGCCGATCCTGATGACCACGGCCGCCACGATCGTGGGGCACCTCCCGCTCGTCTTCGCCAGCGGCCCCGGGGCCGGCGCGCGGAACTCGATCGGCATCATGCTCGTCACCGGCATGTTCATCGGGACCGCGTTCACGCTCCTCGTCGTCCCCTCGATCTACGTCCTGGTCGCGAGGACCCACGCCGAGACGAGCCCTGCGGAGCCGGAGCCGGCGGCGGAGGAGGGGGAAGGGCTGGCGCCGGCCTGAGCCCGGTTCAGCCCTTCCCGCCCTCGGGCACGTACGCGGCCCGGCGGTGTGGCCGGCCTCGGGCGGTCACCTCCGGCCCCGCGTGCCGCACACCAGCTTCTCGAAGAGCGTCACGGACAGGATCGTCGTTCGGACGAGCCGCTGGGCGTGCTCGAAGTCGCGATCTCCGGTGACGAAGAAGTCGGCGTCGGCTGCGAGGGCGCAGGCGAGGAACTTCGCGTCCTTCCGATCCCTGAGGAACTCCACGTCGTTCGGCACCTCGACGAGGGTCGTGGCGGATGCGAGGAGGCGCCGCCAGCGGACGAGGATACGCGGCGTGAGGCCGAACCTGGGACGCGCGAGCACCTCCCCGTATTCGGACAGGATCTCCCGCGAGGCGACCCACTCGACGTCCGGCTGCTCGGCGACGAAGAGGACCACGCGTTCCGGCTTGCGGTCCCGAAGCGCCGCCGACACCAGGACGTTCGTGTCGACGACGACCCTCATCGGCTGGCTCGGTAGGCTGCAATCTCCTCGGCGATCTCCTTCTCGGTGACGGGCCGGAGGACGCTGACCCGCTGGGTGTCGGCGAGCAGCCTCCGGAGCGCCCGGGCGCTCCGCGCCGGCCTCGCCTCCCGCGCCAGGACGACGACCTCCACCCTCTGGCCTTTTCGGACCGGGAGCCCGGAGATGACGATCCGGTCGGGGTTCTCAACGGTGACGGTCTTCTTGAACGCGAGCATGGGGCCCTTCCTTTCGACCTCGGGCGCGAGCTCCCCCGGGGGAGCACCTCCCGGCCGATTGTGACGCCTTCCCGGGCAACCGCGATCACGATTCGGGCGAAGGACTCGGCTCCGGAGCCGGCGGCGGAGGAGGGGGAAGGGCTGGCGCCGGCCTGAGCCCGGTTCAGCCCTTCCCGCCCTCGGGCACGTACGCCGAGCGGAGCGCCACCGGCGGCTCCTTCTTCCGGGCCCGCAGGTTGAGCATCTCGACGAAGAGGGAGAAGGCCATGGAGAAGTAGATGTAGCCCTTCGGGATGTGGTGGCCGAGGCCGTCGGCGATGAGCATCACGCCGATCAGGAGGAGGAAGGCCAGCGCGAGCATCTTGATGGTCGGGTGGTCGTGGACGAAGTCCCCGACGGCCCGGGCGAAGAACATCATCATCACGACCGCGACGACGACCGCCGAGACCATCAGGCCGACCTTGTTGACCATCCCGACCGCGGTGATGACCGAGTCGAGCGAGAAGATGATGTCGAGCGCGACGATCTGCGCCAGGATCGCGCCGTAGGAACGGAAGGCCCGGGTCGACCGCTCCCCCTCGGCCCCCTCCAGCTTGTCGTGGATCTCGTGCGTGCTCTTGGCGACGAGGAAGAGGCCGCCGACGATCAGGACGACGTCGCGCCCGGAGATCTCCTTCCCGAGGACGCCGAAGAGGGGCTTCGTCAGCCCCATCACCCAGCTGATCGACAGCAGGAGGAGGATCCGCGTGATCAGGGCCAGGCCGAGGCCGATCTTGTAGGCCGAGGACTGCCGCTCCTTCGGGAGCTTGCCGACCAGGATCGAGATGAAGACGATGTTGTCGATCCCGAGGACGAGCTCGAGAGCGGCGAGCGTCAGGAAGGCGACCCAGCCTTCCGGGGTGGTGATCCAGTCCATCCTCTCCCTCCCGGTCCCGGTGGCGCGTTACGGCCCGGGGATTCTAGCGAGTCCTCGCGCCGCGCCCCGTGACGGCGCCCTCACGGCGCCGTCACGAGCGGCAGCTCGACGAAGCTGGCCCGCCCGGGCTCGTGGAAGACGCGCTGGACGGCCTTCCGGTAGTCGCCCGGCTTCGCCTCGAAGATCGACGGGACGAACGTCTGCGGGTTGCGGTCGTAGAGCGGGAACCAGCTCGACTGCACCTGGACCATCACCCGGTGCCCGGGGAGGAAGACGTGGTTCGCCGTCGGCAGCGCGAAGCGGTACGTCAGAGCCTCGCCCGGCGCGAGCGCCTTCGGCGTCTCGAAGCTCTCCCGGTACCGGCCGCGGAAGACGTCGGAGGCGACCATCAGCTCGTAGCCCCCCATCTCGGGCCGGCCGGGGACCTCGTCCGGGAAGACGTCGATCAGCTTGACCACCCAGTCCGAGTCGGTGCCGCTCGTCGAGGCGACGAGGTGGGCGACCGGGCGGCCGGCGACCTTCAGCGGCCCGGAGAGGACCTCGGAGACGAACGTGAGGACGTCGGGCCGGGCGGAGGCGTGCCGCTGGTCCTCCACGAGCCAGCGGGACCAGCCGTTGTCGTCCTCGTAGCCCCAGCCGAGGACGGGGCGGGGCCGGTAGGGGACGGGCGTCGCCGGGTCGGAGACGTACTCGTCGAACGGGGCGTCGCCCGGAACGGGCGCGGCGAAGCCGAGCGAGCGGCCCGCGCGGAGGTAGAGCGGCGTCGGCGTGACCGCGCACCCGGGCGAGGAGCAGGCCGGCCAGTCCGGGAGTCGCCGCCAGGCGTTCGTCCCGGTCTCGAACGCCGTGACGCGGGCGACGCCGGCCTTCGGGGCTCCGTCCTTCAGGTGCTGGTCGAGGAAGGGGCGGAGGACCTCGCGGCGGAAGGTGAGCGCCGTGTCGCTCCCGAACCGGATCGGGCCGATCGCGCTCCCGTCCTCGATCGCCTGCCCGTGGTACCAGGGGCCGAGGACGAGGAAGAGCTTCTCGCCCGAGGGGTCCTTCCCCTTCAGCGCCTCCCAGACGGCGATGTCGCCGTAGACGTCCTCCTGGTCCCAGAGCGAGTGGACGAGCATCGTCGGCACGGTGAGCGGCCGCGCGGCGAGGAGCCTGTCGACCGCCTGCCCCTGCCAGTAGGCGTCGTACGACGGGTGCGCGAGGATCGTCCGCCAGAAGCCGACCTGCTCGAGGCCCCGGAGGCGCCCCATCTCCCGAGCGTTCCCGGCCCGGAGGAAGGCCGTGTAGTCGTCGGCGTGGTCCGTCCACCACGGGACGTCGTTGTCGCGCGTCGCCTCCTGCTCGAGGATGTACGGCATCCCCTGCTGGCGGAAGGCGCCGTGGTGGAACCAGTCGTCCCCCATCCAGCCGTCCACCATCGGGTTCATCGGGACGGAGACCTTCAGCGCGGGGTGCGGGTCGACGAGGGCCATGAGCGGCAGGAAGCCGTCGTACGAGATCCCGAGGATCCCGACCCTGCCGTTCGACTCGGGGACGTTCTTCACGAGCCACTCGATCGTGTCCCACGTGTCGGTCGCGTGGTCGACGGGGGTCGGGTTGAGCGGCCCGCGGAGCGGGCGGTTCATGACGTAGTCGCCCTCGGAGCGGTGCTTGCCGCGCACGTCCTGGACGACGCGGATGTAGCCCCCCTCGACGATCACGTCCGTCGCGTTGTCGTACCCGTGGAGGGAGGGCCCGAGCCGGGCGCTCGCCTTGCGGCCCGTCATCTTCTTGGCGTCGTACGGCGTCCGCGTCAGGAGGATCGGGGCCCCCTTCGCCCCCTTCGGGACGAGGACGACCGTGAAGAGCCTCACGCCGTCGCGCATCGGGACCATGACCTCGCGCCGGACGTGGTCGTGGGAGCCCGTGACGGGGACGAACTTCTCCGGCGTGTCGCTCGGGAGGCCCGGGTAGGTCGCCGGAGGAGGCGCCGGGCGGGACCTCGGCGGGGCGGCCGGGAGCGTCCCGGCGGCCAGGAGGAGCGGGAGGGCCGCGGCGGCCCGCCAGGGGAGCGCCCTCACGGGACGATCCTCGCCCCGCGCTCGGCGAGGAGCGCGCGCAGGACCGACCGGTGGCAGCGCGCCTCGTCCTCGCAGTAGCAGCCGACCGAGAAGCTGGTCCCCTCCGACAGGGCGGCGAGGAGGTCCAGCAGGCGGGCCCGCGAGGGCTCCCGCATCTCGGCCCGGTAGCGCCTCTCGAACGCCCGCCAGGCCTTCTCGTCCTTCGCCGAGAGCCCGAGCCTGACGAGCTCCTCGCTCGGCGAGAGGTCGGGCAGCCAGACGTCGTAGAAGTCCCTGCGGGCGAACTCCGCCTTCGGCACGCCGCGCGGCGGGCGCCGCACCGTCCCGAGGCGCGGCCCCTCCCCGTTCCCCCTCGGGCTCCCGAGCCGTACGACGCGGATCGGCATCGTCCTCTCCTCCCTCTCCCCTTGCTGGACCGGGCGGATTAGACGCGATGCCGGCCCCGCCGGCAAAGTCCCCGACGCGGCGGCGCGGGGGCGGCGGAGAATGCGCCGATGGCCCTCCGCTTCGCGGACCTGGCGGGGCTCGCCCCCGAGGAGGCCGCCCCGTTCGGTGGGAAGGCCCGGGGGCTGGCCCGCCTCCTCGTCGCGGGCGCGAGGGTGCCGCGGGCCTTCGCCGTCGAGGCGGCCTTCGCCTCGGAGTGGGCCGAGGCCGACACCGCGGAGCTCCGCCGCCGCGCCGGGGCGCTCCTCCCGGGCCCGGTCGCGGTCCGCTCCTCCGCCGTCGGGGAGGACGCGGCGGGCCGGTCGATGGCGGGCCTCTTCGAGACGGTCCTCTCGGTCGGGTCGGCGGAGGCCGCCGTCGAGGCGTCGCGGCGCGTCGTCTCCTCCGGCGAGGCGGAGCGCGTCCTCGTGGGCGGGGGCCTCGCGGCGCCGCCCCGCGTCGGCCTCGTCGTCCAGGAGATGGTCGCGGCCCGCGCGGCCGGCGTCGCCTTCACGGTCGACCCGATGGGGGAGGACGGGGCGGTCCTCGTCGAGGCGGTCGCCGGGACGGGGGACGCGCTCGTCTCCGGGCGCGCCCCGCCGGAGCGATGGCGCGTCTACCGGAACGGCCTCGGCGGCCTCGACGCGCACTGCCCGGCTCCCCGCGGCGTCCTCTCGCCCGGGGAGGCGAGCGACGTCGCCCGGGAGGGTGCGCGGCTCGCAGGCCTCCTCGGCGAGCCGCTCGACCTGGAGTGGGCGCTCGACGGGGCGGGGACGCTCTGGTGGCTCCAGGCGCGGCCCGTCACCGCCGCCCGGCCCCCGCGGGAGCGGGTCGTCGAGCGGACCGCCCCCTCCTCCGACGACGGGCCGGTGACGGTCTGGTCGACGTGGAACGTCCGCGAGACGCTCCCCGACCCGCTGGCCCCGCTGACGTGGGGACACTGGCGGGACGAGCTCCTGCCGCTCGTCTCGTCGCAGGTCTTCGGCGTCTCGCGCTCCTCGCCCCTCCTGCCGTCCCTCCTGGGCCTCGACCTCGTGGACGGCCGCCTCGCGATGAACCTGAACGCCCTCCTCGCCGTGCCGCTCTTCGGGCCGCTCGTCACCCGGCTCGTCGGCGTCATGGACCACGTCGCCGGGGAAGCCATCTCGCGCCTGGTCGGCGAGGGGGTCCTGACGCCCCGTCGGCTCGCGGGCCGCCGCCTCTTCGTCGCCGCGCGGATGCTCGCGGCGACCGTCCGCTCCGCGTTCCGGATGCGCCACGGCCTCTTCCCTCGCCGGGCCCTCGCGGTCCTCGAGGCGGACGCGCGGGCGGTGGCGGCGAGGCCTCCCGTCGGGACCCTCGCGGACGCGGAGCTCCTGGCCGAGACGCGCCTCTTCTCGGCCCCCGAGTGCCGGCGCCTCCTCCTCGGCCTGCAGATGGAGGCCGTCGCGATCGCCGTCTTCGGCCTGGCCCGCCGCGTTTACGCGGATCACCCCGCGGCGCGGGCGCTCCTGTTCACCGGCATCCCGGCGAACCCGACGACGCGGATCTCCCTCGGCGTCGACGAGCTCGTCCTCGCCGCCCGGCCGATCGCGCCGCTCTTCGCGGGGGCCGACGGGACCGAGGCGCTCCTTTCCAGGCTGTGGTCGGCTCCCGAGGCCGCGCCCTGGCTCGCCCGGCTCGACGCCTTCCTCTCCGAGTTCGGCCACCGCGGGCCGCGGGAGTTCGACCTGGCGGCCCCGCGCTGGGCCGAGGAGCCGGGGATGATCGTGGAGCTGGTCCGCGCCGGCCTGGCCTCGCCGGGGCGCGAGACCGTCGCCGCCCGGATGGAGCGCCTCGCATCGGACCGGAAGCGGGCGATCGCGGACGCGGTCTCGGCGTCACCCCGGTGGAAGCGCCCGCTCCTCCGGCTGGCCGCGGGGGCGGCCGAGGCCTACCTCCCGCTTCGCGAGGCCCCGAAGCACCACGGCGTCGTCGTCTTCTTCCGGATGCGGAAGGCCGCCCTGGAGCTGGGGCGAAGGCTCGCCGCGAGGGGAGTCCTCGCTCAGGCCGGGGACGTCTTCCTCCTCGACCCGGCGGAGCTCGCCGGCCTCGTCGCTGGCCGGCCGGCCCCGGAGGGCCTCCGGGACCTCCTCGAGGAGCGGCGCGCGCGGCTCGAGCGCTTCGGCGAGCGGCAGCTCCCGCTCTTCGTCCGCTCCGACGGCGTCCCGGTCCTCCTGGAGCGACCAGCGAAGGCGGACGCCGCCGGCGTCCTCCGGGGGGTCGGCGTCTCGCCGGGCAGAGCGAGCGGGCCGGTCCGTCTCCTGGCCTCTCCCGACCCCGCGGCGATGTCGGACGGCGACGTCCTCGTCCTGCGCTTCGCCGACCCGGGCTGGACGCCCCTCTTCCCGCGCGCCGCGGCCGTGGTCATGGAGGTCGGCGGCCTGATGTGCCACGCCGCCGTCGTGGCGCGGGAGATGGGGATCCCGGCCGTCTTCGGGGTGGAGGGGGCCACGCGCCTCCTGCCCGACGGAGCCCTCGTGACGGTCGACGGGGAGGCGGGCACGGTCCTCAGCGCGGGGGCGTGACCCGCCGCACGTCCCGGGCCGGATGCTCGGAGCCCCTAGCAAAAGTTTAGGAAGTGCCTAGGGATCTTTGAGCAACGCGCCCGCGTTCCGGGACCTACCTTGAGGGCAGGCCGCCACCGACCGTGGCGCCGCCCGAAAGAAGGACAAGGAGGACGCCATGAGGAACGTGTCGATGGTCACCGTGGGCGGAGCCCTCGCGCTCTTCGCCCTGACCCTGAACGGGGAGGTCCCCTCCGCCGCCGGGAACGGGAACGCCGCCTCGCCCGCCGAGAGGGGGGCCTACCTGGTGAAGATCATGGGCTGCAACGACTGCCACACGCCCTGGAAGGTCGGTCCGAAGGGGCCCGAGCCCGACATGACCCGGATGCTCTCGGGGCACCCGCAGGACCTCGCGATGCCGGCGCCCGCCGTCGGACCGGCGCCCTGGCTGTGGGCCGGGGCCGGGACGAACACCGCGTTCGCGGGGCCCTGGGGCGTCAGCTTCACCGCGAACCTCACCCCGGACCCGAAGACCGGCCTCGGGACCTGGGACGAGGCGACCTTCGTCGAGGCGATCCGCTCGGGCCGGCACGAGGGGAAGGGGCGGCCGATCCTGCCGCCGATGCCCTGGACGCAGTACCGGAACGCCACGGACGAGGACCTGCGCGCCCTCTTCGCCTACCTCCGGACCATCCCCCCGGTCGTCAACCGCGTTCCCCAGCCGATCGACCCGGTCGAGAGCCACTGACGAAGGGGCTCCGGGACGACCGGAAAGGAGAAGAGCCATGCGTCCCCCCTCCCGCCGGCCCGCCGCCACCGCGCTCGGGATCCTGGCCGTGGCCGTGACCGCGATCGGCACCGCTCGGCCGGCGGGGGTGGCGCACGCCCTCGCGGCCGACCCGCCTGCCGCCGCGCCGGCCCGGGCGCCCCGCCTCCTCTCGGAGACCGGCCTCTACGGCCCCGACGGCGGGGTCGACCCGCGGAACCTCCCCTTCTCGCCGCAGTACCCGCTCTGGACCGACGGGGCGGCCAAGTCCCGGTGGATCCGGCTCCCCGAGGGGTCGTCGATCGACGTCTCCGACGTGGACGCGTGGCGGTTCCCCGTCGGGACGAAGCTCTGGAAGGAGTTCCGGTTCGCCGGCCGCCGGGTCGAGACGCGGATGATCTGGAAGGCGGGACCCGACGAGTGGGTCTTCGCGACGTACGTCTGGGCGGAGGACGGCTCCGACGCCACGCTGGCGCCCGACGATGGGGTCCCGGACGTCGTCGAGGTCGCCCCGGGGAAGCGCCACTCGATCCCGGGCGTCGAGGACTGCGCCACCTGCCACCGCTCGTCTCCCGCCGTCGTCCTCGGCTTCAACGCGCTCCAGCTCTCCGACGACCGGGACCCGCTGGCGCCTCACGCCGAGCCGCTCCCCCCGGGGGCCGCCACTCTCTCCTCGCTCGTCGCCTCGCACCGCCTCGAGCCGTCCCGGCCGGACCTCGTCGCGAACCCTCCCCGCATACGGGCGAGCGACCCGACGGAGCGCGCCGCGCTCGGCTACCTCTCGGCCAACTGCGGCGGCTGCCACAACGCCACGGGGCCGCTGGCGCGCCTCGGCCTCGTCCTGCTCCACGACTCGGGGGGGTCTCCCGACGCGCCCGAGCCCGCCGTCGCGACGGCCGTCGACTCCGCGGGCCGGTACGTGGTTCCGGGGCTGCCCGAGGGCGCTTCGCGGGTCGTGGCTGCCGGGGACCCGGCCCGGAGCGCCCTCCTCCACCGGATGCGCTCGCGGCGCCCCTCCTCGCAGATGCCGCCGCTCGGCACGCGTGTGGTCGACGAGGAGGCCGTCGCGCTCCTGTCCCGCTGGATCGCCCGGCGGGACGCGCCCGCGGCGCGCTGAGCCGCCGCGGCCCCGCGCGACGTTGACACGGGGCATCCTGCGACGTAGTTTCAAGAAAAACGAGAACCCGGACGACGCGGGTGGCCGTCCCGGCCCGTGGCCGGATCGCGCTCGGCCGGGCGAAAGGAGCGCCTCATGATCGTCGTCCGCAACGTCTTCCGCCTCCGGATCGGCGCCGCCCGGGAGGCCCAGGAGCTCTGGAAGAAGGAGGGGCACGCCCTCTTCACGAGGCTCGGATACGGCCCGTACCGGGCGTTCGTCGACGTGACGGGGCCCTTCTACACGTTCGTCCTCGAGGGGGCCTACCCGAGCCTGTCGAAGCTCGAGGAGGCCATGGAGTCCTCGATGGCGACGCCGGAGTGGAAGGGCTGGTACGCCCGGTTCTCTCCGCTCATCGAGTCCGGCTACCGCGAGATCCTCCGCGAGGTCGAGGCGTAGGGCCGGACCCGGGAGGGTCAGGCCGTCAGCCGGTCCTCGACGTCGAGGAGCTCCCGCTTCACGGAGGAGCTCGCGCCCCGCTTCGGACACGCCCGCGCGGACGGCTACCGGGGCGGGCCCGTCGAGGGGTTCGAGCGGGACATCGTCTACACGTGGGCGCGCGGGGCGCAGTTCCCGGAGGGGACGATGTCCCCCTGACGGCCGCCCTCCCGAGCGGGGCGGGCCCCGGGTGAGTTAACGTCGGCCGGATGAGACGGCTCCTGCTCGCGCTCGCCCCCCTCCTCGCCCTCCCGGCCCCCCCCGCCCCGGCGGCCGAGGACGCCGCGTACGACCTGGCCCTCGGCGACCCGGCCCGCAAGGACAGGCAGGCCCCGCTCCTCCTCGACGGGGTCACCGACACGCGGACGGGCGAGGTGCTCACGCCCGCCGACCTCCCGCCGCGGGTCAAGGACGTCCGCCTCCTCCTCGTGGGCGAGAACCACACGAGCATGGAGGTCCACCGGGCGCAGCTGAGGGTCCTCGAGGAGCTGAAGAGGAGCGGCCGCGAGGTCCTCCTGGGGCTCGAGATGTTCCCGTTCACCGACCAGAAGGTCCTCGACGAGTGGAACGCCGGCAAGCTCGACGAGGCGAGGTTCCTCGAGGCGGCCCGGTGGTTCAAGAGCTGGGGCTACAACTGGAGCTACTACCGCGACATCTTCGCGTTCGCCCGCGCCGCCTCGATCCCGGTCTTCGGCGTGAACACCCCCCGCGAGGTGATCACGGCGGTGAGGAAGAAGGGCTTCGCCGGGCTGACCGCCGAGGAGAGGGCCCTCGTCCCGGACTCGGTCGACACGAAGAGCGAGGAGCACCGGACCCTTTTCAAGGCCTCCTTCGGCCCCGACGCGAGCATGCACGCCATGATGACGGGCGAGGTCTTCGAGGGGATGTTCCGGGCGCAGTGCACCTGGGACGCCACGATGGCCGCCAACGCCCTGAAGGCGCTGAAGGAGCGCGGCGGCAAGGACGCGGTCATGGTCGTCCTGGTCGGCGAGGGGCACGTGGCCTACGGGCTGGGGATCGAGCGCCAGGCCCGGAAGATGTTCGACGGCAAGGTGGCCTCCGTCATCCCGGTCTCGGTCCTCGGCGAGAAGCAGAAGCCTCTCGCGGTCCGGGCCTCGTACGCCGACTTCCTCTGGGGCGTCCTGCCCGAGGAGGAGTCGCTCTTCCCCTCCCTCGGCCTCTCGACGCGCGACGTCCCTGGCGGGGAGACGCTGCCGGTCATCGCGGTGGAGAAGGAATGCGTCGCGGCCGCGGCCGGCTTCAAGCCCGGGGACGAGATCGTCTCGCTGGACGGGACGCCCGTGAGGGACCGCGAGACCCACGCACGCCTGATGTCCGTCAAGCGCTGGGGCGACGCCTCGACCTACGTCGTCAAGCGGGGCGCCGGATCGCTTACGATCCGCGCGCTCCTCCGGCGCAAGGCGCCGGAGCCGTGCCCGGTTCCGGAGAAGACGCCGGCGCCGTCGAAGTGAGGAGGGAACCTTGAACAGATCGCTCACCTGCGCCGCCGCGCTCGCCGGCGCGGCCGTCGCGTTCGCCGCGTGCGCGAAGAAGCCGGCGGAGGCCCCGAAGGCGGGACCGGCCGCGGCCACCCCCGTCGCGATGGCGCCCGGCCACGGCGCCCCGGCCGCCGCTTCCGGCGAGACCCTGACCGGGACCATCCTGGAGACCATGGACTCCGGCGGCTACACCTACGTCCGCCTGAAGACCGCGTCGGGCGAGACCTGGGCGGCCGTCAACCAGTCGAAGGTGGAGAAGGGCTCGGAGGTCTCCGTCGCCTCCGGGATGACGATGGTCGACTTCGAGAGCCCGACGCTGAAGAGGAAGTTCGACTCGATCGTCTTCGGGACGCTCGTCGCCCCGGGCGCCGGCGCGTCCTCCCTCCCGCCGGAGATGGCCGCGCAGCACGCCGCGGCCGCCGCGGGGCCCGCCGACGTGGGGAAGATCGAGGTGAAGAGGGCCGAGGGGGCCGACGGGCGGACGGTGGCCGCGCTCCACGCCGAGCGGGCCGCCCTGAAGGGGAAGACCGTCCTCGTCCGCGGCAAGGTCGTCAAGTTCCTCGGCGGGATCATGGGGAAGAACTGGGTCCACCTGCGGGACGGCTCGGGCTCGCGCGAAGGGAAGGACGACGACCTGACCGTGACGACCGCCGAGACCGTCGAGCTGGGCGCGGTGGTCGTGGCGAAGGGGACGGTCGGCGTCGACCGCGACTTCGGCTCGGGCTACCGGTACGCCGTGATCCTGGAGGACGCGACCTTCACGAAGGAGTGACCGGGCTCCGGCCCCGCCGCGGGACCGCGGCGGGGCCGGGCCGGCGGCTCACTTCGCGGGCGGGGGCGCCGCCTCGGACTCGGGCGCCTGGTTCTTCACGGCGGGGACCGTCTTCAGGTAGGCGAAGACGGCCCGCAGGTCCTCGTTGCTGGCGTTGCGGTAGGCGGGCCAGGGCATCGGCGGGAGGATCGGGCGGCCGACGCCGAGGTGCTTTCCCTCCTTCAGGGCCTTCAGGAAGTTCTCCTCTGTCCAGGAGCCGATCCCGGTCGCCGGGTCGGACGTCAGGTTGATCGCGTAAGAGACGCCCCAGGGCCCCGCGAAGGCCGTGTTCGTGATCGCTCCGTGCCAGGCCCAGGGGTTCTTCGGGTCGAAGGCCGGAGCCGCCGGGAGCTTCGCCTTCGCGGGATGCCCCGACAGGTAGAGGCTCAGGTCGGGCTCCGGCCCCTTCGCCCCCATCTTCCAGGGGGTGTGGCAGTCGTTGCAGCCCATGATCGAGACGAGGTACTTGCCCCGGCTCGCGGCTGGGGAGGTGGCGAACGTCAGGCCGCCCCCCTTCTTCGTCTCTGCGGTCGTGGGCGGCGCGAGGACGAGGCCGGCGAGGGTGGCGAAGAGGGCGAGCGGGGCGGTACGGCGCATGGGACGGACTCCTTCTGCCCGGCAGGTCGGTCCCGCCCGGGCCGTGCTTGGGACGCTTCGATCCGCGGAAAGTCTCGATTTCGTCCGAAACGGTGATTTCGGTCGCGGATTCTGCCCGGCCCGGGTCCGCGGGGCAAGCCCGCCGGAGCGCCGAGCCGCTCACCGGCGAGCAGAATAGGCGGCATGACCACGATCGACTGGACCCACGGTGCCGTCTCCCCCGCCGACGCCGTCCGCCTCGTCCGGAGCGGGATGCGCGTCTTCGTCCACGGCGCCGCCGCCACGCCGACGCCCCTCCTGGAGGCGCTCGCCGCCCGCACCGACCTGGAGAACGTCCGCCTCTACCACATGCACACCTCCGGGCCGGCCCCGTTCGCCGCCCCCGAGCAGGCCGGACGGTTCGAGTCGATCTCGCTCTTCACCGGCGCCCCGCTCCGGAAGGCGATCGAGGAGGGGCGCGCCGACTTCATGCCGATCTTCCTGTCGGACATCCCGGGCCTCTTCACGACCGGGCTCGTGCCGCTCGACGTGGCGATCCTCCAGCTCTCCCCGCCCGACCACCAGGGCAACTGCACGCTGGGCACCTCGGTCGACTGCGCCAAGGCCGCGGCCGACTCGGCGCGGCTCGTGATCGCCGAGGTCAACGAGCAGATGCCCCGCACGCACGGGAACACCGTCGTGCCGTTCGGCCGCGTGGACGCGTTCGTCCACTCCGACCGGCCGCTCCACGAGCACGCGCTGGCCCCCGAGTCGGACGTGGAGGCCCGGATCGGCCAGCTGATCGCCGAGCTGGTGGAGGACGGCGCGACGCTGCAGATGGGGATCGGGGCGATCCCCGACGCGGCCCTGTCGCGTCTGCGCGGCAAGCGGGACCTGGGGATCCACACCGAGATGTTCTCGGACCGGGTCGTGGACCTCGTGGAGTCGGGGGCCGTCACGAACCGGCTGAAGAGCGTCCACCCCGGCCGGATCGTCACGAGCTTCGTGGCCGGGACGAAGCGGCTGTACGACTTCATCCACGACAACCTGCTCGTCGAGTTCCACCCCTGCGACCGGACGAACGACACCGCGCTGATCCGGAAGAACGACAAGGTCCACGCCATCAACTCGGCGCTCCAGATGGACCTGACGGGCCAGATCTGCGCCGACTCGATCGGGCACCGGATCTACTCGGGGATCGGCGGGCAGATGGACTTCATCCGCGGCGCGGCCCTCTCGAAGGGGGGCAAGCCGATCCTGGCCCTGCCGTCGACGGCCAAGGACGGGAAGCTCTCTCGGATCGTCAAGGAGCTCACGCCCGGGGCCGGCGTCGTCACGACGCGCGGGCACGTCCACTGGGTGGTGACCGAGTACGGCTCCGTCAACCTCCACGGGATGACGCTGAAGGAGCGGGGCGAGGCCCTCGTCTCGATCGCGCACCCCGACTTCCGCGCCGAGCTGACGCGGGACCTGGCCGAGGTCCGCCACTTCGTCCTGGCCACCGCGTAAGCTCCGTCACCTGGCCCCGATGGAGACGCCATGAACCGACTCGCTGCCCCTGTTCGTGCCCGCGTCCGGGCCCGCGCGCTCGCGGGCGCCCTCGTCGCCCTCTCGACCCCCGGCCTCCTGGCCGCGGAGGGCCTCGTCTCCCACCGCCTCTCGGTGACGCTCGACCCCGGGGCCAACCGGCTCTCGGTCGTGGACGAGGTGACGGTCCCGGCGGCGCCGGGCGGAGCGGCGGAGTTCCTCCTGAACGCGGCCCTCTCCGTCACGGCGTCCGAGCCCGGCGTGACCGAGGTCCCCCTCGGGGACCCGGGCCCCTTCTGGGGGAACAACGGGGGGACCGAGCCCGGCAAGGGCGTCACGCTGAAGCGGTACCGCGTGGCGCTCCCCCAGGCCGGGGGGGCGCTGAAGCTGACGTACTCGGGAGCGGTCGACGTGCCCCTCTCTGACCCGAAGGAGGAGTACACGCGCGGCTTCCGCGAGACGCCCGCGGCTCTGCGGCCCGAGGGGGTCTACCTCGCCGGCGCCAGCTACTGGGTGCCCGCCTTCGGGCGGGACCTCGTGGCCTTCCGGCTGGAGGCCAAGGTCCCCGAGGGCTGGCACCTGGTCAGCCAGGGGAACGGGACGTCCCGCGACGAGGCCGGGACGGCCCGGTGGGACTCGGCGGGGCCGGTGGACGAGGTCTTCCTCGTCGGCGGGCCGCTCGAGCGGTACCGCGACACGGCGGGGCCGGTGGAGACGCTCGTCTACCTCCGGGAGAAGGAGTACGCGCTGGCGCAGAAGTACCTCCTGGCCGGGGCGCAGTACCTCGGGATGTACCGGTCGCTCCTCGGGCCGTACCCGTACGGCAAGCTCGCCGTCGTCGAGAACTTCTGGGAGACCGGGTACGGGATGGCCTCCTTCACCCTCCTCGGCCCGCAGGTCATCCGGTTCCCGTTCATCCTCCACTCCTCCTACCCTCACGAGATCCTCCACAACTGGTGGGGGAACTCGGTCTTCGTCGACTACGAGACCGGGAACTGGTGCGAGGGGCTGACGGCCTACCTCGCCGACCACCTCGTCCAGGAGCAGAGGGGGAAGGGGGACGAGTACCGCCGCGGGACGCTCCAGAAGTACCGCGACTACGTCAAGGCGGGGCGCGACTTCCCGCTCACGGAGTTCCGGTCCCGGCACAGCGCGGCGACGGAGGCGATCGGGTACGGCAAGAGCCTGATGGGCTTCCACGCGCTGCGGCGCGAGCTGGGGGACGACCTCTTCCGGAGGTGGCTGCGGAAGCTCTACGCCGACTTCCGGGGGAAGAGGGCGTCCTTCGACGACCTGAGGAAGACGGCCGAGGGCGTCGCCGGCAAGGACCTCGGGGCGCTCTTCGACGGCTTCGTGAAACGCGCCGGGGCGCCCGAGCTCGCCGTGGCCGACGTCGCGGCCCCGAAGGTCGAGGGGGGCGGCTGGGAGGTCCTCGGGACGCTGAAGCAGGCGCAGGGAGGCGAGCCCTTCGTCCTGGACGTCCCCGTCGTCGTCCAGACCGCGAAGGGGGCCTCGACGACGCTCGTGAGGATGGACGCCGCCGAGGCGCGCTTCTCGGCCGTCACCTCCGAGCGCCCCCTGGCGCTCCACGTCGACCCGCGGTTCGACCTCTTCCGCCGGCTCGACCCGCGCGAGACGCCCCCGAGCGTCGGGCAGCTCTTCGGCGAGCCGAAGGTCCTGGCCCTCCTGCCGGGGTACGCGCGCGAGGAGGAGCGGGAGGCGTACCGGAAGCTCCTCGACGGCTGGAAGAGCGAGAGCCACTCGATCGTGGTGAAGCTCGACTCGGAGGTCGCCGAGCTGCCGAAGGACGAGAGCGTCTGGCTCCTGGGGCGGGAGAACCGCTGGGCCAAGTCGGTCCTCGCCGCGGCGGGGAAGGCCCTCTCGGTCACCGCCGACGAGATGAAGGCGGACGGCGAGACGATGCGCGTCCCCGGGCACACGGCGGTCGTCGTCGTCAGGAACCCGGGGAACGTCGAGAAGGCCCTCGGCTGGGTCTTCGCCGACCCGCTCGTGGCCCTGCCGGGGCTCGGCCGCAAGCTCCCGCACTACGGCAAGTACAGCTACCTGGGCTTCGAGGCGAGCGAGCCGACGAACGTCCTGAAGGGGAGCTGGTCGGGGAGCGACTCGCCGCTGACGGTCGACCTGCGGCCCGCCTCGGCGCGGGGGGAGAAGCTCCCGGCGCCCGCCATGGAGACGCGGAAGGCGCTCGCCGAGCTCCCGCCCGCCTTCTCGCGCGAGAAGCTGACGGCGCACGTCTCCTTCCTCGCCGACCCCGCGCGTGGCGGGCGCGCCCCCGGCGGGAAGGGGCTCGCCGAGGCGGTCGACCACGTCGAGCGGGAGATGAACTCGATCGGGCTCCTGCCCGGCGGCGACGACGGGACCTACCGGCAGGCCTTCACGCTCGAGAAGGGGCCCGACGGCAAGCCGGTCCCGCTCGTCAACCTCGTCGGGGTCCTCCCCGGGACGAAGCCCGAGATGCGGGGCTCCTCCGTCGTCGTCTCGGCGCACGTGGACCACCTCGGGACCGGCTGGCCCGACGTCCACAAGGGGGACGAGGGGAAGGTCCACCCCGGGGCCGACGACGACGCCAGCGGCGTCGCGGTCCTGCTCGAGCTGGCCCGGGCGATGGCGCAGGGAGAGAAGCCCGCGCGCTCCGTCGTCTTCGCGGTCTTCTCGGGCGAGGAGTCGAAGCTGGCCGGCTCGCGGCACTACGTCGCCCACCCGGGCGCCCACCCGGTCGAGAAGGTGATCGGCGTCGTGAACCTCGACACGGTCGGCCGGCTCGGGAGCGGGAAGCTACAGGTGCTCGGCGCGGGGACCGCGACCGAGTGGCCGCACGTCTTCCGCGGCGCGACGTTCGTCACGGGCGTCGAGACGCAGTCCGTTCCCGGGTCGTGGGAGGGCTCGGACCAGGCGAGCTTCGTCGAGAAGGGGGTCCCCGGCGTCCAGCTGTTCACCGGGGCCCACTCCGACTACCACCGTCCCGGCGACACCGTCGAGAAGGTGGACGCCGACGGGCTCGTGAAGGTGGCCACGGTCGCCCGCGAGGTGGTGGAGTACCTGGCCTCGCGGTCGGAGCCGTTGACGGCGACGATCACGGGGGCCGCCGCGGCCCCGAGGCCCGGCGGCGCTCCGGCGGGCGGGCGGCGGATCAGCTTCGGTGCGGTCCCCGACTTCGCCTTCGCGGGCCCCGGCGTCCGGATGGAGGGGACCGTCGCCGGATCGCCGGCCGAGAAGGCGGGGCTGAAGGGGGGCGACGTCCTCCTGAAGGTCGACGGCAAGCCGGTCTCCGACATGCGCGCCTTCTCGGAGGTCCTGAAGGGCCTCTCGCCCGGCCAGGCGGTGGCGGTCGAGTTCACGAGGGACGGGAAGCCGGAGACGGCGACGGTGACCGTCGTGGAGCGATAGGCGGCGATGGCGTCCGTCCGCGCGCTCGTCCTCTCCGCCGCGCTCGCCCCGGCGGTCCTTCTCGCCGCCCCCCCGCCGCCGACGCCAACGCCGGCCCCGTCGACCGAGGATCAGATCCGCGCCCGGTACACGAAGTTCGAGTACCGGATCCCGATGCGCGACGGCGTGAAGCTCCTGACGGCCGTCTACGTCCCGAAGGACGCGGAGGAGGGGGGGAAGACGTACCCGATCCTCCTCCACCGGACGCCGTACGGCGTCGGGCCGTACGGGCCCGACCGGTACCCGAAGTCCCTCGGCCCGTCGGAGCTCTTCTGGACGGCGGGCTACGTCTTCGCCGAGCAGGACGTGCGCGGCCGGATGATGTCCGAGGGGGAGTTCGTCAACGTCCGCCCGATCCTGACGAAGATGGGGCCGCGCGACGCGGACGACGCGACCGACGCCTACGACACGGTCGACTGGCTCGTGAAGAACGTCCCCGGGAACAACGGGAAGGTCGGGGCGTGGGGGATCTCGTACCCCGGGTACTACGCCGCCGTCGCCCTCGTCGGCGCCCATCCCGCGCTGGCGGCCGTCTCGCCGCAGGCCCCGATCGCCGACTGGTTCGAGGGGGACGACTTCCGCCACCACGGGGCCTTCTTCCTCCCGCACGCCTTCGGCTTCTTCTCGACGTTCGGCGTCGGCCGGACGGGGCCGACGAAGAAGGGCGAGAAGTGGTTCGAGTACGACACCCCCGACGGCTACCGGTGGTTCCTGAAGCTGCCGCCGCTCGCCGAGGTCAACGAGAAGCTCCTGGGCGGGAAGGCCCCGTTCTGGGACGAGCTCGTCTCGCACTCGACGTACGACGCCTTCTGGAAGGCCCGGGACCTCAGGCCGCACCTGGCGGGACAGATCCGCCCGGCGGTCCTGACGGTCGGCGGGTGGTTCGACGCCGAGGACCTCTTCGGGGCGCTCCGGGTCTACGGGGCGATCGAGAAGCAGAGCCCCGGCGCCAGGAACTCGATCGTGATGGGGCCGTGGGTGCACGGCGGCTGGGGGCGGACGGACGGCGACGCCCTCGGCCCCGTCCGGTTCGGGGACAAGACCTCGATCTGGTACCGCGAGAACGTGGAGCTGCCGTTCTTCGAGCGCCACCTGAAGGGGAGGCCGGAGGGCGAGCCAGCCGAGGCGACCGTCTTCGAGACCGGGACGAACCGCTGGCGGCGCTTCGACACCTGGCCGCCGAAGGGGACCGAGGCGCGGGCCCTCTACCTGCGGGAGGGGGGCGCGCTCTCGTGGGTGCCGCCGCGGGCGGCGGGGGAGGACGCGTTCGACGAGTACCTCTCCGACCCGGCCCGGCCGGTGCCGTTCACCGCTCGCGTCTCGACGCGGATGGTGGCCGAGTACATGGTCGAGGACCAGCGGTTCGCCTCGACCCGGCCCGACGTCCTCGTCTTCGAGACGCCGCCCCTGGAGAAGGACCTGGCCCTCGCCGGCCCGATCACGGCCGACCTCTGGGTCTCGACGACCGGGACCGACGCCGACTGGGTCGTCAAGCTGATCGACGTCTACCCCGACGACCTCCCGGACGCCGGCGACGAGAAGCCGGCCGTCCGGATGGGGGGCTACCAGCAGCTCGTCAGGGCCGAGGTGATCCGCGGGCGGTTCCGCGACTCGCTGGAGAAGCCGGAGCCGTTCGTCCCCGGGGTGCCGGCCCGCGTGAAGCTCCCCCTGAACGACGTCGCCCACGTCTTCCGGAGCGGCCACCGCGTCATGGTGCAGGTGCAGAGCAGCTGGTTCCCGCTGGTGGACCGCAACCCGCAGACGTTCGTCGAGATCGCGACGGCCAAGCCCGCGGACTACCGGAAGGCGACGCACCGCGTCCACCGCTCCGGCGCGCGGTCCTCCCGCGTCGTCCTGACCGTCCTGCCCGAGCGGCCGTGAGGCCGGGCGCGGCCGGCGTCCCGCCTCAGGCCGGGGGCGTCGGCTCCCGGACGAAGTGGGGCATCTCGAAGGGGATCGGGAGGGAGAGCTCGACCAGCCCCTGGTACTCGCCGTCGCGGTACCAGGGGGTCTGGTAGATCAGCTTCTTCACCCCGTCCTTCTCGATCGTGTAGGCGTTCGTCCCGCGGGTGGCGAGGAGCTCGAGGAGCTTCGTCCTCGACGGCTCGGGGTGGCAGTCGAGGAGGCTCCGCCCGAGGAGGGCCCGGCCCCCCTCCCGCTCGAACGTCTTCGCCGACCGGTCGTTCATCTCCACGATCACGCCGTCCTGGTCGCAGACCGTCACCGCCGCCCCCAGCTCGCGGACCCAGGCTCCTTCGTCCATCGTCTCCTCACTCCCGCGTCCCGACGACGCGGCGGTCACGGCCGGGGCGTCTCCCCGGCGGAGAGGTCCCCGGACCCTGCGCCGAGCCTGACGAGGAGCGCCACGAGGACGCGCTCGGCCTCGCTCATCCCGGCGCGCCGTGCCACCGCCTGCCGGGCCACGTCGGGCCGGTTCGTGATCAGCCCGTCCACGCCGCGGCTCATCAGGGACAGCATCCACGCCGGGTCGTCCACGGTCCAGGCGTAGACCTCCCGGCCGGTCCGGTGGACCCGCCTCGCGAGCCGGACCGTCGCCATCCTCTTCTCCACGGCCAGGAAGTCCCCTTCCAGCGCGGCCGCGTCGCCGACCGCCTTGGCGGCGAGGACGCCGCACCGCCACGAGGGGCGGAGCTCCTTCAGCCTCCTCACCATGTCGTGGTCGAGCGACATGAAGAGGCAGTCCTGCGCCATCCCGGCGGCCTCGACGACCTCGACGACCCTCTCCTCCAGCCGGACGGCGTGCCCGTACGACTTCAGCTCGACGATCACCTTCGCCCGCCCCTTGCAGACGGCCAGCGCCTCGGCGAGCGTCGGGACGCGCTCGGAGGCGAAACGCGGGTCGACGCGGCTCCCGATGTCGACCGACCTCAGGCGCGCGGCGTCGGTCTCCCAGACCTTCAGCGGCGAGCCGGCCGCCTTCATCAGGTCGCTGTCGTGGACGACGAGGACCTCGCCGTCCGCCGACTCCTGGACGTCCAGCTCGACGTAGTCCGCCTCCTGGTCGGCGGCGAGGCGGAAGGCGGCGAGCGAGTTCTCGGGCGCCGCGGCCGAGGAGCCGCGGTGGGCGATCACGGCGACGGCACGGCTCTCCCTGGCGGGCGAGGCCGCGAGCAGGAAGAGGCCGAGCGCGGAGAGGACGGCGACGGCGCCCGCGGCAGCGAGCAGGCGGCGCGGGACCCGGGCGAGGAGGCTGGCCCGCGCAGCCCCCGCCCCCTCGGGCAGACGCGGGTCGCGCGGGTCGCCGGCGGCGAGGTACAGCCGTGTGAGGACGACCGCGAAGAGCGAGACGTTCGCGACCCCGGCCGCGAGCGCCAGCGCGCCCCAGAGGAGCGCCAGCCCGGCGACGAAGGCGAGGATCGCCGGGAGCGACCCGGCGAAGGCCGGGGCGAGGCCCCGCCCGAGGACGCCCGGGACGGAGCCGGCGACGGCCACGAGCGCGAGGGCCGTCACCGCCCACGCGGCGAGCGCCGAGAGGACGACCGCCCGGCTCCCGGCCGACCGGCGGCCGCTCTCGCCGAGGGCGCGGCGCGGGGGGACGTCCTCGAAGAGGACGAGGGGGAGGGAGAGCGCCCACCGGGCGATCGCGCGGACGAGGAGGGCGACGAGCGCCGCGAGGAGGAGCCCGGCGATCGACAGGGCGGCCCAGAAGGCGGGCGGCTTGCGGGAAAGGTAGTAGTTGACGTCGTGCGGGCGGAGGAGGGCGAGGTAGACGAGGCCGCCCGCCACGGCGAACGGCACCAGCCCCGCAAGGAGGCGGAGGACGATGTGCGCGGCCAGGGCCAGGATCCGCGGCGCGCGGGAGCCGGCGAAGACGAGGGCGCTCCGGGCGTCCAGCCGGAGTCCGCGGGCCGTCGCCAGGCCGACCGCCATCAGGCACGCCACCTCGAGGGCCGTGATCGCGACGACGACCGCGCCGCCGCCGACGAGCGCCAGCAGGCCCTGCCGCGTCGTCACGAAGAACCGGAGGATCTCCGCGTCCGTCAGGACGTCGCTCCCGGCACGCGAGAGGAGCCACCGGAACGTCAGGACCGTCCCCGGCGTCAGGAGCGCGAAGGCCACGAGCTTCCACGCGACGTCGGCCAGCGCGAGGCTCCTCCACGAACGGCGGAGGTCGCGCAGCGCGTCCCCGACGATCCCCCGGGTCGTGTTCCACATGGGCCCACCTCACGCGGACGCCGGCGAGTCCCGCGCGGAGGCAGTCTAGTCGAGGGGGCGGACGGCCTGTCCACGGCCCCGAAGGGGCTGTTGCCCACCGAGCCTGGCCCGGGACCGCCAGCCTGATCCGCCGGAGGGGCGCAGGCTCATCGGAGCGACTAGAGCGACTAGAGCGACTAGGGTCAAGAGCGACAGAGCGACTAGGGTCAGGTCTCCGTTCTACGTTCTACGGAGGGGAGCGACCGAGGGCTGGCCCGCCGGGGCCTGGGCTCCGGCACCCAGACCGGCGGCGGTGCTCAGGGCGTCGTGCTCACGAGGGATCGGGCTCGTTCTCCGCGGCAGGTCGCGTCCGAGGCCGGGCGAGGCGTCCGAAGGCCCCGGGAAGGACGAGCAGGTTCCTCTCCGGCCGCGCGGGGTCGTAGAGGACCGTCACCTCGCTCCCGCCGGGGGGGGCCGAGAGGTGAGAGACCGTCCCCTCGACGGGGCCGTCGGGGCCCTCGAACTCGTAGGTGGTCTCGATGACGCGCCGGTTCTCCAGCTGCACGCCGGTCGCCTGCCGGCCGGTGACGCGGCCGGTCGTGGCGACGCCGTACCGGTAGAGCCGCCAGCGGGAGACGGCGGTGCGGAGTGCCGGGAGGAGGAACCAGCCGCCGACCGAGAGGCAGATCACCGGAAACGCGACGACGAGCGGCGGGCCCTCGATCCTCTCGGCGTTCCGGACAAGGAGCACGGCCGAGGTCGAGCCGGCGAGCGTCAGGAGGCTGCCGTAGACGAGCCCGGGCCGGACCGTCCCTGCCACGACGGCGCTGACCGGGACACGGCGCGGCGTCGCCTCGGGCACCGGAAGGGGCTGCGCCACCCTTCGACGCGCCTTCACCACTTCACCTTCCAGCCCTTTGCCGAGAGGAGCGCGAGGCCCTCGAGGAACGGCGCGTTCCTCGGCAGTCGGACGCGGGCCACCCGCGCGTGGAGCAGTCACGCCCCGCGCCCGTCGCGTCGACGACCCGTCCCCCCTCCTGCGGCACGGGCGGATTATCGCGAAGCCCGGGCTCGTCCAAGCTCGGAGCGTGGCCCACCCGATCGAGGTGGTGCCCGGCGTCACCGTTCCCGCCTCCGCGATCGAGGCGCGCGCCACGCGCGCCTCGGGGCCGGGCGGGCAGGACGCCGACGAGGTCGCCTCCCGGATCGACTCGAGAGAGCGACCCGGGTCAGGCCCTCGTCCTGCGTTCTACGACGCGAGGGAAGGGGGCCGCGCACCGCGCGGCGCCGCGGCCGACGCGCTCGTACCTGATCCGATGGCGGCGAGCTCCCGAGCGGAGGCCGTTCGTCGAGGAACGGTGGACACGGGGGTCGGCTTCTCTGCCCGGAGCTCGTCGAGGCCGGCACAGCGAGAGCACGGCGAATCGACCGGACGACCCGCCGCAGGCCGGTGTCCCGGCGCCCCGAAAGGGGCAGCCACGGCGGCCGGCCTGGCCCGGGTGATAGCGTCCCGGGTCGCATGGCCTCGTCCCGTCCCACGATCCCGGCCGACACGTCCCTCGAGCTGTCGGCCGCCGAGATGCGAGACCTCCTCGCGGCCGTCACCGAGCGCGTCGTGGCGCACGTCTCGTCTCTCCCCGCCCAGCCCGCCGCGGACGTGGAGGGGGGCGCCGAGGTGGCCCGGGCGCTGGCCGAGCCCGACCCGCCGGAGCAGGGCGTCCCCGCCGGGGAGCTCCTCGACCTGCTCTTCGACCGCGCCATCCCGAAGGGCTTCAACGCGGCCTCGCCCGGGTACCTCGCCTACATCCCCGGCGGGGGCGTCTTCTCGTCGGCCGTGGCGGACCTGATCGCGGGGACCGCCAACCGGTACACCGGCGTCTGGCAGGCGGCCCCCGCGCTCGTCCAGCTGGAGACGAACGTCCTCCGCTGGCTCTGCCGGATCGCCGGGCTCCCCGCGGGGAGCGGCGGGATCCTGACGACCGGCGGGTCGCTCGCGACGTTCTCGGCGATCGTGGCGGCCCGGCGCGACCGGCTCCCGGACGACTTCCTGAAGGGGGTCCTCTACGCCTCCGACCAGACCCACCACGCCGTCCGCAAGGCGGCGACGCTCGCGGGGTTCCCTTCGGGCAACGTCCGGGAGGTTCCCTCGGACCAGTCGTTCCGGCTCCGCGTCGACCTCCTCGCCGAGCGGATCGCCGCGGACCGGGCGGCGGGCCTGACGCCCTTCCTCGTCTCGGGGAACGCCGGGACGACGAACTCCGGGGCCGTCGACGACCTCTCGTGGCTCGCGGACCTCGCGGAGAAGGAGCGCCTCTGGCTCCACGTCGACGCGGCCTACGGCGGGTTCTTCCTCCTGACGGAGCGTGGGCGCGCCGCGATGGCCGGGATCGAGCGGGCCGACTCGATCGTCCTCGACCCGCACAAGGGGCTTTTCCTGCCGTACGGGACCGGGGCCCTCCTCGTCCGCGACGCCGAGGCCCTCCGCCGCGCCCACTCCTCGGGGGCGGCCTACCTCCCCCGGATGCAGGAGGACCCGGACTTCGTCGACTTCTGCGAGGTCTCGCCGGAGCTGTCGCGCCCGTACCGGGGGCTCTCCGTCTGGCTGCCCCTGAAGCTGCACGGGCTCGGCGCCTTCCGGCGGAACCTCGACGAGAAGCTGGACCTGGCCCTCCACGCCGCGCGGGAGCTGGCGAAGCTCCCCGGCGTCGAGATCGTTGCGTGGCCGCAGCTGTCGGTCGTGGCGTTCCGCCTCGTCCGGCCCGGCCTCGGCCGCGAGGCGCTCGACCGCCTCAACCGCGAGTGGCTCGAGAGGGTCAACGCGCGCGGGCGGGTCCACCTCTCGGGGACGGTCCTAGTGGGCTCCTTCGTCCTGAGGATCTGCGTCCTCTCCTTCCGGACGCACCTCGACCGCGTCGAGGAGGGGCTCGCGGACATCCGGGAGGCGCTGTCCGCGATCGGAGGGTAAGCTCTCCGCCGGTCCGGGAACGAAGCCGCCGGAAAGGGCCCGGCGGAGACGAGGTGACGCGATGCTCCTCTTGAACCCGAGGGACCTCTCCGCTCTCCCGCTGGACGAAGGCTCGAAGGCGCTGATAAGGAAGACCGTCGCCTTCTTCGAGGCGAAGGGGAAGAAGCGCCTGAAGGAGGACGACCGGGACCGCGTCTGGTACCGGGACTTCCTCGACTTCCAGGGCGCGGAGAAGCTCTTCGCGACGTTCCTGACGCCGAAGCCGCTCGCCCCGGGGATCCCCGACGCGCGGTGGGACACGTTCCGGAACTGCTACCTGAACGAGGTCCTCGGGTTCTACGGCCTCGCCTACTGGTACACCTGGCAGGTCTCGATCCTGGGCCTGGGGCCCTTCTGGATGAGCGGAAACGAGGCGATGCGGCGCCGCGTGGCCTCGCTCCTCGAGAAGGGGGGGATCTTCGGGTTCGGCCTCTCCGAGAAGGAGCACGGGGCCGACATCTACTCGACCGAGATGACCCTCACGCCCGCGGGGGACGGGACGTACCGCGCCAACGGCGGGAAGTACTACATCGGCAACGGGAACGAGGCGGCGCTCCTCTCGGTCTTCGGGAAGGTGGCGGGGACGGGCGACTACGTCTTCTTCGCGGCCGACCCGAAGCACCCGACGTACGAGCTGGTCAAGAACGTCTGCAACAGCCAGTCGTACGTCGCCGAGCTGGCGCTCCACGACACCCCGGTGACGGAGGGGGAGGTCCTCCTCACGGGCAAGCCGGCCTGGGACGCCTCGCTGAACACGGTCAACGTCGGCAAGTACAACCTCGGCTGGGCCTCGATCGGCATCTGCACGCACGCCCTCTACGAGGCGGTCACGCACGCCTCTCGGAGGCGGCTCTACGGGATGTCGGTCACCGACTTCCCGCACGTGAAGAGGATGCTCACCGACGCCTGGGCGCGCCTCGTGGCGATGCGCCTCTTCGCCCTCCGCGCCTCGGACTACATGCGCTCGGCCACGCGCGAGGACCGTAGGTACCTCCTCTACAACCCGGTCGTGAAGATGAAGGTCACGACGCAGGGCGAGGCGGTGATCGACCTCCTCTGGGACGTCATCGCGGCCAAGGGCTTCGAGAAGGACGTGGTCTTCGAGATGTGCGCTCGCGACATCCGGGCGCTGCCGAAGCTGGAGGGGACGGTCCACGTCAACATCGCGCTGATCCTGAAGTTCCTCCCGAGCTACCTCTTCCAGCCCTCGGACCTCCCCCCCGTGCCGCGCCGGGACGACGCGGCCGAAGACGACTTCCTCTGGGACCAGGGGCCGGCCTCGGGGCTGTCGAAGGTCCGGTTCCACGACTTCCGGAAGGCCTTCGAGGCGTTCGACGTGCCGAACGTGAACCTCTTCGAGGAGCAGGTCGCCGCCCTCCAGGCCTTCCTCGTCCGGGCGGGGGTGACCGACGAGCAGAAGAAGGACCTCGACCTGGCCCTGACGCTGGGCGAGCTCTTCACGCTCGTCGTCTACGGCCAGCTCTTCCTGGAGAACGCGATGCTCCTCGGCGTCGGGGCCGACGTCGTCGACCAGGTCTTCGACTTCATGGTCCGCGACTTCTCCCGGTTCGCCGTCGAGCTCCACGGCCGCACGGGTCTCCGGCCCGAGCAGGCGGAGGCGTGCCTGAAGCTCGTCCGGAAGCCCGTCGCCGACCCGGCCCGGGCCGAGCGGATCTGGAAGGGGGAGGTCCTGCCGCTGGCGGGGGCCTACGAGATGAGCCCGTAGGGGCCCGACCGGCGCGTGCCGGGCGTCACAGGAAGCGGGGCGGCCGGCGGGGATATGCTCTCGCCAAGGAGAGCCCGACCATGATGGCCGCACGCCTCGGCGACACGACCGCCCACGGGACCCCCTTGATGCCGGGCCTCGGCTGCCTGACGGTGCTGATCGGCGGCCAGCCGGCCTGGCGGGCGCTGCCGAGCGCGATGGCGAGCGCCATGGAGTCGATCTCCAACACGATGCAGCAGTTCATGCTGCAGCCGGTGATGACGCCCGCCGACGCGACGGCGAGCCTCGTCCGGATCTCCCAGACCCTGACGCAGGGGGCGGCGACGGCGGCGGCGAACGGTGCGCCGGCTGCCTCGGCGACGGCCGGGACGGCGGTCGCGGCGATGAACGCCGCCAACGGCGTCCTGACCACGGCGTGGACGGCGGCCTCGGCCGTCCCCGGAGGCCAGCCGGCCGCCAACATCGCCTACACGAAGGGGATCCAGACGGCGGCCGGCGCGGCCGCGATCGCCGTGGTGGCCTCCATGTTCGGCATCTCGGACATGCACGTCTGCCCGATCCCCGTCCCGATCCCGCCCCACGGCCCCGGCTTCGTGACGCGCGGGAGCAGCTCCGTCAAGATCGGCAACCTCCCCGCGGCCCGCGTCGGCGACCAGGTCTACGAGGCCCTCGGCGGCCCGGACCCGATCGCCATGGGGTGCCCCACCGTCATGATCGGCTGACGCCGCCCCTCTCCTCTCAGCCCCGGCGCCGGGCGCGGAGCGTCCGGAGGAAGTGGGCGAGGGGGACCAGCGCGAGGCCGACCCCCAGCCACGCGGCCGTGACCGGGGGCGTCGCGGTCCCGTACCAGCCGGCGAAGTCGAGCGCGGGGGCGTGACCCCCGTCGTTCAGCGCGACGTACCAGAGGGCCAGGAAGACGGCCGGGAAGGCCTTGGGCGTCCCGGTGGCCAGGCCCAGGAGCGTCGCGAGCGAGGCTGCCAGGAGCCATCCCCCGAGGAGGGCCGCTGCCGAGCGGGGCCGGCCGGCGAGGAGCCGGGCGAGCGGGAAGACGAGGAGCGCCCCCGCGACGGCGAGCGACGTCGCGAGCCTCAGCGCCACGAACCGCGCGTCCACCAGGGGCGCCGTCAGGACGAGCCCCTCGGTCCCGTCCCGCTCGTGTCGGACCGGGACGTCCGAGAGGACGACCGCCAGGCCGGCGAAGAGGGCCGGCAGGAGGGTCCGCCCGACGCTCTCGAGCGGGGCGACCAGCGAGACGACGGCCGAGGCGAGGACGAGGAGGACGGCCGCGGGGCGCATCCGGAACGTCAGCTCGACCTCCGCCAGGACGAGGCCCGCGAACGAGGGGGCCCTCGCCTCGCGGTCGGGCGAGAGCCTCGAGAGGAGCCCGAGCAGGAGCCTCGCCGGGGCGCGCGCGACGACGTCGAGGAGCCAGAGGAGCGAGCGCCTCCGCGTGCCCGTGCGCGCGCCGCCCCGGGACGGGTCGAAGCGACGGAAGAGGAGGAGGGAGGCGACGAAGAGGAGGACCGGAAGGGCGAGCGAGGCCGAGCGCCGGAGGAGGGCCCCCTCGGAGAGGACGAGGCCCGGGAAGTCGATCGTCCCCTTCGCCGGGTCTGCGGGGGAGGCCCCGATGGAGAAGCCGCCGGAGCCGGTGGCGGCGCTCGTCTCGTTGACGACCCACGCGAGCCCCGAGGAGTCCAGGAACGTGCCGGGGCCGAGGCGCGCCCCGCCGCCCGGCCCGGGGGAGAGCTGGACGGCGAGCGGGATCGAGACCGCCCAGACGAAGAAGTACGCCACGTCGCCGCCGCGCCCCGAAAGGCCCGGGACCGACTCGAAGAGGAGCGCCCACGCGGCCACGCCGAGCGCCGCGGGGACCCCGAGGAGGGCGAAGTCGCGGAGGAAGACGAGCGGCAGGAGCGGCCCCTCCCCGCGGACGAGCTGCATCGCCATCGAGGCGAGGAGGAAGCCCCCCGCCACGGTGACGAGGAGCGCCGCGCTCGCGAGGAGCTTCCCGAGGAGGTACTCGGAGCTCCTCACCGGGGTCGTCGCCAGGAGCGGCCCGACGCCGCTCTCGCGGTCGCGGTCGACGCCGCGGCTGACGACGTAGAAGCCGAAGAGGCCGAGGAGGATCGGCAGCAGGGCCGCCGTGGCGAAGGAGGTCGTCTCGGAGGTCATCAGCGCCCGCGCCCCGTCCACCTTCAGGAGGGCCCGTCCGCTCCGCGGGTCGGGGACGAGGAGGGTGGCGCCGAGCGCGGCCGCGAGGAGGAGGACCGCGGTGGACGGGCGGCGGAGCCGGACCCGCAGGTCCGCGCGGAGGACCGCGCTCGTCCTCCCGAGGGCGCCGCTCACGACGCCGCCGGGGAGAGGCGCATGAAGAAGAGGTACGCCTCCTCGAGCGTCGGCTCGACCGGCCGCGCGAGGGGGACCGGGGCCTCGCGCGCGACGAGCCGGACGTGGACGCCGTCGGGCTTGCGGACGGCGGTCGAGACGAGGAGGGAGGCCCGGAGCCGCTCCAGCTCCTGCGAGGGGAGGACGGCCTCCCAGGCCGTCCCGCGCGCGGCCAAGAGGAGCTCCTCGGGGGTCCCGAACGTGACGAGGCGCCCCTCCTTCATCACGGCGATCGCGGTGGCGACGGCCTCCACGTCGGAGACGATGTGCGTCGAGAGGAGGACGAGCCTCCCGTGCCCGATCTCCCCGAGGAGGTTCCGGAAGCGGACCCGCTCCTCGGGGTCGAGGCCCGCCGTCGGCTCGTCCACGACGAGGAGGTCGGGGTCGGCGACGAGGGCCTGCGCGATCCCGAGCCGCTGGCGCATCCCGCCGGAGAAGCCGCCGACCGCGCGGTCGGCCACGCCGTGGAGGCCGATCCGCTCCAGCGTCTCCGCCACCTTCGCGCGGCTCCTGACCCCCTTCAGCCGCGCCAGGTAGTCGAGCATCTCGAAGGCGGTGAGGCTGCCGTGGACCCCGAAGTCCTGCGGGAGGAAGCCGAGCCGCCGCCTCACGGACTCCGGGTCGGCGACGACGTCCTTCCCGTCCCACGTCAGGCGCCCCTCGGTCGGGCGGGTGAGGGTGGCGATCATCGACATCAGCGTCGTCTTGCCGGCCCCGTTCGGCCCGAGGAGGCCGACGACGCCGTCGGGGACCGAGAGCGTGAACCCGCGGACCCCCCAGTTGCCGGCCCGGTAGCGCTTCCCGACGTTCTCGAGGGCGAGCATCTCGAGTCCCCTCCGTCCCGGGCGCGAGCCGGTCCTACAGGACCGAGCCGCCGGGCGGCACGATCGCGTCGACGGCGGCGATCTCCTCCGGCGTGAACCGGACCTCGAGCGCGTTCAGGCTCCCCTCCAGCTGCTTCATCGTCCGCGGCCCGACGATGACGCTGGACACGTCCGGGTTCTGGAGCGTCCAGGCGACGGCGAGGTCGGCGAGCGGGACCCCCTTGGCCTCGGCCAGCGCCACCAGCTTCTCGACGGCCTGGAGCCGCCGCTCGAACTTCGGGTCGGCGGTGTCGCCCATCCACTTCTCGGCCCGCGGGCTGTCGGACGGGTTGGGCTTCCCCTTCCGGTACTTGCCCGAGAGCCAGCCCCCCTCGAGCGGGCTCCAGACGAGGTTCCCGATCCCGAACCGGCGGGTCATCTCGAAGTGCGAGGACTCCACGACGCGGCGGAGGAGGCTGTAGGGGGGCTGGAGCGAGACGAAGGGCTCGAACCCCTTCCGCTCGGCGAGCCAGAGCGTCTCGACGAGCTCCCAGGCCGTCAGCACCTTCTGCCCTTGCACCTCCCAGTGGTTCGTGGAGGCGCCGACGTACCGGACCTTCCCCTGCCTCACGAGGTCGGTCAGCGTGGAGAGGGTCTCCTCCCACGGCGTCTCCGGGTCGGGGCGGTGGACCTGGTAGAGGTCGATGACGTCCGTCTGCAGGCGCCTGAGGCTCGCCTCGCACTGCTCCTGGATCGCCTTTCGCGAGAGCCCCTTCTGGTTGGGCCCCGGCCCCATGGCGCCCCAGACCTTGGTGGCCAGGACGACCTCCTGCCGCCGCGCCTTGATCGCCTTGCCGACGATCTCCTCCGACTCGCCGTACGAGTAGATGTTCGCCGTGTCGACGAAGTTGACCCCGGCGTCGAGCGCCTCGTGGATGACGCGGATCGAGTCGTCGTGGTCGGCGTTCCCCCACCGGCCGAACATCATCGTGCCCAGGCAGAGAGGGGAGACCTTCAGGCCCGAGCGGCCGAGGCGGCGGTATTCCATGGCGGGCTCCTTCGCGCGGGGGAGTCGGTGGACTTGGGCGGGGATTCTGGGCGAAATCCTGCCTCCAGGAAACCCGGGGCTCCTCGGGTCCGTACGAAAGAGCGGCGAATTCGTTCGAATCCGTTCGAATCGCGCTGGCCCGAGGGCCCGCGAGCGGTTCCCGAGGAGGATCCATGCGGCACATCCGTCCCGTCCTGGTGTCCCTCGCGCTTCTCCTTCCCGCTGTCGCGGCGGCGCAGGTCGCCCCCCTGAACCTCCCCGACGCCTCGCCGTCGGCCTCGGTCACCCAGACCGTGGGGCTGACGGAGGTCTCCGTCCACTACGCCCGCCCGGCCGTGAAGGGGCGAGAGGTCTGGGGAAAGCTGGTCCCGTACGGAGAGGTCTGGCGAGCGGGGGCCAACGAGAACACCGTCGTCTCCTTCTCGTCCCCCGCGAAGGCCGGGGGGAAGACGCTCCCCGCCGGGGCGTACGGCCTCCACGTGATCCCTGGCCCGGACGAGTGGACCGTGATCCTCTCCAACCAGGCGAAGGCCTGGGGGAGCTACGGCTACGACCCTAAGGAGGACGCCGTCCGCTTCGCCGTGAAGCCGGAAGAGGCCCCGTTCGTCGAGCGGCTCCAGTTCACCCTCGACGACCCGACGGACTCGACGGTGACGGTGGCCCTCCGATGGGAGAAGCGGCGCGTCGCCTTCCCGCTGGAGCTCGACACGAAGACGGTCGTCGTGGCGAGCCTCCGCGAGCAGCTCCGGGGCGTGCCGCAGTTCTTCTGGCAGGGCTGGAACCAGGCCGCGGCCTGGTGCCTGAAGAACGACACGAACCTCGACGAGGCGATGGAGTGGGCCGACCGGTCGGTGAGGATCCAGGCCAACTTCACGAACCTGCGGACGAAGGCCGCCCTCCTCGAGAAGAAGGGGGACGCCAGGGGCGCCGCGGAGCTGCGCGAGAAGGCGATGGCGAAGGCCACGGAGGCCGAGGTCAACCAGTACGGCTACCAGCTCCTGGCCGACGAGAAGACCGCCGAGGCGATCCAGGTCTTCCAGAAGAACGTCAAGGACCACCCGGACTCCTGGAACGTCCACGACTCCCTCGGCGAGGCGCAGGCGATCTCGGGCGACAAGAAGGCGGCGAAGGCCAGCTACGAGAAGGCGCTCTCCATGGTCCAGGACGACGCGCAGAAGAAGCGGATCCGCGCCGAGCTCGACAAGCTGAAGTAGCGGTTCCGCCCTTCCCGCCGCCCGTGCCAGACTCGGCGCGTTGTGAGCGGCGGGGACGGGCGTCCGCCCTGGAGCGGGGAGGAGTTCCGGAAGGGCTCGGAGCTCCTCCTCGACATGGTCTCCAGGCACCCCGAGGCGGGGCCGCGCCTGGCCGCCCTCGAGATGGCGGCCCGGGTCGTCTTCCCGGACCTCTCTCTCGAGCTCGTCGTGAGGCCGGCCGACGCGGCCCGGCGGAGGAAGGGGCACCACCTGGCCTGGAGCTGGGGGCGGAAGAAGGGGAGCCCGCCCCCGGTGACGGCCACGCTGGGCTCCGTCGTGGCTGCCCGCTGCGCCCAGGGCAAGCAACCCATCCCTCTCGCGCTGGCGAGGGAGGAGATCACGCTGGCCGGGCTCGACGACCGGAACCGGCGCGACGCGCTGCTCGACACCGTCCCCGTCCTGGTCCGGCTCCAGAAGGTCTACGTCCGCACCTTGAAGGAGGCCGGGCTCACGGTCCTCCTCGTCTGAGAAGGCCCATCCCCTCTCCGGGGAACGCGCGTAGACTGGAAGAGGAGGCCCGGCGCCCCTCCAGGGCGCGGGTACCGCGATGGCCAGGACCTTCAAGCTCGCCCTCTTCCTCGTGGCCCTCGTCGGCCTCTCCCTCCTCGCCATGACCCTGGCGACGCCGCGGGACGAGGCCGAGCCCTCCGGCCCGTCCCTCGCGGACGAGCCGTTGGCGGCGAGGGGGGACACGGTCTTCGCCACCGACGCCCGGGCCCGCCGCGCCGACGCGGAGGTTCCCGCCGGAGCGGCCGAGGCCGAGGAGGCGGACGGCGACGAGGACGGCTGCGACACCCCGGACTGCGCCCCGACGCAGCGCGTGCGCCCCCGGCCTGCCGGCGGCGGCGCGACCGGCGGCGTCACCCTCCGGGAGGACGGCGGCGACTCCGGCTGGGCTGGCCAAGACGGCCCCGCGGTGTCCCGGCGAGGCCGGCGTCCCGGCGAGGGAGAGGCGGGACGCTCCGCCCTCAACCCCGACCGGCCGTACCGGCCCGAGTGGGACTCCTCGCAGGCGCCGGGCTACTCGATGCCCTACCCGCCCCCCGGGGTCCAGTGGCGCGAGGGGGAGAACGTCGCCTACCCTCCGGGGAGCGGGACGCAGTCGGCCCCCGGGCAGCCCCCGATGGTACCGGGCATGGGAGGGTCCCGGCCCGCGCCCCCGCCGGGCTCGGGCTACGTCCCCGGGACCCAGGGGCGCTATCCGCGCGGCGGGTAGTCCGGTCCCCTCTCCTCGCCGTCGTCTCCGCCGAGGTCGCCGGCCGTCGCCCGGTCTTCCTCGGCCCGCCTCTCCGCCTCGGCCCACGAGGCCAGGGTCCTGGCGTCGCGGCGCCGCCGTCGCGCGGCGGCGACCACGCCGAGGAGGGTGACGCCGGTCCAGAGCACGGCGGTGCTCGTCAGGAGGACGAGCCACCGGTCCCAGGAGCGCTGGCGGTTCCAGAAGGCGTGCTCGACGAAGGGGAGCGGTGCCCCGAGAGCCCGCTCGAGGGCGGACTCGAAGGGGACCCCTTCGCGGACGCGGTCGAGGACGCGGGCCGGGAACGCCCCGCCGTGCTCCTCGAGGAGGTGCCGGAAGAAGGCCGTCGAGAGCGCGTAGGCGCGGTGGACCTCGGCCTCCTCTCCCCGGAAGAGCCGGTCCAGCCCGGCGACGGAGACGGTCGAGCCGAGGAGGGAGACGGCCGCCACGCGCGTGCGGTCCTCCAGCGTGACCTCCCGGGAGGCGACGACGGCGAACCCCTCCGAGAACCACCGCGGGACGGGGCGGCCGCCGCTCTTCCGGTGGAGGAGGACGTGCGCCACCTCGTGCCGGAGGAGCTCGGCGAGGCCGTCGTCGGGGTATCGGATCGTCCGCGACGGGAAGAGGACGACGGTCGCCTCCGAGGGGAGGGCGAACCCGCTCACCCACCCGGGGACGCCCCGGGCTGCCGTCGACGCCTCCTCGGCGACGACGACGCGGATCGCGGCGCCGCCGTCCGTCAGGCCGAGGAGGTCCATCGCCGGCAGGAACCCGGCCGGGTCCAGGTCCCGCACCTCCTGCGCGACGCCGGCCAGGGAGGGCGGGGCCACGACGACGACCTCGGGCGGGGCCGCGATCCCGCTGCCGGCCGCGAGGAGGAGGGCCGCGCCCAGGAGCCCGGCGCCCGGAAGCCGGCGCGACCCGCGCGCGCTCCCGGCCCGGCGCCGGCCGGTCACCGGCCCCGGACCCGGACGTTCCCGCTGCGGCTCCGGACCTCGACCGGCACCCGCTCCCGGCCCGGCTCGGGCTCAAGGAACTCGGCCTCGACGGAGTCGGACTCCTCGCCCTTCGTGGAGAGGCCCGGGAGCGAGACCTTCGCCTCGCCGCCCCGCGAGACCGCCGAGATCCGGACCGCCGGGAGCCTCTCGAGGGTCGCCTCGACGTCGCCGCTCCCCGTCTCGATCCTCACCCGGGTTGCCCGGGAGACGTCCGCCACGAGCTCGACGTCGCCGCTGCCGGTCGAAACGTCCAGGGCGCCGTCGGCCGAGAGGCCCCGGGCGTTCACCTCGCCCGAGAGGGTCTCGACCGAGACCTCTCCCGCGAGGGCCTCGAGCCGGACGTCGCCCATCCGCGTCGCCACCCGGACGGCGCCCTTTCGCCCCGTGGCCACGACGTCCCCCAGCTCGGTCCGGACGCGGGCTCCGCCCTTCCCGCCGCGGACCTCCACGTCGGCGACGCGGGCCTCGACGGAGAGCTCCCCGGCGAGGTCCCTCACGACGACGTGCCCGAAGGCGTTCCTCACCTCCACCGCGACCCCCGCCGGGACGCGGAGGACGAAGTCGGCGAACAGCTCGGTCCCGTCCCGGCGCGTCGTCACCGTGACGCGGCGGCCCTGGTAGGGGTGGTCCCACTCGACGCCCGTCCACCGGCTGACGAGGCGCGCCCCGGCCATCCCCTCGGTGTAACGGTAGACCGTGTGCGTCTCGACGGGGTAGCGGGCCGTCACCTCGACCGTCCCGTCGGCCCGCTCCACCGACACGTCCAGGAGCGACAGGAGGCGGCCGGCCTCCTCCTCCGAGCCGGCCCGGGCCGTCAGCCGCGCCTCGACGAGGATGCCCGGGCCGCGGTGGGGCTCGACCCGCACACGGCCCGCGAGGTTCGTCAGCGTCAGCCGCGTGGCCGGCGGGGCGGCGGCCTCCTTCCGGACGTCGCGCGTCCGCGTCGCGGCCCGGGCGGGAGCGGACGGGAGCGCCAGCCCGAGGAGGACGAGGGCCCCGACGGCCGCCCGGGAGGAGGGGCTCCTCACGCCAGGACGCCGGTCCTTCGCCAGTTGGCGATGCGGCTCAGGTGGTACTGGAAGTAGAGGCCGGAGAAGAAGAACGTCATCACCGGGTGGAGCGAGAGCCCCACCGGCTCGTTCGTCGTGAAGTGCCGCTGGAAGCTGTCGCGCATGTTGAAGGCGCCGAGGACGAGGAGGGCCAGCCCCGCGAGGTTCACCAGCCGCGGGAGGAAGAAGCCCCCGACCACCCACTGGAGGACGAACGCGGCGACCGCGCAGGCCACCCAGCCGGTGTAGAACGTGACGCCCTGGCTCTTCGGGTCGAGCTGCTTGGCGTAGAGGGCCTGCTTGAACATCCAGAAGATCCCGAAGATCCCGCACGTGACGAGCGACAGGACGAGGACGAGCGCCCAGTTCATGTCGGGAGGGTCGGGCCAGCCGGAGGCGCCGGCCGGGGCCGCCACGGGGGCGGCCGGGGCGTGGGCCGGGGCGTA